>JAGSHB010000169.1 GCA_023954815.1 Myxococcales bacterium | reverse complement strand
GCACCGAGCTCATCGGGATGCTGATCAGCTTCTTGCTCGGCAGGTGCACCGCCGTCAGCCCCTTGGTATCGCTCTGCCGAATCACCGCCCAGGTCCCATCGGGCGTGGTCTGCACCTCCCGCTCTTTCGGCTTGGCGAAGGGATTGCTCGAGATCGGCACCGCCGGCACCACGTCACCGTCTTTGACCGTCGCCAGATCGATGATGCAGACGCCATCGTCCGTCACCACGAGGGCCTGCTTGGCGCCGGTGGTAAAGTGCACAGCCTTGGGCCGGAAGCCGACAGAGACCCGCAGCGAGCCAGTCTGCCCAGCGCCGACACGCACCAAACTAATCGCCTGGAAGCTACCGACCGGATCGCCCGTCTGCGCGCGAGCGTGGTCGTAAAACACCGCCGCCCAGTTGCCGGTGGCGTCGAGCGATACCGAGTTGCCGTGGGGCAGCACCGCCTCGGAGCGCACGTCGTCGGTCGTCTCCGTCGAGGTCAGCACGGAGACATCATCGCTGCCCGAGTTGAGCACCACCACCTTGTCTTGGCCGGGCACCACCTTGATGACCGTCGGCCGGTCGCCCACTTCAACCAGGGTCACCTTTAACGTCTTGCCGCTGACCTTCACGACCTCGTCGGCGCCCTTCACCGGCACAAAGACGAAGTTCGGACTGCCCTCAGGCGCTCCAAAATCAACCTCTTTTTCCTTTTCCGGCGGCAAGTCTGGCTTCGCTGAGGAGCCCGCGTCGGTGGCGCCTGAGCCTGGGGATCCTCCATATCCTCCGTCGCTCGATGCATCGAACTTTTGGCTCGTGCCGCCGTTCCAGCCGCCGTATGCAGTGCCAGAAGTCGCTGAATCATCACTGCCACAACCAACCAGCGCGACGGCCAAGGTCACGACGAAAGCAACTCGAAACACGCGCAAAGCAGCCATCATTTCACCAGCCCATTGAGCTCGTAGCCCGTGACGGTCTTCGCCGTGCCCTTGTCTGTGTCGATAAACGTAATCCGCCCGCTCGGATGCTGCTGCGTCACCGCCAACACCCCAGCGCCGTGCAGATAGCGCGCGTGCTGCGGCTTGCTGCCGAGCGGGTGAGAGGTCGTCAGTAGGTTGGACAACGCAGCCTCCTGCACCTCGTGAGATAGCCCCTGTGGGTCAGGCAGCAGCAACCACGCCTTCGCCGGAACACCTTCGGTACCAGGCCCCTTCGAGGTCACGATCTCCAGCGGCGGCACCGGGGTGAGCACCAGCTTCGTAAAGCCAGTGTTCAGATCGAAGAGCGTGTAGCCGTAGCTGTTGTCGACGAAGGCTTCCGTCTCGTCGAGGTCATACATCGGCCCCTTCGCTGGCTTGTGGACCAGCACCGCCGTGTGGCCACCTTTGGGCAAAAACACGTAATCTACGGTCTTTCGGAGCGCTTTCGGCTGCACTTTTGCGGTCGCCATATCCAGGGTCGCCACCTGCTCGATGCCGCCGACCGACGTGTACAGGAGCGCCTTTTTGCCATCGCTGGTGATGCGAGCGAGCCCCGCCGTCAGCGGTTTTACGCTAATGAGCTTGCCCGCCAAGCTGTTGGTCGCTTGCTTCGGCAGTCCCACCAACGCCACCTCCGAGCTATCCCGGAGCACGGCCAGCACCTGGCTGCCATCGGGCGACAGATCCAAGTCGGTCGGCACGGAAGTCATCGGGATCCCCACCAGCTTCTTCGTCGGCAGATGAACCGCCACGAGCCCTTTGAGGTCACTCTGCCGCACGACCGCCCAAGTCCCATCGGGCGTCGTTTGCACCTCGCGCTCTTTCGGCTTGGCGAAGGGGTCGGCCGACACCGGCACGGCGGGGATGACGTCGCCGTCTTTCACGGTCGCCAACTCGATGATGGAGATCCCGTCGTCGGTGACCACGAGGGCCTGCTTGGCACCCGTCGTGAAGTGCACGGCCTTGGGGCGGAACCCAACCGAGACCTCCATCGAGCCGGTCTGCCCAGCGCCTACCCGAACGAGGCTGATGGCCTGAAAGCTACCCACCGGGTCACCCGGCTTGGCGCGCGCGTGGTCGTAGAAAACCGCCGCCCAATTTCCCGTGGGATCGAGCGACAGGGCGTTGCCGTGGGGCAGCACACTCTCGGAGCGCACGTCGTCTGTCGTCTCGGTCGATGTCAGCACGGAGACATCATCGCTGCCCGAATTGAGCACCACGACCTTGTCTTGGCCGGGAACGACCTTGATGACCGTCGGCCGGTCGCCGACCTCGACCAGGGTCACCTTCAACGTCTTGCCGCTGACTTTGACCACCTCGTCGGCCCCTTTGACGGGCACAAAAACGAAGTTGGGACTGCCCTCAGGGGCTCCAAAATCAACCTCTTTTTCAACTTCGGGCGGTAGATCGGGCTTGGTCGTGCCGCCGCCTGCGTCAGAACTGGAGGAGCCGCCGTCATACTCGGCGCCACCACCGCTCCCCCACCCGCCATCGGACGTCGCGGACGTACCTGACGAGCCGCCATCGGAGGCGGAGCAAGCGAATCCACTGGCCACCAACACGGCACACGCGAGCAACCTGCCGAACACCATCGGTCGCGCTGGTTTGGTCACGGACCGCGGTCGCCGGCGATGGGTATCGAATCTTGAAGCGATCATCTCACCCTCCTAGATCCGAACCACGAGGCCGAAACGCGTGGTGAAGGCAGACCAGCCAAGCGCCCCAGCGTCGATCTCCGTCGCAGTGGTCTCTGGCGTGGTGGTGCGCTCCGTGGATAGCGTCAAGTCCGAGTGAAAGACGTGCATCCAGCCAAACTCAAGCGTGAAGCCCATGGTGAAATCCCGCCCACGCACGATGGTTCCCGGCTTGATGAGCAGCTCAAATCCACCAGCAGCAGACAGGGTCGGCGCCGTCACCCGGCCGGTCGCGGTCGTGGACTGATGAAACGCCACCCCCGTCGTACCGATGCCGACGGCACCGCGAATGAACGGCCGCATCCAGCTGACAGGGCGCCACGCATAGGACGCGCCGGCCGTGAGGATGTCCGCGTCGGTGTTGGCGCCCAGCTCGCCGAGCAGCCACGCATCGGTCTTGAAGGTGTGCCAATTGCCTTCGATGGAGAGGTGCTTATTCAGCGCCGCGCCGAGCCGCAGGTGGGTTCCCGTCGTCGACATGCGCTCGCTCACCGCGCCAGCGTCGCGATTGACGAATTGGCTGTTTTTACCGGTGATATCGAGGTTGACGCCCCAAGCATGGGCCGATGACGGGGCGAATGCAGTAGCGAGACCGAGTAGAACAATCGTCGTGCGGATCATTAGTTGTCCTCCTTACGGTCGAGGAGTCCGGTGAGAAACAAACCCTCCAGCCAAATCGGCTTGGTCGTCAGGTCACCAGACACGAAGATGGCCGCGCGGAACCCTCCCAAGCCCTGCCCGGTGATCGCGACGCCTGCATCGCCAAACTCCAGCATTTTGTCGCCGCCAGGACTCATCGCCACGGACGAGCCATGCAGGTCCGACAGCTCAATGCGACTGACGCGACTTGTGGCGCCAAACTGGCCGTGAATGAAGAGGCTATCCCCGCGCATACGCAGCCCTCTGACGAGGCCGGTACCCGCAAAACTCGTCAACTTAGTGGTCGAGGGCTGGAGCAAGCTCACCCCGGTCACGGTGCTGTTGTGGCGCAATCCGAAGTAGCCATCGAGGCGTATCACCTCCCGTACAGCGAGCTCAGCTTTGAGCACATCTACGGCTTTTCCCTTCTTTTTCTCGACCCGATCGAGCGCTACCAACTGCAACCACGGTGACGCGCCTCCTTCCGCCCAGAGCAGCGCCCAGGGCGCTTGCTGTTCGTCTTTGAAGGTCACGAAACGGTTCGCCGAATGGGCCAGGGTGACGTAGGTACCCGCGCCCGTGCTCGGATCGAGGACAGCGATCTCCTTGGACGCCTGGTTCAGCGTGGCGATGCGTTGCTTGTCTCCTTCACCGAATAAAATCAGGTCGGTCGGCACCTTGCCCGAAGCGAGCTGGTCGATGGAGGTCGAGAGCTTGTCGCCCCCCACCGCAACGCTGAGGTGCACGACGTCATTGCTGTTGCTCGCGATGAGGTACAGATGCAGCGTCGCGCCCTGTACGGACACGACCGTCTTGGTCGGCAAGATCCCAACCTCACTCTCAGGCGGCGTGAGCGGCACAACCAGGGTGCGGACACCGCCAGGGCCGAAGTCAGCGAGACCAATCATCGACACCGACTCGACCCACACAACGCGGTGGCTGCCATCACCTGCGGCGATCGTCGGCGAGATCTGCACCCGCTTCGGCGGACGAGACAGGCCAGTAATAGTCGCGACGCGCGGGTTATCCTTATCAGCTGCGGGCTTTGTGAGATCGATGAGCCCCACTTCAGACGGATTGACCAAGCTGGTCGCCAGCGCGCCGCCGTCTGCGTGCCACATCACGGCGAATTGGCCATCAGGGCCCGGCGTCAGTGTGGTGAACTCGCTCGGCAGCGCCCAGGTCTCCGCCTTGCCGGCTGCAGGATCGATGGCACCCAGCACACGGTCGGCTTGGTCCATCACCAACAAGCGCTTTCCGTCGCCAGCCAAACTCGTGCGCTCGGCCTTGTGCGCCCAAGGGACAAACGTCGGCTTGACGCCCTCACCGGCAGCCGACAGCACGACGAACCGCTGGCCGGCGCTATCGTGGGCGATGATCGACCCGCCGACTTCCTGCGGTGCGGCGTTGCCACCAGCGCGCCGAAACGCCGCGTCCTGGTCGACGCAGCCGCCTCCGAACACCAGCGAAACCAACGCGGTGCCGAGCAGCAATCGCCGGGACACGGATGAGGCGCCGCCGCGAGCCAGTAGATGACGTCGCGGCAATGGCCTGACAGTTTTGAATTGTCCGACGGCTTCAGACAGCCCGACAAATCCAGAATTTAGGTGAGGGTGTGACACGGCCGCTCCACGTTGCGCCGCGTCACAGACGAAGATCCAACGGATCCACCCGAGTTGCGCGACGACCGAAAGCTGTGCCCCTAACAAAAAGGAGCCTAGCGAATTCCCATCGACGCATGCAACTGCAAATCGATTCTTGTGTGTCGATGGGTTGGATTCAGCTTAGGCATCCCGCAGAGCGAATCCAGGGCGCAATCGCGCGCTGCTCGTGCGCCGGCTACAAAAAGCGCATTTCGAAGGCCCAACGACCACTTCGCTCGGAACGCCCGCTGACCCGCAGCTCCAGTCTATCCCCCACGGCGATTTCTCGATCTCCAAGCTGAAAGCTGGCTCCGTGGGCCAAAATCCGGGGTCTTGCGCCATCTCTCGGCAAATCCCGTACGTAGACCTTGATCTCAATCGGGGGCAGATCCAACTGCACGTAGAGCTTCGTGGCGCTCATGCCCAACAACGTCCCCACGCGCCAGCGCTGGCGCTCGCCCATCTTCAATTCGCGGGCCATGAGCGTGTCCAACACGTGTTGATTGACCGATTTGGTGAGACGCGACTGTCGTTGCCGTGCGCGATTGGCCGAAGTCACCACCCGTTCACGCAGCTCAACATCCGCCTCGGGGTCGCCCTGCGGAATCAGCCCAGCATGTTCGAGCGCCTCCTTGTGGGTAAACACACCGACCACTTCCCGCATGGGCGCCGAAAAGCGGGCGTAGGCCTCCGCGCCGACACCGTGGTGAGGGGCTGCTCCAGTTGAAAATGCGCTTCCGATGTTGGTCATCATCGCCTGTCGCTCGATGGCCTGAGAGACGTGCGCATGGGGTCCCGACCGCGGCAAGCGATCGATGTAGTCGGCCAACGGCTCACGCCCCCTGTGCCAACGCCAACTGTCTCGGTCGAGGCCACGCACCTGAACCAATGCGTCGACCAGCCGCACAAACCGCTCGAGCTTGTCCGATGGGGGCGGACCATGAACCTTAAACACGCCCTGAACGCCCTCGTGAGCGATCATCCTGGCGCCTTCCACGTTGCAAAGAAGCGAGATCTGCTCGTTGTAGCGTTCGATGGGTAAGCGCCGATCGCTGACGAGGGAAAAGGAGGCTCCCTCGATTTGCACGTCGACTTCCGACCGGTGAAAAGACACGACGTCTGCGGCGCGGGCCAATGCGATGCGCAACTTTCCCACTTCGGCCAGACACCGGAGGCTCTCGGCATAAGCAGTGCCGGCGAGCGGATGATGGTCCCCCGCTGCATAAAAGGCCTGCACTGCGGCGTATGTCAGCTTGGCGCGACTGCGAATCTTGGCGCGGACGAGTTTGGCTGACGAACAGCGCCCCTCGGTGTCGAGTTGCATCTCCATCACGACGCTACGCCGCGCCTCCTTGGCGCAGAGGCTGATGAGCCCCTCACTGAGCGACCGCGGCAACATCGGAATCGAGACGCCGGGCATGTAGTAGCTCGCTCCACGAGCGATGGCCTCTTCGAAGAGCGCTGAGCCCGGGCGGACATAGTAGGACGCGTCGGCTAGGGCGTATCTCACGCAAAACCCGTCGCTGGACGCCTCGACAAAGATGGCCTGATCGAGGTCACGTGAGCCCGCATTGTCGATGGTGACGAACGGCATGGACGTACAATCCAACAGGGCTGGATCGTCGATGCCCGGACTGCGCAGGCACGCGTCGGCTTCAGCGAGAACTGCAGTTGAATGGGACGCAGGATGCCCGAGACCAAGGGCCAATCGCCACAAAGCCGCTTTTGCGGACAAACCGTCGGCTAACGAACAAACGACGTTGTGAACCGGTGGCTCGCCGCTGGTGGTCCGAGCGAGGAGCACGATGTCACCTGGCGACCCGGCGTCATCGGGTACGGCGAACGTGTTGTCGGGGGCAGCGACCGATCGAGCAGTCCCGGCAGCCACTATCTCTGCGGCAAATCGCTCACGGCTCATGACGCCCCCGTCTCTTCGGCGTCATCTGCCCCATTCCCATCGCAACGATGGCACTCGGCGGTAGACGAGCGGGGGCCCCGATGGCGCATCGGTCGCCCTCAGGCTACACGATGTGGTCAGCGGCGGATATCGACCTGCCGTCACGGATGCCCTCGACCCATTGGCCGCGCAGGGATACAGTTGCGGTGACGCGTGAGAGCCACAAATCATCTGTCGGCTGCCCGGCGCGATCCCGGCGATCTGTTCATGCTCCTACCGCTCGGACTCTCTGACCAGCCGCCCCCTGCCCAACGCAGGACCTCTTTGGGGCTCGCCGCCATCTTGTTGGTGGGTGCGCTGTTCGTTCCAGCGCCGGAGTCCGACCCCGCAAAGCTGCCAGGTTGGGGCGCGTTTGTGAGTCACATGGCGAGCCACCCGGCCCTCCCTGTGCCGAAAGACTGTCTGCACATGCTCACCGCACGTGGTGACGTTGGTGCGGCTGCCAACGCTGAAGATGCCAAGGTTGCGAGACAACGGTGTGATGCCCTGCAATCAGAACTCAATGCGACCGGTTGGCGTTCGCTGTCATTCATACCGAGAAAAGGCCTGATGCAGTACGGGATTTTGACGTACATGTGGGTCAATGGTCGTCTTGTTCCTGCCCTGCTGCATGTCCTGTTTCTGGCGTTGTTGGTTGGCCCGCCGTTGGAGTCTCTATGGGGTCCGCGCCCGCTTGTCGGCGTGTTTGTCGGCGGCGCAATCATGGGGGCACTCGTCGCCGGTCTGGTCAGCCCAGAGAGCGCATCGCCAGTTGTGGGCGCTTCGATGGCAGTCAGTGCCTGCGTCGGTGGGTTCCTGTGGCGATTTCGAGAGGCCCCGATCGCCTACGCCATCTGGTTGCCCAGCGGCAAGACAGAAAAGACGGCGCCAGCGTGGATCTACGGTGCCCTGTGGCTTGGGTTGGTGACGGTGACATCTCTGGGCGGCGACGCGGGTGTGTTCGCCGGCCTCATCGCTTCAGTGGGAAGTGGCGCGGTCGGCGCAATCGCCATGGAAAGCGCGGGTTGGATTCCACCGCGCAAGGCGAAAGGAGCCGCGCCGCTCGACGCAGAGCAAACCCTTCGCGCGTCGCCCCTGTCCGAAGGATGGCGCGATGTGGCGGGAACGCCGCGCCCTCTCAATGAGTCCGCGCCGCAACCTGCAAACCCAACGGCAGCTCCCCCAGCCTCGACTGACGGGCAACAGGTCCCAGCGCAACCAGTACCCGAGACATCTGCTGACCGGCATGCGGACTCAGGCCTCCATCGCGCTCGCCTAGCGGCCTTTTCGTGGGACGAGAGCGAGACGGAGAGCCGAGATGGGAGCCCGGAACGACCCGCAAATGCAAACAGCAATAACAATGACCACCTCGGCGCGCCCAGCGATGAACGGGAGGCCGCCGGCGGCGACGGGTTTGATCCAGCATCGGACCTCGATTTCGCGCCTGCCACGCGGCCGAACTTGGTACTCGCGGACACACGCGCAACCCAGCCGAAACCAGAGGCCACAACTGACACAAGTTCGGGCGTGGAAGCTGCCAAGGACGCATCGAACCCGAAAAACCAGGACATGCGTTCCATTCGCGCTGCGCAATTGCCAGCGACCGATGATGCGAACAAGGAGTCACCCGTCATGAGTTCCTCTCCCGATGAAGCGACGGACATCGATGAGCAAGCGCTCACCCAGGCGTTAGATAGTGGTGCCGCCGCACGTGCGCGCCGCGAGCTCGACGCAAAACTGCTCCGGGCTACGCCTGCCGAGATTGCTCCGACAGTCACGTTGAGCCCGGACCAAGTGCACGACGTGAGCATCTCCCGACGGGTCGATGGTGGATACGGTGTCCACATCGCTGGGGGAGGAGAGAGCGTGCTGCTATGGCGAGCGATTCGATCCGTCGCCGTAGGGCTCGTTCCGGCCGGCGAACAACGTCGCGCACTCATGACGCTCGTGCTACTCGAGCGCAACGGGCGCTCTGAGTTGTGGCGAATTCCCTTGGCCAACATCAACCTCAGTGCGCTGGGTGCGCCGACTGCCAAGCGCTCGGAAATTTGGCGGGCCCTCATCGAGGAAATGGTCCGACGGTCCGGCGCGTCGACGCTGCCCGCCGAGACACACTGGCCTGGGCCTCCTTACCCAGCGTTCGCGGACCTGAAGACGCTTGAGAAGCTGATTCAAACACAGCTGAACTGAGCGGGTTGGAACGGCGGCAGGACCAAAAAAAATCAACGGCCGCGACGCAAGCGTCGCGGCCGTTGGCCCCTCTCGCGCGGCTCCCCGTGAGCCGCTTGCTGTTCTTAACTGCAGACTCCATGCCAACGTGCAAACATGACGTCAAACATCTGTTAGTGTTGGTGTTTTCATCGCGACCCATGGTCCGAAGCATCAGCGCCAGCACGACAACGCACAATTGTCCCCAGTGTGACATCGTGACTTGTCACACTGGGGCAAGTGGCCGCCCCCTGCCCTGCCGAATCCATGCCAGGCAGCCGAGCATCAGCCGAGACCCAACCATGACCCAGAAATGCGTAGACACTTGATGTGACGTCGGAAATCTCTGGTGCGAGAAATTCTTCATTGACTTATAGCCACGGCGCGTCTAGACCACGCGGGATTGTCCAGGATGCCCCTCAGTGGATGCGCGACGGCGAACCACAGACCCATCCAATGTAGAGCCCGCGACAGTCTTGTTGCATCAGGAGCGCTCATCATGTTCGTAAAATTACGCCTGCACACCGTCATCGTGTTGTTCGCAGCTATCTCAATGATTGCCTGTGGCGATCCCTCCCCCGGCAACGGCAATGCTGTTCCGGACTCCGGTTCTCTTGGAGACGGCGGCCTGTTCGACGGTCAAATCGGCGATGACGACGTGACCGCGTCCGACGACGCTAAGGGCGGCGACGATGCGGCCAGCTCAGACGACACGACGGCCGCAACGGATGTGACAGGCGGCGACGACACCGCAGTCGCGACGGATGCTGGCGGCGACGATGATGCGTCCTCTGGTGACGACGCAGGCACCGCCGGCGACGGTGGTGGAACAGCCGACGGCAGTGCAACCGATGGCAGCACAACCGACGGCGCGGGCACCTGCCCTGGCGGCACCGGCTGTGCGTGTGAGAAGGCTGACGATTGTGACTCGAAAGACTGTCGTCCCCCTGCTGGCGGCGGCGCGAAAGTCTGCCAGCCGCCTTGTAAGCCCACGACCCCACCTGACGAGGTGTGCGACGGCATCGACAACGACTGCAACGACAAGATCGACGACACAACCTGCGACGACGGCAACCTGTGCACGGAGAACTCGTGCGACAAGGGCACGGACGACAAGTACGCCTGCACGGCGAGCCCGACGAAAGACGGCGAGTCCTGCGACGACGGCAGCAAGTGCACCGAAAACGACGCTTGCTCACAGGGAAAATGCGCTGGTTCTGCAGTTGACTGCAACGACAGCAACCCCTGCACCGACGATAGCTGCGACCCCAAGACGGGCTGCACCAACGCCAACAACACGGGTGTCTGCGACGACGGCAGCGTGTGCACCGAGGGCGAGGCCTGCGCCGACGGCAAGTGTGCCGGTGGCAAGACGAAGGTCTGCGACGACGGCAACTCCTGCACCAAAGACGCCTGCGACATCGCGGTGGGCTGCACGACGACGAACGATGACGGCGCCGCGTGTGACGACACTGACCCCTGCACCGACAAAGATGCTTGCAAAGATGGCGCATGCGCTGCTGGCGTGGCCAAGTCCTGCGACGACTCGGACCCCTGCACGATCGACCTCTGCGACAGCAAGACTGGCAAGTGCAGCAACGAAAAGGCCAAGGACGGCGGCAGCTGCAACGACGGCAATCCTTGCACCGACACGGACGTCTGCACCGGCGGCAAGTGCGCTGGCCAGAAGTCGACGTGCGATGACTCTGACCCCTGCACGGCTGATAGCTGTGACCCGAAGAAGGGCTGCATCAACACGGCTTCGACTGGTGGTGACTGTGACGACAGCAATCCCTGCACGGAGGCAGACAAGTGCGGCAAAGATGGCTGCACCGGTCAGCTGAAGGACTGCGACGATAAAAACACCTGCACATCCGATAGCTGCGACCCCAAGACGGGCTGCACCAACACCGCCGTGGACGGCAACTGCGACGACGGGGACAAGTGCACGTCGACGGACGCCTGCAAGGACGGCGCCTGCAGCGGTACCGGCGGAAAGGACTGCGACGACGGCAACCCGTGCACGGCTGACGGCTGTGACGCGACCACCGGCGAGTGCACCCACAAGGCGCAGGCCGGCAAGTGCGATGACGGCAGCAAGTGCACCAGCGACGACAAGTGCGATGGCGGCAAATGCACCGGAAAATCAGCGGATTGTGACGACAGCAAGCCTTGCACAACGGATACTTGCGACAAGGACACGGGCTGCAAGCACGACAACAACACCGACTCTTGCGACGACGGCAATGCATGCACCAGCAAGGACGTCTGCGAAGACGGCAAGTGCGTCGGCGCTCCGCTGCCCAAGTCCACGTGCGACGACAAGAACGTCTGCACGAAAGACAGCTGCAACCCCAAGACAGGCTGCGTCAACACGAACGCCGACGGCGTCACCTGTGACGACGGCAATGCCTGTACCGGCAAAGACACTTGCAAAGCTGGTCAGTGCACCCCGGGCGCCAACACTTGCCAGTGCAAGTCGAACGAGGACTGCAAGGACGACGGCAATCTCTGCAATGGCACGCCGATGTGCCAGAACAACAAGTGCGTGACCAACCCAAAGACGGTCGTGACTTGCGACGCTAGCAAGGACACCAGCTGCAAGGTCAACACCTGCAACAAGGGCAACGGCCAGTGCGCACTGCAGGTCACCAACGAGGGCAAAGTCTGCAAAGAAGGCAGCAAGTGCACGGTCAACAACCTCTGCACCAAGGGTGTGTGCGTCAACAGCACCAAGCCCAAGTGTGTCGACGGCAACGCATGCACCACCGACCTCTGCGACGCCAAGACCGGCGACTGCGCCTTCAAGGCCATCGCGGGCTGCACCGCCTGCAAGGACGCCAGCGTCTGCGACGACAAGAACCCCTGCACCAAGGACGCCTGCGCTGGCGGCAAGTGCAGCAACACGCCGATTTCGGGCTGCAGCTTGGCGCCGGACCTCAAGCCCGGCACACCGTCGCTCAACAAGACGCTCTACCTCGCGGGCAGCTCGCTGACGGCGAAGTATGTGGTCAGCAACGTGGGCTTCAGCTCGGCGGGTTCGCGCTTTGACCGCTTGTACCTGTCCAAGGACACCAAGCTCGGCGCTGGTGACATGCTGATCGGCACCAAGACGGTCGCCTCGCTCGGCAGCAAGAAGCTGCAGTTGGTGACGTTCACGGCCAAGGTTCCCGAAGCGACCAAGACTGGCGGCTGGTACGTCATCGTGGTCGTCGACGCGACGAACAAGGTCAAGGAGGCCAACGAGGGCAACAACCGCTCCGTGCGTCTGACCAAGGTCCAGGGGCTGTCCGACCTTCGGATCAACACCTACAAGCCGAGCACCACCGCAACATTCCAGGGCGGCAAGGTCAGCTTCTCGCTGGTCGTCAGCAACGGTGGCTCGATTAAGGCGCCAATCACCAAGGCTCAGTTCTACATCTCGAAAGACGCCAAGATCGACTCCAAGGATCTCAAGGCGTACAGCTGGAACGTCTCGGCGCTCGATCCTGGCAAGTCCTGGAGCGGAACCCGTTACGCGCTGATCCCGAAGACACTGCCCAATGGCACGTACTACATCGGCCTGCAGGTCGACGACGCCAAGGCTGTGCTCGAAGCCAACGAGAACAACAACATCCGTTGGGTGAAAGTTGCCGTCGGTCCAGCGCCAGACATTCAGGCGCTCGCCTTCTCTGGCTCCACGACGATGTACGCGGCGAGCAAGTACACGATGTCGATGACGGAGAAGAACATCGGTGACAAGAGCGCCGGTGCCTACGTCAACAGCATCTTCCTGTCGACCAACACCACTTGGGACAAGAGCGACATCAAGCTGCTCGACATCAAGCGTGGTGGGCTCCTCAAGGGCGCCCAGGTCAGTGTCAAGGCGCTCGCGACCATCCCCGCGGCGACCAAGACAGGCACGTACTACTTGATTTTCCGGGCTGATAGCACAAATGCAATCGCCGAGAAGAGCGAGTTCAACAACCAGCGTTGGCTCAAGGTCAATATCCTGGGTCGCTCCGACTTGGTGCCGTACACCACCCTGCCGAATGCAAAGGGCTGGGCGCCCGGCGCGACGGGTACCGTGAGCTACCGCGAGCGCAACATCGGCACCGGCAAGAGCAGCACCTACTACAGCCGCTTCTACCTCTCCGCCAACGGCGTGCTCGGTTCCGGCGACATCGCCTTGACCACCAACCTCCTCCGCGGCGCGCTCAGCCCGACGCAGGTCAGCGGCTACGGCAAGGCCACGTTCAAGATTCCGACGACTGTGAAACCGGGCAAGTACTACTTGCTCCACCGTGTCGACTCGACGAGCAAGAACATCGAGGTCAGCGAGTCCAACAACATCAAGGCCATCGCTGTGACCATCCTGGCCAAGCCGGACTTGGCCCCGACTGCGGTGAAGTTGAGCAAGACTAGCGCCAACGCCGGAACAAGCGTGGGTGTTTCTTACACCATCACCAACAAGGGCGGCTCGGCGACGGGCACCTCGTACACGGGCTTCTACCTGTCGACGAGCGCAACGTCGGTCGCTGGCCCGCTCGTCGGCGT
>JAGSHB010000144.1 GCA_023954815.1 Myxococcales bacterium | reverse complement strand
GTCCCGCGCTTTGACGACCTCGTGCTCCAAGATCTCTTCCACTTCCAAGATCTCACCGCAGGGCACGCCCGCCTGCCGGAATGCCGTCACCCATTCGTCGCGCGTGCGGGACTTCAGCACGGGCACCAGCTCCGCCAGTAGCAGCTCCCGATGCGCAACGCGGTCGGGATTGCGGGCAAATCGCTCATCATTGGCTAGGGATTGCAGCCCCATGACACCGCAGGCCAGCACCCACAGCTTGTCGTTGCCCACGGCCAAGTTCAGCCAGCCATCGGCGGTCTCAAAGGTCTCATAGGGCGCGATGGACGGATGCTGATTGCCCATGCGTCGCGGTTTCATCCCCGCGCCGAGATAGCGCCCCGCCTGAAAGCTCAGCAGGCTGACCACCGAGTCGAGCATGGCGACGTCGACCACCTCGCCTTCGCCCGTCCGCTCCCGCCGAAACAGCGCCAGCAGGATGGCCTGGGAGGCGTACAGCCCCGTCACCAAGTCCGCGATGCTGACCCCGAGCTTGGTCGGCTCGCCCTCGGGTTTACCTGTCAGCGCTTGCAGGCCACTGAGCCCCTGAACCGCCAAGTCGTAGCCCGGCTGCTTACTCCAGGGCCCAGTCTGCCCAAAGCCGCTGATATGGCAGTAGACCAGCTTCGGGTTGATCGCCCGAAGCGTCTCTGGTCCAGCACCGATGCGCTCCGCAGTGCCGGGCCGAAAGTTCTCTACCACCACGTCGGCCGTCTTCGCCAAGGCGTGCAGCTTGGCGCGACCTTCTTCGGTCTTCAGATCGATGATCACCGACCGCTTGTTGCGGTTAATGCTCAGAAAATACGTCGCCTCTCCGTCCACAAAGGGCGGGCCAAAACGCCGCGTATCATCGCCAGCAGGGGACTCCACCTTGATGACGTCCGCGCCGTGGTCGCCCAAAATCGCGGTGCAATAGGGGCCCGACAGGATACGGGTCAGGTCCAGCACCCGGATGCCTTCAAGGCAGGGAGACGAAGCGGTCAGCGGCGCCTGCGCGACGCCTTCAGTGGGTGATGACATCGGAGACTCCGGATATGCAGATGGAGGTGGCGGCTGGGGCGCTACTCGCCCTCGAAATAGGCGTGAGTCACCTCAAGCGCCTCGTCGACGATGGCAAAGGCCTCTCGCAACTCCGCCTCGGTGATGGTCAAAGGCGGGTTGGCCATAAAGCTGCCCCAGCGCACAAACGTAAACAGCCCCAACTCACGGAACCTGTCGCCTAGGACACCCATGCACTCGCTCGTGCTGTTGTAGCCGGCCATGGGGGTGCCTTCGCTGTCTTTTTGCAGGTCGATCATCCCGAAAAGCCCGATATTACGGAACGACTTGACGGTTTTGTGCTTGTCCTTGAGGCGCTGCATCTCTTCGGTCATCACGCTCTGCAGGCGGGCGGCATTTTCGACCAACCCCTCCTCCTCGTAGACCTCGATATTCGCAAGCGCCGTGGCCAACCCCAGGCAGTGGCTGTTGTAGGTCAGCCCGCCCCAGAACACGTTCTCTTGGAAATGCTTGGCAATTTTTGTGCGCATTCCCACGGCACCTAGCGGCGCGTAGCTGCTGGTCAGCCCTTTGGCCATGCACAGCAGGTCGGGCACAATCGGTCCGTGCTCACAGGCGAACCACTTGCCGGTGCGACCAAAGCCCGCCATGACCTCATCGCAGATCAGCAGGATGTCGTACTTGTCGAGCAGGGCGCGGAGACCGACCAAGTAGCCAGCTGGCGGCGGCAAGATGCCGTTGGTGCCGGTGATGGTCTCGATGATCATGGCGGCGATGGTCTGCGGACCCTCGTACATGATCATCTCTTCGAGATATTGGAGATTATTGGCAGTAATCTCCTCCTCGGTCTTGCCGAAGCTGTAGTCGTAGGGCCACGGATCCATCACCCGGACGATGCCTGGGGTGCCCGGCTCGTTGTACCAGCGACGAGGGTCGCCGGTGAGCTGCATGCACAGGTTGGTCGCGCCGTGGTAGCTGCGGTAGCGACTGAGGATCTTCTGCCGACCGGTGAAGATCCGGGCCGCGCGAATCGCGTTCTCGTTGGATTCAGCGCCGCTGAGGGTGAAGAAGAAGTGGTTGATGTCCCCGGGGGCAATCTCGGCGAGCTTCGCACCCAGTTTCGCCCGTGGCTCCGTCGCCGTACCCGGAAAGACGAAGAGCATCTCGTCGATCTGCTTCTTCATCGCGGCTTTGATTTTCGGATGACCGTGCCCGGCGTTGACGCTCATCAGCTGGCTATTGAAGTCGATGAATCGCTTGCCGTCGGGTGTCCAGAAGTGAATGCCCTCCGCGCGAGCGACCGGCAGCGGGTTGACCGCGTTGCCCTTGGCCCAGGAGTACATCGTGTGCTTCTTGCACAAGTCGATCATCGTCTTTGAATCCATGCTGTTGTCCTCGTTTGGTCGAATCCGGGTTAGGTAGTTTTCATTTGAGCCCATGTTTACAGGCTTTTAGCTACGACATCCACGTGTTGTCGGACGAGAGGGCCCACTTGCCGGTGACCTTCTTTCCGCGGGTCCAGAAGCGGTAGCCATCGGCGCCGGTGATGTCGCCGTGGCCAAAGCGCGAGTCGTTCCAGCCGCCGAAAGCGAAGGGCTCGCGCGGGACCGGCACGCCGATGTTGACGCCGCACATCCCGGCTTCGAACTTACCGATGGCGTACTCCGCAGTACCGCCGTTGGACGTGTAGATCGCCGCCGCGTTGCCGTAAGGGTTGTCGTTTTCCACGGCGATGGCTTCGTCGAGCGTGTCCGTGCGGATGATCGACAGGACAGGGCCAAAGATCTCCTCACAGCCTGCCGGCATGTCGGGGGTGACGTTGTCCAAAATGGTCGGCCCCACCCAGCAGCCATCTTCAGCACCAGCAGGTGGCGTCGCGTTGCGCCCGTCGAGCAGCAGGGTCGCGCCGGCAGCCACTGCAAAGTCGATGTGCTGGGTGATGCGCGCCACCGCAGCCGGGTCGACGATCGCGCCCACATCCACGCCGAGGGTCAGCGCCTTGCACTTGGCCACCACCGCATCCACCACGGCCGTCACATCACCGACGGCGACCATCACGCTGGCGGCCATGCACCGCTGCCCGGCGCTGCCCATGGAGCTAGCGACGACGTTGGTAGCGGTCATCTCGACGTCTGCGTCGGGCACCACCACGAGGTGATTCTTGGCGCCGCCGAGGGCCAGCGCACGCTTGCCGAGGGCAGTCGCGCGGCCATAGACCAGTTTCGCCACCCGGGTCGAGCCCACGAACGCAAAGGCCTTGATTCCCGGGTGATCCACCAGCGCTTCCACCGCCGGACGACCGCCCTGCACCAGCTGAAACACACCCGGCGGCATCCCCGCCTCTTCGGCCAGCTCCACGAAGCGACTCATGCCGAAGGGCGTCTTCTCCGATGGCTTGAGGATGAACGCGTTGCCTGCGATCAGCGCGAGCGGCGCCATCCACATCGGCACCATCACCGGGAAGTTGAAGGGTACGACACCGGCGACGACGCCCAGCGGCTCGTAGCGGTGCTGACAGGTGATGCCCTTGCTGACCTCCAAGATGCCGCCCTGGATGGCGTTGGGGACCGAGATGGCCATCTCCAAGCACTCGATCCCTTTGAGCGCGCTGGCACGGCCTTCGCCCACCAATTTGCCGTTTTCATGGGCGACCAGCCACGACAGCTCGTCGAGATTGGCCTCCAACAGCACCCGCCAGCGATGCAGAATCTGCGCCCGCGCCTTAATCGGCGTCGCCGCCCACCCCACCTGAGCGACCTGCGCCACAGCCACGGCTGCGTCCACGTCGTTGGCGTCGCTCATCACCACCTGGCCCATATCATGACCAATACGTGGGTTGAGGACGCTCATGGTTTCCCCCCCGATGGCATCTACCCAGGTACCGCCGATGCGGTTTTGGGCCGTGCCGGCGTCGGTGAGGTCGTAGCTGGTGGCGGAAAATTGCGGCATGGGGCGCTCCGTCGGCGGCATGTGGTGCACGCGCGTGGCGATGTCGAGGCGGACCAATGTCTACGGAGTGTGGCTGATGATCAAGTGCTACGTGTCGTCTCTGAAAACAGCGAGGCTCAGCAACGGCTGATGGCGGCTGCGTGCGAGGTGACAATCCGCACCAGCGCCCGTCATCTCAAAGCGAAAAGCTAGCCGATAGGCTTAATATTCGGGCTGTTTATCTGGTTTTGGACTCAGGGCGAAGTCACGACACAAACGTCGATCGGCGTGGCGCTAGTCAGATCGTTGCACGACACTCAGCCGTCGCTTCCTGCTCGTTGCCCGCGCACGCTCGATGCGGTTGCGACCGTTGAGCTTCGCCGAATACAGCGCGTCATCCGCCCGGCGCAGCACATCGTCGAGCGCGTCACCCTGACGGAAGTCCGCTACGCCGATGCTCACCGACAGTGGCACCGTGGTCTCGTCGACAATGAACTCAATGGCAGCAATCCGCTTTCGAACCGACTCGGCAACAATAATCGCGCCCTCAAGTTCGGTGTCGGGCAGGACCAAGAGAAATTCCTCGCCGCCGTAGCGGCCAACCGTGTCATGCCGTCGAACGCGAGACTGCGTAGCGGATACCACGCTCTTGAGCACCTCGTCGCCGATAGCGTGGCCGAAGGTGTCATTGACCAGCTTGAAGTGGTCTAAATCCAGCATCGCCACGCACATTTGGCGGCCGTACCGCTCCGCTCGCGCGATTTCATCGGCGGCGATTTCGAGCAGGCGCCGCCGATTCAGCGCTTTGGTGAGTGGATCAGTATCCACCAGACGCTTCAAAGCCTCTGTCCGCTCGGCCACCATCTCTTCGAGGCGTCGACGGTCCTCCTCGGCCTTGCGTCCCGCCTCAGCGACGTACTCCCCTAGCTCGCAGACAGTGTTGTTGACCATGTACGCGAGTACATCGACCTCATCGCCGCGGTAGTCCCGTTCGACTCTGGCCGAGAAATCACCGGACGCGACACCCACGAGCGCTGCAGTCAGGCCCTCGAGCGCGGTCGACAGGCGGGACTCCTGCTCCTGCGCGTGACTGATCAGACGCTGGAACTCCTCGCCGATAGCGTTGACAAAAAAAGCCGCCGTATCGGCCTCGTCGCGGTTGAATGAGCGCTGCATCGGCTGGTCGAATTCGCCCTGAGCCAGCCGCATGAGGCCTTCAGCAAGGGCGGGCGAAAGCTCGTACTTGTCCGTCATTGCGCCTCCAACTGCGTGCGCAGCCAGCGACTTGCTGTTCTGGCGTCAGAGAACATGCGCGTCGGTACCGGCGGACGACTCAGTCCCAGAAACACCGATGCGACAGCCCTGCCGAATGCGGTCGATCCGACGAGGGCAAACCCAGCGATGAAGGCAGGATCGGGAAACTCTCGGTACACGGCTCTCGCTGCAGCATCCTGCTTCAGGACGGCGTCCATGAATACAATCGTCCCGCCGCGCTGCCCTCGCTCGCGCAAGAACGTGTGCTGCGCTTCGACACTCTGTCGAGCCGTGTCGGCCGTGTCGTGGCTCGCGTCGTGTGGGACGACGGCGAGTACACCCAACTCTACTTGGTACAACTCCGCGTTGTCGGTGCTCGCGAAGTGTTCCCAACTGGAGACGTCGGCACTCATCATTGCTTTCCACCGGGTTGCATCTCGTGGTGCCAGTCGATGGCGGCCTCGAACGAGCCAAACACCTTGAGTGGCACCTTCGGGCGGGTAAGACCGAGGAAAAAGCTGGCGATCGCCTTAGAGATCGCGTTGGTGGCGACCAGCGCTGCGCCGTAGAAGTGGCCGCTGTCCATCAGGTCACGGTAGACGCGCCTGGCCTCACCGTCTTGGGACAAAAGACCTCCCATCTGCACGACGACAGCGCACTGATTTGGCAACGATTTCGCGTATGCCTTCTGAAACTCGGCGTTCTCACGGGCTGAGTCGCCGTTGTCCTTCAGCCCAGCGTCAGGAATGATCACCAGGATGTCGGGATCGACGGCGAAATAGGCGGTGTTTGAGGTCCGACCAACAGCACTCCAACTCTCGGCGATGATTGAGGGCATCCGCTCTCCGCTTATCGATATACTGTCGCGTCCGGGGGTGGGGGTAGCTCACGCTACCGCCGGTCTCGCGTTAACACAATTTTTCAATGGTCGATCTGCATCTACGCTCACGAATTGACAGAGGAGGCTGTGCCCGGAGTCTGATGTCTCAACCCCAACCCGATCGGCGAATGCGTTCCCGCCACACGGCGAAGTCGTTTCTCGGCCGCCCACTGTGCAGATTTGTCCGCCGGGACGAGCCAGTGGACTTCGTCGGCGACCAGCGTCGCCACTGGGATGCCATCACGGAGCAGCAGCCGATTGCCCGTGACGGCCGGTAGTCGCGCCTCGGCGACGCGGGCCAGTTCGCTGATGGGATCGACGGCCGACAGCGAGACCCAAACCGGTTCCTCGGGGGCCTCGCGATGTCGCCTCAGCGCCCCGACAGCGTCAGGCAAAGCGAACTGTTCGCCCGAGAATCCAGCGATAAAGCGCCCTCCCCGCACCTCACCGCGATCTTCGAGACGTCGCAGCGCACGTCGCAGCAAGCGCCAAGGCGGGGCATGTTGTTCGCGCCGAACGATGCGGTAGCAGACCACCCCCCAGCGGCGCAGTAGGGCCCACGCGATGGTCTCGACGTCATCTTCGGACAGCGGGCCCTTGGGCTGCGGCGTCAGACTCCATCGCCCGCTGCCGCCGACGCCAATCGTAACGCCGCGCCGACCTCGCCGCTTGGTCTTCGCAGCCGTGGTGATCAGCGACCGGAGCCCTCCAAAGCCATCGGAGCCAACGCGTCCAGCGTTCACGAGGCGCCCCAGCGTCGTCTCCAACTGCGTCTGCAGCTGCCCCGTCCGCAGGGCGAGGTCGTCGGCGAAGCTCGCGCCATGCCGCGCTAGGTCTTTGACGACGCTCTCCGCCTCTGCGGGTAGCTCCAGGTCCGCGGCTGGTGGGGAGGCGCGCCGCCAAGCATCGGCCAGATCCCGGGGTAAGAGCGTAATGGGGCTGGTCGACACAGGCCCGCCGCTCGCCTCGCGGGCACCCAAACGGGCCCACACCATCCGCCCTGACAAGCACAGGCCATCTAGCATCAATGCGTCATAGGTCGGCAGGCGCTCGGGTAGCAGAGCGTGCTCCCAGGCGCGCGCCGGTGCGCTCCAGCCGTGCAATAGCGCGACCCGGTCCGTGACCCACGCCGCACTGCTCTGGTGGACCGGTGCGTCCAGGCCATGCCAGCTGACCAAGAAGCGCCCCCAAGCGGCGTGGCTCACTGGTTTCACCGCTGCCCGAAGTCGCCCGAGGGTGTAGCGGTGGATACGACTGAGCAGGCGACGCTCACACCACTGCAGCCCTGATATTCCGGGCTCAAAGTAGCCTTGGAAGACAAATCCCTGCGCCTCCAGGGCCGCCAGCGCGATCGCGATGTCGCCTTCGTCGAGCCCGAGGTCACCGGCGATGACCCCCGCGGTCACGGGGCCCAAGAGCTCCAGGCGCCCGCGCACGATTTCCTGCAGTGCATCGGCGTCGTTGTCCCGATCGGCGAGCGCCGCCGGCAGGGTGATGGCCGGACGCTCGGGCCGCTCGCCGAGACATCGGCGTACCAATGCCAAACGCTCCGCCGCCACCAGCTGCTGCGCCTGTTGCGGCCCGCCAAGGCAGGTCGCGCGCCCGGCGGAGCTCAACTTGGCCAGCCAGCGCTCCCAATCCGGCACCAGCGCCAGATCTCCCGGGGTGAGCACCCCGTGAATGACCAGCGCATCGTGCAGCTCTTCGGCATTGCGCGGATTGGGCCGCACTTCATCGCGAACCCGCGCGATCGCCGCCGGATCAAGCGTCGCGAGGTCACGCGCGCTGTCTGCGTCGAGCCAGTTGCGCGCTTTGACGGCCTGGGTGCGGCGCTCTTCCAGCGGCGCGTCGTCCAGAAATGCGTACGGATTCGCGTTGACGATCGCCAAAGCCAGCGGCGACGGTTCGGTCGCATCGACGGTGTGCAGGCGATGTTCCCCCGCCTCAATCCCACGCAGCAGGTGCTCCAACGCGCCAATATCCATGGCCTCGTGCAGGCAATCGTCGATGGTTTGGCGCACGAGCGGGTGATCCGGCACCTCCCGCTCGCCGACCACGTTCTCCAGGCACGCCAACTGGTCGGGAAACACCACAGCGACCAAGTCCTCCGCATCCATCCGTTGCAGCTGCGGTGGCACCTTGCGCCCGCCGCGAAAACGCAGCACAGCCAGGGCGCGACCAGCGTTCCAGCGCCAGCGGGACTGAAACATCGGCGCGTCCAACAAGGCCTGCACCAGCACGTCCCGCACGGTCTTGGCGTTCAGCAGCTTGTAGACGTCATCGAGCGGAAAGCTGTGGGTCGCTCCGAGGCTCAACAGGATGGCGTCATCGGTCGCCGCGGCCTGCAATTCAAAGTTGAACGCGCGGCAAAATCGCTTGCGCAACGCGAGCCCCCAGGCGCGATTGAGCCGCGCCCCGAACGGCGCATGGACGACGAGTTGCATGCCGCCGGCTTCGTCAAAAAAGCGCTCGACGATCAGTGTTTTCTGGTCTGGGAGCGCGCCAAGGCAGCGGTGGCCGATCTGCAGATAGGTCGCGATTTGCTCGGCTGCGTCGAACCCAATGCCGGGTGTGGTCATCAGCTGCTGGGTCGCCGTCGCGATGGCCTCGTCGATGGTCGATTCGCCCAGTTTGAATCGCGTCGGCTCGGATCGCGTCGGCTCGGATCGCGTCGATGCCGAGCGCGTCACCTCGCGACGCAATTCAGCCACCGCCAGAGACAGCTCTGCCGTCCGACCGGGCGCCTCGCCGAACCAGAAGGGCAGGGTGGGCGACTGCCCTGCTGCGTCCACCACCCGCACCCGGCCCGACTCCACCTTCTTGATGCGCCAGGCCGTATTGCCCAGCTGAAAGACATCCCCCGGCAGGCTCTCGATGGCGAAATCCTCGTTGAGACTGCCGACGACGGTGCCTTCGGGGTCGAGCACGACCTGGTAGTCAGCCAACTCCGGGATGGCGCCGCCCGACGTAATCGCCGCCAATCGTGCGCCCCTGCGCCCCATCAATCGGCCCTGAACCTGGTCGCGATGGAGCCACGCCCCCCGCCGCCCTCGCCTTGTGGTGAAGCCATCTGACAGCATCTGCAGCAACTCGTCGAAGTCGTCTCGGGACAGGTTCTGATAGGGCCAAGCGCGTGAAAAAGCTGAAAACAAGGCCTCTTCGCTCCAAGGTGACTTGTCGTCTTGGGCAGCAGTCTCGGCCACGATCTGCTGCGCGAGCACGTCGAGACCACCGCTGGGGATGCACAACCGGTCGAGCTGGCCAGCAATCACCGCGCGCACCAACGCCGCACATTCCACCAAGTCATCCCGGCTCTCCGGAAACAGCCGGCCCTTGGGCACGCCCCCCACAAAGTGCCCAGCGCGGCCGACACGCTGGAGAAAGGTCGCGATGCGGCGCGGAGAGCCCACCTGGCACACCAACTCGATCTCGCCGATATCGATCCCCAACTCGAGCGAGGCGGTGGCGACCATGACCCGCAGCGCGCCACTTTTTAGACGCTGCTCCGCTCGCAGGCGGCGTTCTTTGCTCAAGGAGCCATGGTGAGCCGCGACCGCATCTTCCCCGAGACGCTCCCCCAAGTGCCGGGCAAAGCGCTCGGCCACACGGCGGGTATTGACGAACACCAACGTCGACCGATGTTCCCGCGCCAAGTCGGCCATGCGATCAAAGACCGTCTCCCGCACCTCGGCGCTCATCACCGTCTCCAGCGGGGCGCCGGGCACTTCGAGGGCGATGTCCAGCGTTTGGCCGTGGCCTTCATCGATGATGGCGCAGGGCGGGCGGCCCGTTCCCACCAGAAAATCAGCGACCGCAGCGATGGGCCGCTGGGTAGCCGACAGCCCAATGCGCACCGGCGGTTGCCCAGCCAGGGCTTCCAGCCGCTCCAAGCTCAGGGCTAGGTGAGCGCCTCGGCGCCCTTCGACCACCGCATGAATCTCGTCGACGATGACCGTCTCGACGGTCGACAGCATCCGCCTGCCGCTATCGCTGGTCAGCAGGATGTAAAAGCTCTCGGGCGTCGTCACCAGGATGTGGGGGGACCGCTTGACCATGGCGCGGCGCTCAGCCGCCGTCGTATCGCCTGAGCGCACGGCCGCTCGAATCTCCGGCCGGCTGTGACCGCGCGCTACCTGAGCCTCCCCGATCCCCTGCAACGGCGCCCGCAAATTGCGCTCGATGTCGTTACCCAGGGCCTTGAGCGGCGAGATGTAGAGCACGGTCGTCGCGTCTGGCAGCGGTCCATTTTCAGACTGCCGAACGAGCCCGTCGATCGCCGAAAGAAAGGCGGCCAACGTCTTGCCAGAACCCGTCGGCGCAGCGACGAGCGTGTGCTTTTTTGCCTGAATCTCGGGCCAGGCGCGGTTTTGGGCTGGCGTGGGCGCCTTGAATTGGGACTGAAACCAACTGGCCGTCGCCGGGTGAAAGCCGCTGAGCACGTCATCTGTGGCCGGGCTGTCCAGTGGCATCTTCGCTCCAGTTCATTCGCTAATGCAGACTAAAGTCTGCCAATGGCTGCGCCAAGGAGCATTTGGAGAGACATCACGCAAGCATGAATACGGAGATCGTCCAGGCTAGCTGCTCCAGCCGATGAACTTCAGGACTTCGCCCCCGAGAAAGACATCCAAGGCCACTGTGGGCGCGAAGGCGACCATCGTCGTGGTGAGCACCCGCACAGTCGGGATCGGCAGCACCCCCATCAAGTATTGGACCGGATGCGCGGTGAAGGTGAACAGGCGCACGATCATCACCGTCCACCAACCGCCGCCCGTCAAACGCTTCTCCAGCCCCTTGAAACGCTCCGGCACGGCACCCACGATCAGCAGTCGCGCCAGCCCCACAGACACCATCGCCGAACCAACAGCGCCGATCCACGCGAGGATAAAGGCCAACCACGGTGGCCAGAGCACCAGCGCCGCCAAGCAGAACACGTGACCGGAGATCCCCAAGGGTTGAATCAACGCGAACGCGATCAGGAAGCCGACGATCCCCCACGGCCCAGCGTCGCGTATGACCTCGATGAGTTGTGTGGTGGTCCAGCCTTGGCTCACGACCCAAACGCCAAGCCCGATCAGCGCACAAATGGCCGCAATCCGGGTGATTCGCTGAATTTTGGCAAAACTTGGGCGCGGCGACTGGCTCATAGCGGCACTATGGCGCGGCGGTCGTCGCCCCCGCAATGGGGACATGTGCAAGACGTCCTGCAACATCTGGAGCGACTGGTGTATCTAGTAGGTGCATTTGATCTCAGACCTACCCAGCCGGCGGTGCCACCATGCCCACATCCGACCTCGATCACCTCGTCGACAAAGTGCGAGATAGCATCATTGGTGCCGACGAAAGTCTGCCCGGGCCGTTTGGGCCGCGCCGCGTCACGTACGCAGATTACACCGCTTCGGGGCGCAGCCTGCGCTTCATCGAAGACTTCATGCGCGAGGAGGTCATGCCGCGGTATGCCAACACGCACACGGAGACCAGCGGCACCGGTCTACAGACCACGACCTTCCGTGAGGACGCACGCGCGCTGATCGCCGAGTGTGTGGGCGCGGGACCCGATGACGTGGTGCTCTTTTGCGGCACTGGCGCGACGGGTGCGATCGACAAGTTGGTGCGGGCGCTGGATGTTCGGATTCCCGAGGCGTTGGAAGACCGCTACGAGCTGTCGCAGCACATCCCCGCCTCCGACCGCCCCGTCGTGTTCATCGGCCCGTTTGAGCACCACTCCAATGAGCTCCCGTGGCGGGAGTCCATCTGCGACGTGGTGCGCATCGGTGAAGATGGCGACGGCCATATCGACCTATCGGCGCTGGAAGCTGGGCTCATTGAGTACAAGGACCGGCCGCTGCGCATCGGCAGCTTCTCTGCGGCGAGTAATGTGACCGGCATCGGCTCTGACACCTTCCGCATCACGACGTTGCTGCACCAGCACGGCGCCCTGTCTTTCTGGGATTTCGCCGCCGCGGGGCCGTACGTCGAGATCCACATGAACGCCGGCGAGGCCGAGGGCACCAATCCGCTGGCCTACAAGGACGCCATCTTCCTGTCGCCGCATAAGTTTATCGGTGGGCCGGGCACGCCAGGGGTGCTCGTCGCCAAGCGCAAGCTCTTCGACCGGCGCACGCCGACGGTGCCAGGCGGCGGGACGGTGTCCTACGTCAACTCGACGGAGCATCAGTACTTGTCGCACCTCGAGCATCGGGAGGAGGGCGGCACGCCGGATATCCTGGGGGCGATCCGCGCCGGGTTGGTCTTTCAGCTCAAGCAAGCGGTCGGTCACGACGAGATTCGCAACCGCGAGCGTGTCTTCATTCGCCGCGCCGTGCAGCGCTGGCAGCTGAACGACAACATCGAGATCCTCGGCAATCCCAACGCGTGGCGGCTGTCGATTGTGTCCTTCGTGGTGCGTCACGGCGACGGCTACCTGCACCACGATTTTGTGGTCGCGCTGCTCAACGATCTCTTCGGCATCCAGAGTCGTGGCGGCTGCTCTTGCGCGGGGCCATACGGGCATCGCCTGCTGGGCATCGACTTGGACCTGTCCCACGAGTTTGAACGCGAGATCAACCGCGGCTGCGAGGGCATCAAGCCGGGCTGGGTGCGGGTCAACTTCAACTACTTCATCTCCGAGGTGACCTTCAACTTCATCCTCGACGCGGTCGCCTTTGTCGCCGAACACGGCTGGGCCCTGTTGCCGCAGTACCGTTTCGAGCCGCTATCCGGTCAGTGGAAGCACGTCAGCGGCGAGCGCTCCAATCCCCTGCGCCTCAGTGACATCAGCTACGGGAGCGGTCGCATGAGCTATCGCTGCCGCCGGGCGACGGAGCCGGAGTGGGCGCTCGCCGGGTATTTGAAAGAGGCCAACGCCATCGTCGAGGCGGCCAAAGCCGAAGCTCAAATCGAGAAACGACCCGAAGATCCCGAGCTTTCAGACGATTATCAGCAATTGCGCTGGTTCCCGCTCCCTGGCGACGCACACGACCTATTATGCCAGCGGTGAGCGCCCATTGATGGGGTGACCGAGGTCTGTAGATGGTCCAACGCAAAGCTGCGATCGCCGCTCGTGTCGGCCCCAACGCCCTGGTGGTCGATCTAGACCAGGGGCGGCGGTTGTCCATCGATGCGCAGGGTCGGTGGAGCGCCTTGGGCACGCCGGCTGGTCGCTATCGGCGGACCCTCGACGGCGCGGTGCTTCGCGTCGTGTCTGGCGGATTTGAGCGCGTCCCCGACCCTGAGTCGGTGCACCGCAGCGCCAGTTTGCTCGCGGCCGAGGTGCTCGGTGAACTGACTCAGCAGGACCCCACCCACCTAGAACTCATCGGCGACCGCGCTGCCTTGATCGAGGGCCTACAGAGCGCCGCCGCCTGGCTGCCTGCCGACTTCGAGGCCGAGCGTCAGCGCTTTGGCGCCGCGTACCCCGAGCCGGTGCCCATCCTCCCGCCGCATCGCTATCGAGATGTGGTGGTCTTGCCGGCCACGGGCTGCCCGAATCATTCGTGCACGTTCTGTGATTTCTACAAAGACAAACCCTTCCGTGCATTGAGCGATGTCGCATTTGAGACCCACATCACAGCCGTCGCGGCGCTCTTTGGCGAAGCCCTGCATCAGCGCGGCGGCATCTTCTTGGGCTCGGGGTCTGCGCTGAGTGTGTCCGACCGCATCTTGCTGCGCCGTCTGCGCCAGCTGCAGCGTGTGTGGGGCAATATGCCGCGCCAAGTGGCCACGTTCCACAACCCCGACCTCGGCAAACCTCGCACGCCAGACCAATGGCAGGCGCTGGTCGATGCGGGGCTGGTCGACGCGACGGTTGGGCTGGAGACCGGCCTGCCGGCGCTGCGTGCGAGCGTGCACAAGAGCCCGGATGTCCCGCGGTTTATCGCTGGCGTGCAGGCGATGAAAGCCGGCGGCATGGGGGTCGCCGTGACCCTGCTCGTGGGGCTGGCAGCACCAGGGCAGACCGCCGCACACCAGCGCGCATCCGTAGCCGCCATCGCCCAGATGCCCCTGACCGCGACCGATCGCGTCTACCTATCCCCGCTCCAGGGCGCCGTGTCCCGCGAGCAAGCCCACGCTGGGCTCACCGAATTTCGCAAGCAACTGCGGCAGGTCACGGATGCGCGCGTAGGCAAATACTTGGTCGAGAGATTCGCTTATTTCGCCTGAAAAACTTGAGTTTACAGCACAAAAGCGCGGTTTGAGCTACCCGATGTGATGGGTCTCATGGTGCGGATCAACCGCTGGCGCCGGGGCTTCATCCCCGTCTTGCCAGTGGGTCAGCCCGCGCTCTTCGTCCGTACCGGGGATCACATTGTCCAAGATGACGGCGATAAACGCGCCCACGGCCATACCGGTCGAGCCGAGCGTGTTGAACACATCCGCCACCCACTGGGGCTCAAATACAATCGGGTGCGCCTTCATGTACATCGGCATGCTCAGCCCCATGAAGAACGAAAAGCCGATGATGAAGAGGTTGCGCGCGCTGTTGAGATCGACGAACTGCAGGTTGCTCATACCGACGGCGGCGATCATGCCGAAGAGCGCACAGTACATGCCGCCGACGATGGGCTGCGGGATGGTCGTGAAGAGCGCGCCAAACTTGGCCACCGCGCCGAGCACCAACATGATGCCCGCGCCGTACTGCACCACGCGCCGTGAGCCGACGCGGGTCAGACCGATGGCGCCGATGTTCTCCGAGTAGCTTGTCGTGCCGTTGCCGGTGCCGAAGATGCCAGCGATGAAGCAGCCGATGCCTTCCATGCCGATGCCGCGGCTGATGGTCTTGCTGTTGGGGACCGGCGCGCCTGCCATCCGTGCGCAGGCGTAGTAGTCGCCGATGCTCTCGACCATGGACGCGATGTAGCCAGCGACGATGCCGACCGTGGCTGCGACCGAGAATGTCGGCATACCCCACTGAAAAGGCATCGGCACCCGAATCCACGGCGCGGCGTCGAGCTTGTCGAGGCTGGTAAAGGCCGGATGTCCGGGCTCAAAGACGCCAGCCGCCGTGCAAATTCCCGCCACAATCCAGGCGCCGCCCATGCCCAGCAGCACCGGAAACAGCTCAAAGATCCGGTGCGAGCGGCGCAGCACCTGCGAAAACAGGATGATCAGCACAATCGTCAGGCCGCCGATGGGCCAATGCCGACCTGCTTCGGGGGCGCCAAATGGATACAGACTCAGGCCGATGAGCGCGATGGTCGGCGCGATGGTGATAGGCCCCACGAACCGCGTCATCTTGCCGACGACGCCCGTAAATCCGATGACGATCTCGACCAGCGACCCCAAGATGATGGCGCCCTGCACGGCCTGCATGCGGACTTCGAAACCCGCCTCGGCCATGCCTGCCATGCCGCAGATAGCGATGGCCGGGGTCAGGAAGCTGAACGTGCCGCCCTGGATGATCGGCAGGCGATTGCCCCACGTGGTCTGCAGCAGCGTCGAGATGCCACTGACAAAGAACATCGTGCCGATGAGCGCGGCGAGCTGAACCGGGTCGTCCTCAATACCCAGCGGCTTGGCCATGATCAGCGGAATCGCGACCGTCGAGCCGAACATGGTCAGGTAGTGTTGCAGACCCAGCGCCATGCCCAGGCCAACTGGCGGCTCGTCGTCGATACCGTAGACGAGTGCGTTGTCGGAGTTCCCTCCGCTCGAAGTGCTACCGCCGCTCATTTGGCCTCCTGGCCTGATTTATTTCACTGGCTGCCGCTTCACCGCTGTGGGCTCCGCGAGGTCGTTACGCCGCTTGATCGAGTCCCAGTAGGGCGCGAATGTGGGCCGGTCGATGTACTTGCCCCACCCCTTCTCCGCGCGCAGCTCACCGCGGTTCCAGGTCAACTTGCCGCGCATCCAGGTCATCGCTGGGATACCCGTCAGCTCCATACCTTCGTAGATATTAAAATCGATGCGCTGGTGGTGGGTGTCTTTGCTGATGGTGCGGGTGCCGGTGGGATCCCACAACACGATGTCTGCGTCCGAGCCGGCGGCGATGAGCCCCTTGCGCGGGTACATGTTGAAGATCTTGGCCGTGTTGGCGCTGGTGACGGCGACGTATTCGGTGCGCGTCAGTCGGCCGGTGTTCACGCCGTGGGTCCACAATACGCCCATGCGATCCTCGACGCCGCTGGTGCCGTTGGGGATCTTGCGGAAGTCGTCGATGCCCATGCGTTTCTGGTCGACGCAGAAGCAGCAGTGATCGGTCGCCGTGGTCTGCAACATGCCGGACTGCAGGCCGCGCCACAAAGCTGATTGGTGCTGATGAGGCCGGAAAGGCGGGCTCATGACGTGCCCAGCGGCTTGGTCCCAGTCCTCGTTGCGGTAGACCTTGTCGCTGATGACCAAGTGCTGGCTC
>JAGSHB010000261.1 GCA_023954815.1 Myxococcales bacterium | reverse complement strand
TCCTCAGCAGGCTCGGCTTCCTCAGCAGGCTCGGCTTCCTCAGCAGGCTCGGCTTCCTCAGCAGGCTCGGCTTCCTCAGCAGGCTCGGCTTCCTCAGCAGGCTCGACATCCTCAGCAGGCTCGGCTTTCTCAGCAGGCTCAATCTCCTCAGTTGATGTTGGGCTCTCCGCCAGGTCGCGTACGCCAGAAGACTCCGAGTCCTCAGAAGCGCCAGGCTCCCCAGAAGACTCGGCCGCGGGATCGGCTGAGGTCGAAACGGCCTCGTCGGCCGAAAATTCAACGGATTTTCGCTGTTCGGGCTTCCTGTTGGCTGCTGATTCATCACTGTTGAGCGGCGTTCCGCTGTCGACAGCCTCATCTGAAATGTCGCCTGACGACTCGCTGTTCGATGGCGACTCGCTGGCTGTTTTGGCCGGGTCTACAGGCGCTGCGGGGGCGGATGCCGCTGACGCAGAGAGGGCCGCTTGTTCAACTTCATGCGCCGCAGCGAGCGTCACATTCACGCCGTCGACAGAAACTGGGACAATCGCCGCGGACGATGGCGCCACGATTCGCTCGATAGGCGGCAAATCTGCAGCCTCGATCGACTGAGACGCCCGGCGCTCCCCGTCGATCAGCTGACGAATGTCGCCGTCGGACAGCACCCGAGGCAATGCGGGCGCCCACGCGATGTGTTTCACCCCACGGCGCGCCCAGAGGACCAGACTGTCCTCCATCCCAGGAGCGAGACCGCCGCCGGGCTCTTCGTGGCCGAGAAACAGAGGTTCGCCGTCAATCAACGACATCTCCAGCTTCATGCGACCGATACTCAGACGCGGCAACCGCTGGATCCGCTCGAAACCGGGCAGGACCGCGCCGGCTTCGGAGGTGGCAAACGTGCGGATAAAACGATCGCGCCAGGGGGCTGGATCGCTCACAGCCCCACCTACAGCGATCTGATCGGACGAAAATACGGCCACGCCAGTGATCACCAAGCCCGTATCACGCTCCCGTTGCAGGAACGGACAAGGGATCAGATAGCCCTGTTGGCCGATACCCGCCATGCGAGTCAACGCCTCACGACAGGCCGCCATGACATCCTGAATCGTCAGATCTAGGTGGCTCTCTTCCAGCGGGGGCAGCGCGTATCGGGTGCACCAAACCTCACGCGATCCAACCTGAAATGTGATCCCAAAGTCGCCGCTCGCGTGGTGAATGAGCGGTAGCCGCCACAGGGCCGCTAGCCGTTCCATACACGACCCGCCGCTACTCTGAGATAGGCTGACCGCTCCGTGCGAAGTCTCGATGCGCATGAGCTCCCTTTTCCCCCACGAGGTGCGAGTGTTGTCGATTGGTGTAGGCCAGCCCGTCGCTCCGAGCAAGGATCTGCAGCCGCAGCCAGCCCGAAACGGGGGGCCAATTGCCCCCCATGTGCCTTGTACACCTGCTCATATGGTACCGTGCAGACTGGGAGGAAGTGGTGCGATGCCAGTCCAACGTATGCTGATTTTTGCTCGCCCCCTGCCGCGGCTGTGGGCACCGTCATTGGTGCTCCTCATCGCCCTGTTGGCGCCTGATCAGAGCCTCGCCGCCAAAATCCACACCCGCGTGCAGCTCGACTGCCCTCAAGGGACCCGGCGGGTCATCCGCACGGTCAAGCGATCGCGCTCAGCCCTCGGTTTTTCGGGCGAACAGGGGCGAAAGCTCATCCGCTGCCAACGTTCCAACGGCGTCTTCCACGGCCCGGCCATCTATACGCGCAGATACACTTTTGTGGCGGCACTCATGCGGCGTTCATACCTGCGCGGCAGCGAAGTTGTGCTGTTTGGTATGCTGCGCAACGGGCTGCGGGATGGAACCTGGACCCAGCTCGATCGTCGCGGCCGCGAACTCGGACAGGTGAAGCTCGTCAGGGGCACTGGGACGTGGCGTTCGTGGCACCTCAGCGGCGGTATTTCGGAGGAGGGCCAACTCAAAGACGGCGCACGTGAAGGGCCTTGGCGCTACGAATTTATCGGCGGAGAACCAGCGAAAGTGGGGTCGTTCCTACGGGACCAGAAACATGGCGTTTGGCGCTGGTACTACCTCGCAGGTGGCCCGATGCGAACGATCGCATTTAGCCGCGGCAAGCGACACGGCCTATTCACCAGCTGGTCGTTATCGGGCAACAAGCGCCAAGAAGGCCGATACAAACAGGGGCTGCGTGATGGTCCCTGGCTCCATTGGAACAAGGAAGGGATCCTGCTCGGCATCAATCAGGTCTCCGAGGGGGACGGCCAATGGGCGAGGTGGTTTGACACGGGCGGATTGCAATCGTCTGGCCCCGTGCGCCGGGATAAACCGCACGGGCGATGGCGGCAGTGGTACAGCAACGGCGCACTACACTCTGCGGGCGACTACAGAGATGGGTCCCGCGTCAATGGCACCTGGCAGCGCTTCGATCGCAACAGCGGAAAGTCGCGGCCGGCACCCAACATTCGAACGGTGTCCCAGGGGCTGCTCGGCCGGTTGTCGAAGCTCAATCGCATTGGGGTGAGGTCCATCGTGAAACGCCACGGGCTCGGCGGCCGCAGCGTCAACACGCCGCGGAGCCGGCGCCGGGCAAACGTCAGAACCGGGAGGGCCGGGAATGGCAAAGCAGGAGTCGTGCGAATGGGCACAGGGCGGGCTCACCTGACAGTGGGAGCCGGTCAAGTGCGGAGCGTCACAGTTGGCTGGCTGTCCCATGCCAAACAAGTGCGACTGCCCCAGAGACAGAGCCGGATTTTACGCCTGCTGATTCGCGCCTGTGCGCGCCGATTTCGCATCGCGGCGACGCGGGTTGGTCCACGACCCCGAGGCGGCGGAAAGCCGACATTATCAAGCCTTTTGCGCTGGAAACTCGTCGTCCAACCCAACGGCAGCGTCGCTTCCGCCAAACGCACGATGACGCCCAACACCCTGACCGACAAAGGCGGGCTCAAGTGTGCCGACTATGTGGTCAGTCGGGCCAAGTTCGCCCCGCGCTCGTCACCCGGTACGTATACGGTCAAGCTGTCTGCGACCCTGATTCACTAGTGAGCCAACATGACCGACCCACACCGCCCGCTCCGCGAAGACGTCAAACTGCTCGGCCGCATCCTCGGCGATACGATCCGGCAGTTGGAGGGTACGGAGACGTATGAAACTGTTGAGCGTATCCGGCAATTGTCGAAGAAGGCGCGCTCCGGAGACGCAGATGCGGCGGTCGAACTGCGTGCGGTCATGGCAGATCTGGCACCCGGTGCAGCCTTGCCGGTCGCCCGCGGCTTTGCCCACTTTCTGACCCTCGCCAACATCGCCGAGCAACACCATCGTGTGCGGCGGCGCTACGACTACCTACGCGACCCCGCCGGCGCCCCTCAACGCGGTTCCCTGGCGGAGGCGTTTGCGCGCTTCACCGCGGCTGGTGTCGCGCCGGAAAAGCTGCACGAGACGATCCACCGCATGCGCATCAACTTGGTGCTGACCGCCCATCCCACGGAGGTCAACCGCCGCACCCTCTTGCAGCAGCACGCCCGGATTTCCGACCTTTTGACGCTGCGCGATCAGGATCACTGGATTCCGGCAGAGCAGGCTGCCTTTGTCAGCGAACTACGTCGCGCCATCGCGACCATCTGGCGCACCGATGAGATCGCCCGCAAGAAGCCCACGCCCCAGCAAGAGGCCCGCGCGGGTCTGCTCGTCTTTGAGCAAACCCTGTGGAACGCCATGCCGCGTTTCATGCGCGCGCTGGACGAACAACTGTCTGCAAGTACGGGCCGCGGGCTGGAGCCGGGCACCGCGCCGATTACCTTTGGTTCATGGATGGGTGGGGATCGCGACGGCAACCCCTTTGTGACGTCGGACATCACCGAGCGTATCTGCTGGACCCACCGATGGATCGCCGCTGACCTGTTTTGGCGTGCGATCAATGACCTGCGCAGCGAATTGCCCGTGACCCCGTGCAGCGCAGCGCTACGGGAGCGGGTGGGGGATGCGGCCGAGCCCTATCGCGCCTTTCTCCGGCACATCCGGTCCAGGCTCGACGATACGCGGACGCTGGCTGCGGCGGGATTGACGAACGAATCGCTGCCAACAAACGGTCAGCCCTATCTCGACCAGACCGTGTTTGCGGACGACCTCAACTGCATTGCCGAATCTTTGCACGCAGTCGGGTTGGGGCAGCTCGCTGACGGACGCTTGAAGGACATTCGCCTGCGTCTCGACGCCTTTGGTCTGACCTTGGCGCGGCTGGACATTCGCCAGGACTCCGAGCGCCACTCCGATGTGCTCGATGCGGTCACCGTTGCCCTGGGCCTAGGTTCCTACAATAGCTGGAACGAAGACGAGCGGATGGCCTTCTTAGAGGCTGAATTGGCAGGCCGTAGACCCCTGATTCCGCTCGATCTGGACGCGTCGGCGGATGTGCGCGAAGTGCTCGATACCTTCAAAATGTTGGCCCGGATTCCCCCAGGGAGTCTGGGGGCCTATGTCATCTCGATGGCCCGCGCGCCATCTGATGTGTTGGCCGTTGCGCTGCTCCAGCGAGAGGCCGGTATGACGCGCCCGCTCCGCGTCGTCCCCCTCTTTGAGACGCGGGATGACTTGGCCACGGCCGGACAGTCACTCGCCACCCTACTCGCATCGCCCAGCTTTCAAGCAGCAGCCGGCGTTGAAGGGCCGGGCCAGGTCGAAGTGATGCTGGGCTATTCGGACTCCGCAAAAGATGCGGGGCGCCTCGCCGCAGCATGGTCCCTCTACAAAGCCCAGGAGGAGCTCGTCGCAGCCGCCACATCAGCCGACGTGCATTTGACCCTATTTCACGGTCGCGGCGGCTCCATCGGTCGCGGCGGAGGGCCGACTCACAAGGCGATTTTGAGCCAGCCTCCGGGCAGCGTTCAGGCCACGATGCGAGTGACGGAACAAGGCGAGGTCATCCAGGCCAAGTTTGGTCGTCAGGGGCTGGCACTGCGCAACCTCGAGCTCTACGTAACGGCAGTTGCCGAAGCGACCTTGCAGCCCCCCAACGCACCGGATCCCAAATGGCGGACTGTGATGGATGAGCTCGCGGCCGACGCCATGCGTGCGTACCGACAAGTGGTTCGCTCGGATCCAGATTTTGTCCCGTATTTCCGGGCCGTGACCCCCGAAGTTGAATTGGGGAGTCTCAACATCGGCTCCCGTCCTGCGCGCCGGAAAGCAGGCGGTGGGGTATCGAGTCTGCGCGCGATTCCGTGGGTGTTCGCCTGGACCCAGACCCGCCTCTTGCTGCCCTCCTGGCTGGGTACGGGCAGCGCCCTGGCCAATGGGCTTTCGGGCGACAATGCCGACACCATCGTGACCATGGCGGCTGACTGGCGCTTTTTCCACGAGACGCTGTCGATGATCGAGATGGTGCTGGCCAAGTCTTCGACGCGAATCGCCGCGTCGTATGACCGTGTGCTCTGCCCCGCTCCACAGCGGGCCCTGGGAGACCGCCTGCGGGCCCAGCTGCAGGTGACCATCGCGGGCGTGCTCGAGGCGCTCGATCAAGATGCGCTGCTAGCCGAGAGTGCGGTCTTGGCCCGGTCGATTCGTGTCCGCAACCCGTACGTTGATCCGCTCAATGCGCTGCAGGTGGCGCTCCTTGGTCGGGTGCGTGCCGGCGAGGACCACCTGCGGGACGCATTGCTAGTGACGATCAACGGGATCGCTGCCGGTATGCGCAACACAGGCTAGCGACAGAGCGTGCAAGACGACATCACCACCGTCAGAACCGATGAGCAGCTGCCGCGGCAGATGGCCATCACGCTTGGCATCGCGTCCGTGGGGCTCGGCGTGTGGGAGGTCGGACTCACCCGACTCGCCAGCCTGCTGTACACCCGCACGCTCGCCTATCAGGCCCTCTCCATAGCGCTGCTGCTGATGGGCCTCGGGGCTTGGTGGGCAGCGCGGCGCGGCGGCGGTTCTCTGCGCCTGATTCGAATGGGACTCGCATCGTTGGCGCCCATCGTCCTACTCAGCGCGGTGTTGTGTACGCGCTACGATGTGGCGTGGGCAGCGGCGGCGTTCGCATGGCCATTTTTCGTCTTTGGTGCCGTATTGGCGGGCGCTTGGCGCATTTCCAGCAAAGGCGGCGAGGCCGCAAGGCGACGTCAATACCGCTGGGAGCTGGCCGGGTTTGCTTTGGGGTTGGCGGTCATCGGTCCCGCTCTCATGGCGTGGCGCAGCAGTTTCGTGACCGCCGGAGCGGCGGGGCTGCTCTGCGCCATCGCGTCGATGTACGCCAACCGCCACTTGAGAACGCATCCGAGCGGCGATGACAGCCACCGAGACAGCCGACCAGGGCGCGGCACCCGCGCCGTGGCGTGGCTAGGTCTTGTGGTCTCCATCGTCGGTCTTGGGGCAGCTTGGCGCGGCGTCGACCCGGTGCCC
>JAGSHB010000197.1 GCA_023954815.1 Myxococcales bacterium | reverse complement strand
TATCAGCTGCATGTAGTCGATCGTCGTTTGGCGCACGTTGTCACGGGTGTGGAAGGTGTAGGCCGTCCAAAAATCGGCGCCGGTATCCTCCGCGCCGTCTGCGTCTTGGTCCCACGAGCGATTGTCGAGCACCGCATTGGCCACGCCGAGCATGCCCTTGGGCTTGAGCACCAACGGTACGAGGTCGTTGTAGTTGTCGGGCAGCACCAGCCCGTGACCGGCGTTGTCGATGCTGACGCAGGCGATGCCGTGGCGGGCAAACCATGCGTGATAGACCATCACCTCGAACTTGGAGCTGGTGTATCCGTGCCCGATGATGGCGACCGGCACCGGCTTTCCGTCCTTGCGAGCCGAGCTCTCCTTGCGCGGCATGGTCAGCCAGAACGTCACCCGCTCGCCGACCGCGTTGGCCTTCTTGCTCGCCACATCCGCCGGCCAAATCATCTGGTTGTAGCCAAGGTACTGACCGTTTTTGTCCTTCCGCGGCATCAACTGCGGGCTCATGTAGGTGCCCAGCGCGTGAAAATCGACGTACTTCACCGCCTCGAGCATCCGCGCGCCTTCATGCCCCTTCGTCGTCACCAGATCGAGCAACTCGTTGAGCTCAAAAAACGATTCCGAGCTGAGAATCCAGGGGTTTTCCCACTTATGCGCTGGCTTTTTGTCCCACGCCTTGTGGATCTCGGCGACCTTCGCGGGAAACTCGTCTTGGAGATGACGCTGCGGCCCCGAGCCGTAGAGACCATCGCGCACGGCGACCAGATCGGAGGTCATCGTTCCGGTCGTGAAGGTCCACGCGAAGGCCACGTCTTTGAGCCCCAGGCCACCGAACGCACCACTATCTGCGGCCAACACCTCGGCGAGCGGCTCCAGGTCGTGGGTCTGTGCGGCGTGGTTGATGAAGGCAAAGGGCGAGCCGACTGACTTGCCCTGGTGGTCCTTCAAACGGCGCGTGACGATGACCGCGTAGGTCGTGCGCTGCCGCAGCGAGCGCAGCGGCCGAGCGATGAGGGTGCGGGTCTCGCGCTCGTAGAACGTCATGGTGGCGTCAGCGCGTTCGGCCAAGTTCATCTCGCTCATGGAGCGCGTCTCAGACGGAAAGTAGTTGGGCTTGTCGAGCAAGCCGTCAAGGTCGGTGTCTTCGTCCGGATCGAGCTTGCCGTTGCCGTTGGTGTCCTCGTCGTGCTCTTCGAACATCAGCGTGCTGGTGTCCCCGCGGGAGTCTGCCGACCAGAAGCTATCGAGCTTCTCCAGCGCCACAGGGAAGTTGCCATTTCCCAGGTCCAGCGCCACCGGCTTGCCAAACGTAGGCGACCCACGCGTCACATCGACTAGGTAGATGACGTCATTGGCCGTGGCGTAGTTGTCGCCGTGGTGGCCTGCAATGACCGACTGCGGGTCGATTTGGTCAGAAAAAGAGACCGTAATCGGCGCAAAAGCACCCCAACCATCGACGCCGTCAATCAACTTCCGAGTGCGCCGCTCAAACTCCGTATCCGCCAACAGGGACGCGTTGATGCGGCGCTTGGTCGGGCTGGTCTCGTCGAACCGGGTCGCCAAGTCGTTCGGTAGCGGGATGTCGGGCAGGGGCCGATTGAAAAAATCGAGCACCACGGTCGTGTCGGCAGGCTGGGCGGGCGCAATTCCGGCGGTGTCATTTTCAACGCAGGCAGGCAGCAGCAGCAGCGCACTGCCAACGAGCAGGCTCGCCAGGAGTTGGAGCGGCTGTACGCGACGAAGAGTGGGTCGATTCGGAGTCATGGGCGCCTCGTGGGGTTCTTCGGCCGGGAGACTACGACAACCGGCGCCTGCGTGCATCAACCGATCCGCTGTACGGCCCTGATGACGCCGGCATTTCAGCCACAGCGCCCGTTGCTGCTTGTTCGTCAGTCCGTTAGGTTGTGGTCGTCCTCACTCACCGGACTCACCCGTGCAGATCAAGCCAATTCGCCACTTCGCAGCGGCTGCGCTGAGCCCGGCAGCGCTCTTGTTCGGACTCGTACATGGCCTCGCCGGCGCTGTGTTTCTGTTCTCGACCAACTACGATTTGAGACTCCAACCAGTCTCCTGGGCAGACGGGGTGTGCGCAGCGATTGGCGTGCCAGGCCTGCTCATGGCCATCGTCGGCCTCGCGAACTTGGCATGGCAGGTGGTGGCGTCGCTGTTCCTGGGGGCAGGCGATCGCAGTTTCGACAGGCAAACAGAGTCCGACCCTGTTGAGCCCAACCCGGTTGAGCCCGGCACCGCTGAGCCCTCTCTGCTGCAGCAAGTGCTCTTGCATGGCGTCGTGAGTGTGATCCTCGTGGTTGTGTTCATCGCCCAGATGCTGCTCATGCCGACCGGCCAAGTGGTGGCCGGTATCTTTACCGGATTGTGGTTTGGCGCCGCGATGGCGTGTGGAGCCGCGTTGGTTGCGCTGTCGGCTTGGCAGAACAGACGAGGAGAGCCCGCTCATCTGCTGGATCCGGGGCTGCGGTTTCCAACAGCGACAGCGCTCATCGAAGTCGCAGTACCGACGTGGACGTTCATCGTCATCATCGAAGGGATGTTTCACTACGGCGCCCGCATCTGGGTGCCCATGGATGAAATCTCGGCCCTGCTGATGAACATGACCCACGAGGCTGAGGCCATGTTGCTGGGCCCCGAGGCGCTACGTCTCGGCGGACTGATCGCCGGGTTCTTCTCGTCGGCCAGTCTGTGGGCCATCGTCTGGCGCAAGATGGGGCCACTGATGGAGGCCCGCGGCCCGTGGCGTGAACGTCTGCCCTGGCTATGGCTGGCGGCCGTTGTCCTCGGGATTTCGTCGATGCTCGCCTGTACCCCGCGGATGCGCCGGCTGGCCATCCACCACAGCCACCCAAGCCTGCACCAGCTCTCCCGCCTGGCCATGACCAGCTTGCGCAAACAGCTCCAAACGCCCGACAAAGTGGGGCTGAAAGCGGCAAATGAGCTTTTTCCTGGCGCGATGAATGAGACGGGGCTGCCCGCCGCGCACACCGCGACAAACACGGCGAGCAAGCAGGCGCCGGCGAAAAATGCGCTGATCATCTTCATCGACTCCATCTCACGACAACACCTCGAGCCCTGGGGCTATGAGCGCCCTGTTGACCCACATCTGCGCGCCCTCGCTGCGAGCTCGATTCGTTTTGATCAGGCACGCAGCAACGCTGGCCAGACCGACCTCGGCACCATCGCGCTGTTTTACTCCCTCTTTCCGCTCACGCACCTCAACAAAGCGAACACCTACAAGCACGGTCACGGTGGGCGGCCGGTGCATCTGCGTGCCAAGGACGCTGGATTCGCCGTCGGTCTATTTTCGGCCGATTGGGAGGTCCACGATGGCGGCCACGCGCCCCTTCACCCGGGTCAGTGCGACGCGTTTGTGGACGCGCGCATCGCGGCGAATCCGATGGAGAAAGCGCAGATCACAGGTTGGGCAGGCCGCCGTGAGGATCAGCTGGTCGGGCAGTTCCTACGGTGGCATGACAAGGCCCGCCAGAGCGGCAAACGCACCTTTTCCTACGTAAAATTCCTCCGCCCACACGCCCCGTACTACACGCCACCGAATCTCGCCGACTGGCAGCCGCCCTGGTCGCCAACGACCGATGGGTACAACGTCTTCGACTTCAACCCGCCGCCCGGTCGCGTCAACGCCCTGCGCAATCGCTATGACAACGCCATCCACTTCGCGGACCACGCGCTCGGCAAGCTCATCGCGGGACTCAAGCGCACCGGCGCGCTGGACGATACGGTCATCGTCTTTCTGACGGATCACGGCGAAGGGTGGGGGCAACACGGTATCTTTGGTCACGCCTCTCAGCATTTCGAGGAGATCATCGATATCCCGCTGCTGCTTCGGCTGCCCGGTGGTCACGCGGGGGTCGACAATCGCATGGCCTCGACGATCGACGTGGCGCCGACGCTGCTCGACGCGTTGGGCCTGCCACCTGGCCCCGAATACCAGGGCCGCTCCCTGCTCGACCCGACGTACAAGCCGCGCTTTCACTTCGCGTGGAGCGATAGCGTTGGGCCTGTTTCCAATGTGGTCGTCGACCAATGGAAGCTGATTTGGATTCCGGGTACGGATGAGCAGTGGCTGTTCAACCTCAGCGACGACCCGAACGAGCGCAACAACCTCGCTGGCACGCCGGCCGCCAAGTCGCATCAGCGTGCGCTGCGGGCGATTCTGAAGCGCTTCTGCGCGGCGCAGCTCGCGTACGTCAATCGGCTACACTGAGCAGCCTTCCGCCTCGGCCAGCCAATAGACCTCGACCGCTTGGGGCAGCCCGAGCTGTCGAATGAAACCATTGGCATGCCGCCGGCGAAACTTCCTGCGAGCGACGCGCTCAACCGGCTCCGGCGCGATGGCCCGCAGCAGCATCGCCTCGAACAACGCCGCGGCCATGGTGATCTCGCGGGTGTCGAGCGTGCCCGGCAGGATGCGGAGCTCGACCGTGTCCTTGTCGGGGTCATCCAGGGTCAGGTGCACCAGGTTGAGGTCACAGAACTTGCTGAGACCGACCTGTTCGAGCGCCTGACGGGCCCGCGGCCACGGCAGCCCCAGCCAGGCTTTGTCCTCGATCAGGGTGTTGAGCGCCGGCGGCCAATCGCCGAGCTGCCGACAAGCCGGGTTCGTTCGGACCAACACCTTGAGCGTTTGCCCCCACGTCTGCCACAGCCGCGCCAAATTGCGGATGGCGAGCGGTGTCTTCAGGACAGTCGCGTCGAAGTGAAGGTGCGTGGCGGACTCCAGCGGCACCGTGAATCCCATCTCCCTAGCGGGAGCGAGCAGGTTGTCCAGCTGTTGGGCGTGGTCAGCATCGAGGGGGGCCGTCACGAGCTCACAGGGCCGCTCGCGCTCACCCGGCAATGGCGCGCCAAGAAGGACCGGCGCACCTGCAGCGTCACGGACCCGCATCATGCCCTCAGAAAAATGCTCAACTTCCGTACCAAATGCCGCGGCGACGGGCACGAGGGCGTCGAGCAGCGTCCCATCGGCAGCGCCTAGGTGCTTGGTGAGATTCAACAGCCGGCGGTCATCGCTGAGGACACGAAACCAGCCGTCCACCGGCGCCGCGGCGATGCGCAGGTCGTCTTGCAAGGTCAGGTCGTCGACGCAACTCGCAACCCAATGCCCTGCCCCATCTTCGACGCGAAACCCGAGGGTCAGGTTGTCGAACACCTCCACGCCTGGCGCCAAGCTGGGCTCGGTTTGGGCATGAAAGAAACGCGTAACACCGCCGCCGACATCCTTGGCCAACCGGAGCGCCAGGCTCTCGCGCGTCAGCCCTGTCGGCGCCAGGAGTTCGACTTCGACACCGATCCGCCACGACAGCTCTGGCCAAGGTGAAATGTCCATCAGCGGCGCGGATTCCTCAGCATTTTGCGCAGATCGCGCTCCGCTCCCCAGAGGATCTTGCGCTCTGCTTGGGCCCGCGCCTTCTTCGGAGTGGTGCGCCACATCTTGGCGAGCTTGTTCGCATCACGCGGAGAAAACCCAGCCTCAGAAAACGAGCAGGCGCCTTTGCGCGTCCGCATGGCCAACTTGCGCGCCATCTGCAGATTGCCACCGAGCATCTTGCGACCGCCGCCCATCAGCATGTAGCCGCCCATGGTCTTGGCCATCTGCGGACCGCTGCGCCACATGGCGCCGAGCGCTTTGGCGTCGCAGTAGGTGTGTCCGGTGGTGAGAAAGGTCTTGCGCGCCATGTGCGGTGATTTCGTCGCCATCCGACCGCGATGCCCACCCACAACGCCGCGATTGCGCCGAGGCCGCAGCAGCTTTCGCACCTGTCGGTCACCGCCGTTCAGCACTTTGTTGGCAATCATCGTCTTGGCCTGAGCGACACTGACGTGCCAGATGCTGGCGAGCTTCTCCGCGTCTCGGTACGTGTAGCCAGCCTGGTGGTAATTGCACGCAGCCGCGGGGTGACGACGAGCGTGACGGCGGGCATTGGCCAAATCGAGGCGGACCTCACGGTAGTTGCCCCGCAACAGCTTACGGCCAACGGCCTTCTTCGCTGCATAGGGCGTGGTGTGCCACATGCTGGCGATCATCTTGGCGTCGCAGTAGTGGTAGCCGCTATTTGCCCACTTCTGCAGCGGGTCACCGCCACGTGCGCGGTGTTGCGCCACCTTCAGCCCGGCTCTCCCACCGCGATTGGGACGCCCTGGGCCCGCGAAGGCTTGGGCAGGCAGGTGTGCGGGCAAGCCCATGGTGAAGATGAAGGCGAATCGCAGGGCGCGCAGGCTCATGGCAGGACTCCGAAGACTAAGGTGGCGAAACCATGCCCGACGCTCGTCACTGCGGCAAGGCGTAAACAGGACGCCAGTGCGGCCGCTGCGATTCAACACGACGACCCGTTCTGAGTCACATGCTCCGAGAGTCATCCAATGCGACTCGGCTTCAACTCTTGAGATACCTGCTCGTTTCGCAGGATCAGATACGGCGTTTGAGAGTCGCAGACCCGACTTTGGTGGTGCCGCCGAACAGGAATGGGACGGATGTGCGATGCAGTCTGCAGCCGCTGTGGTGAGTGGGTGCAATGATGAGATGGTCGGTAAATTCTAAGGGGGCTGCTGCCGGTTGCCCTAGCGAAGCCCCGGGCGCGGCCGTAGACTGGCGCTATGAAATCGCTATCGCCCCGCCTGACCGAGAGTAATCACATGCCCCCTGCCGAGACACTGCAATCGCAGCCGCGGGGGCTCGCTAGGCTGACCCTGCTGGTGGTCGTGCTGCTGACAAGCGCGTGCGCGTCGCCGACCGACACTGACCCCAAGAGTGGCAGCATCGGGGACGTGGCCTCTGTCGACGCCATCTCCGACGGGGCTCAGTCCGACGCATCAGACGATGGCACCGGCGACGCAGGGTCAGCCGACGTCCCCCCAACCCTCTGCCCGGAGCACGTGCTGCAGTGTAAGCCCGGCCAGGGATGCCACGAGGGCGTGTGCGGCAAGTGCGACAAGCCCAAGGAATGCCGCGCCATGGAGGGGTGCGCCAAGTCGACTTGCGGCGCGTGCACGAAAGACAGCCAGTGCAAGGACTCCAAGGTCTGCATCGACGGATTTTGCCTGCGCGAGACGGTGATGAAGTGGGACATCCAGATGGCTGACGCCGACTGGAAGAAGCTGTTGGCGACCCCATCGCAGAAGAAATACTACCCCTGCAAACTCAAGGTCGCCGACACGCTGTACGAGCCCTGCCAGATTCGCATCCGGGGCGGCGTGACGAAGTACTACCCCAAGGTGGGCCTCCGCATTAAGTTCGCCGACGGGCAGGACAACCCCGGATATACCCGAAAAATCAACCTCAGAGCCGAGTACAACGACCCGACCTACATGCGAAACTTCCTCGCATCGTGGCTATTTGACGCGGTCACCGACATCCCCACGCCGCGGGTGCGGTATCGCCGCATGAGCGTCAACGGCAAGGATATCGGCCTGTACGCCGAGGTGGAGCGCGTCGCCCAGAGCTTTCGTCGCAAGCGTGGGCGCGATCCTGCGGCGCCGCTCTACGAGGCCGACCCCATCTCGTCACTGGAGGGCAAGTGCGCTGCGGCCCTACTGAAAGTGCCGAAAGACATCTACAAACAGGCTTACCAGAAGCACAGCGACCCGGAGAACGACTACTCGGACCTCATCGCGCTGATCGAAGGCGCCATCTGGGTCGATCACAACAAAGGTGAAGCCGACAAGGTGCGCACTGCGGTGCGGATGGACTGGTACATCGACTATCTAGCCACCCACGCGGTCATGATGGGGGCCGACCACGTGCGCAAGAACTACTATCTCTCGCGCCAGAAATCGAAGGCGGGCAAACAGTTGTGGGAGTTCTACCCATGGGACATGGACATGTCGTTCGGCTGTGTGTGGGTCGGCGGTAAGGACAAGAACATCTGCATCAAGCTCGACGACTCACTGGAGCTCGATATTGGCGTGCTGCCCTACGGAAAACTCGCGAAATACGGCCCCGACGACCAGTTCTTCAACCTGCTCATCGACACGGTACTGCGGGCGCCCGACCTCCGTGAGAAGTTTGAAAAGCGCGTCTGCCACATCATCACGTCGCCGCAATGGAATACGCAGATGCCGCTGCTGATCAACGCCCTGCAGACCCACCTGCTCGCCGATGTCAAGACGGACGCGACGGACCTGAACAAGTCGGAGAAGGACTTCAACATCCACGTCAACGCCCTACGGGAGTGGATCGAGAAGCGGACGAAGCATGTGAAGGCGAAGTTGGATTGCGGGAGCTAGACCGCAGCGTCACAGTCGCATCACTTCATCGCTCTATCGCTTTCGCACTCAGGCGCGCCGCCGACGCATCGCCAGCACCAAGCCGCACATCAGCAAGATGACCATCATCCCCGAGAACCGGCGCCCCAGGCCCAGCGTACAACCTGAATCATCCGCGTGAGCCTGCTCGGCGGCCGTACTCAGCCCCGCATCGGGGTCGCTCTTCGGCGGGGTCCACAGAGACGACGCGCCGCTCAGCACCAGCGTCTTCGGCAGACTCGGCGTGCCCACCTCGGCACCTGCGATGGCTGTGTCGACCAGACCGATCTGCGCTGTCGGAATCACCACCGGGTCGCCGCTCTCCTCCAGCACCTCAATCCGACTGGCGAACGGTGCGTCCTTGAACCGCGCCTCCTCCGTCAGGTTGGTGCTCATCGACGTCGACACCTGGGCCGCCTGATTGGCCTGAAAGTCGACGCTCGTATTCTGGAAGATCCACGACCCAGACTTCAGCGTCAGCCGCATCGCGTCCGTATTGAAGTCGCCGCGCGTGCAGACCGCCATGAGCTCCGCGGTGTGGGAGTTACTGACATTGGGCAGCTTCGGGTGAAAAGCGAAGATCGGGTCGCGGTCCATCTCGTCAGGCGAAATCCGCATGTGCAGGCGTGTCAGCGTGATGTTCTTGGCCCCCATCGCGTCGTCAATGATGTAGATGGGCTCGATAATGCCGACCTTCATCTCGTCAAACAGCTTGCCGCCGTCGACTGGCTTGTTGGCCTTGAGCTTGTCGATCTTGATTTGGCCTGAACGCACACCGGACCAGAATTCGACGAGGTTGGCGTTGCCGCTCAGCGCCGCCAGGGCCGTGTGCTTTTCCAAGATGGCCGCTGTCTCCGGGAAGACCGCGAACTTGCTGCTCTGCACCGCGAAAGCCACGTCGGCCTGGGTCTTGGCGGCCTTGAAGGCGTCGGGGTTGAGGAACTTGCCCTCGAAGAGCTTGCCCGCCTTCCACACGGAGTCGGCGATGCCAGCTTGGGCGGGTTGCCCAGTGAATTGGTTGGCGTTGGGGTTGGGGATCGCATTGGAAAATAGCGCCGTCGAATCAACGCGAAAGCCGAAGTCCGGCAAAGAGACCTTCACGTCTTTTGCGGGGCCGGCGAATTCGGTCACGAACGCGCGACCGGCGGCCTCGTCGATGGCAGCTGCGAGGGCCTGCGTGTAGTTGTTGACGCCGCCAGCCCAACGGAGTTTGGTCTCGTTGACCGCGACATGCATGTGGTTCTTCGGCACACCGCGGCCAGCGCCGAGCAGGTAGACCACGACGGCCATGTTGTCGCTCGCGGCGATAGCGGTCAGGCGAAGCGGTACGCAGGCGTCAGCGCCATCCATCTCCAGGGTGACGGGGCGAATCTCGTTGACTCCGGCGCCATTGGTCAGCTTGAACGCGACGAAGAGGTCACCCTTGCTGAGGTGGCTCTTGATGACCGGCAGCGCTTTGTCGGGGGTGGCGTAGCCGTTGTCGTTGAGCCACTTGAGCAAGGCGGCGCTGTCTGTGCTGCTGACGATCTCGTAGTCGAAGGGGCCCGCCTGAGCCTTCTCCAGCACGGTGACTTTTTTTCCGTCGCCGTCTTGGCCGGCGCCGCCAAATCCGGAGCTGGGCGACGAGACGTTGCGCGCCCCTGCCTCGTCCGACGCGAAACCACCGCAACCGAACCCCGAGTTCTCCGCGTTCGAGCTGTGGCAGTTCTCCGTCGCGCTGCTGAACTTGGTGAAGAACCGTGGCGCCACGGCCTGATCGAGCCTGTCGAAGACGTAGCTGGTGCCGACGCCGACCTTTGGTTTTTTCGGCAGGGGCAAGACCCAGCCAAAGTCCTCAGCTGGACCCGAATAGCGCACCTCGACCCAGACCTTGGTCTTGTTGGTCACTGGATCGCGGTAAAATAGGATGCGTTCGGCGTCCTGGACCACGAGGTTCGGGCCGGGCGGGCTGAAACAGCCGCCGCACGCCATCGCGTCGGTGCTTTGGAAGGAGATGGCGGCGCTCACGAGCGCGATGACCGCTATCCAGCGGCGCGAGGTCTTGCACATTGTCGGCTCCTCACAGAGCTGCTCCATGACGGAGCTTTCGTTGCACCTCACTCTCCGCGCGCAGGGTACGGCCTGCCGCAGACAATTGCCAAGGTGCATTTGGTTCCGCTTTCGTCTGCTAGAACGTCCAGCCGACGAGTAAACTGACCGTCGAGAGCGGCACATCGAGTTTCGAGCGTTTGGTGGTCTCGCCTTCGGTCGCCTGGGCGCGGCTGCTGAGCCACATGAGGCCGCCCTGCACTTCTAGGCGCAGGCCCGTCAGCGCAGTGTACCGGGCCGTGACCAAGGCGCTGGCGCTGACCGCGTGGGCGGAGGCATCGATGGTGCCGCCGCTGTCACTCTCGCCCTCACCCCAGCCATAGAGATAGCGTGCCCGGCCTGTGAATCCGGCCCCTTTGACCCGGTTGCCGATGGGAAACCACGACGCAAATCCGCCGACCTCAGCCGTGTTGTAGCGCTCCAAACGCGCACGACTCGGCGACCCGGCGGCCAAAATCGGCCCGGCTTCGAGGTGCCCATTGATGGGAAACGAGTACGACGCTGAGAAGACCCCGCTCACGATACGCGCGACGTCGAGCGCGAAACTCGGCGCCTTGAGCTGCCGCGCTCGGCGCTGGGCGACGTAGGGGGCGACCTGCCGACCCATGGGCGGCGGCGCAAGCACTGGAGCGGGTGTCGGCATGGGTGCCGCGGCCGGCGGGCCCGGTTGGGACCACACGAGGGTGGGCGGCAGTAGCAGCGCCACGACGATGAGCTTCAGGACCATGCGTCGGGGCAGCGGGAACCGCGAGGCGGTGGGAATCAGAGCCGAGGCGGAGTTCGTGAGATTTCGCATGGCCGCAGACTAGCGCGCCTGCCGCCAACTGTGCAGTGCTGTCGGTGGTGCATCGGCGCAACGCCCGCCATCGCGGTCCTAGAAGCGCCT
>JAGSHB010000218.1 GCA_023954815.1 Myxococcales bacterium | reverse complement strand
TGCACGAAAGACGGCAAGACCATCGAGATTCGTCAGGCCTACCGTGGTTGCACGGGCAAGTCGAACACCTGCTCTGTCAGCGCCACAAACTACTCGTGGACGCCATGGGGCAAGCAGAAGGACTGCGCCAGCGGCACCGTCTGCGAAGTTGAGAGCGACACGAAGCCGGGTATCTGCAAGCCAGTCATCACCCAGAAATGCTCGCCCAACACCCAGTGCTGCACATCGACAGGAACATGGGCAACGCAAGGCACCAAATGCGGCACGATCAAGCTGTCCACCGAGTACAAATGCAGCTCGACTCTCAAGGGTAGCGACGTCATGAGCCGCTACTCGCACCCCGGTTGCACCGGCTCGTCGAAGACTTGCTCCACCGCCACAGCCAACCGTGCGTGGTCGGGCTGGACGAAGACGAAGGACTGCAAGTCGCCCTCGAAATGCCAGGTCACCGACAAGACGAAGCCCGGCATTTGCACCGCAACGACGGTCTGCAAGCCCGGAACCACCTGCTGCACAGAGGCCGGTGACTGGGCCTCCCAGAAGTCGAAATGCGGCACCTTCCCCGTGAAGAAGATCTACAGCTGCTCATCGGAAGCGAAGGGCGGTTCGGTCCTGGTGACGGAGAGCTTCGGTGGCTGCACCGGCGGCAACGCGACATGCTCGTACTCATCGACCAACCTGCACACCGCGGCACCCAAGACCTACAAGAAGTGCAGCACCAGCCAAGTCTGCAACGTGGCCGATCCGACGAAGCCCGGTATCTGCAGCGACCCGGTCAACGCGCTCTGCACCAAGAAGGACCCCTACGAGGGCGGCACGTCTATCAGCAAGAGCCACTACCTGGGCATCTTCAGCGACACGGCGGCGACCAAGATCCTCAACCCAAAGGTGCACTTCAAATCAGAGAGTGACCGGGACTACTTCAACTACCGCATCTCCGACTCGGGCTCGTCATCGTCCCAGCCGACGGTGCGCATCGAGTGGTCGGCCCCGCAGAAGGTGCGCGTCTGCGCGTACTACCGCTGCGAGAAAGGTGTCGGCGGCAAGAACTGCAACCAGATCAAATGCCCCACGGGTACCACCAGTGGCACCAGCGGCACGGCGAGCGGCACCATCGGTAACGGCTGCTGCACCATCAACGCGGCTGCCTCCGGCGTCTTGGCCTTCCAGCCTAGCTTGCCCTCCTCGTCCACTTCGCTGGCCGGTCGCGTGTACTTCGACGTGAAGAACGCCGCGCCCATCTGCCAGGAAGCGGCGGTGAAGTTGGTGTTCGGCAAGAAGACCGCGACCCAGTGCAAGCCCGGCACGCAGTGCTGCACCAGCGCGGGCACGTTCGCACCGCAGAAGACCAAGTGCGGCAGCTCGCCAGCGAAGACCGAGTACAAGTGCAGCTCGACGGCGCCAAGCGGTAACGTGATTCGCCGCCAGGCTTGGCGCGGTTGCACCGGCAAGAGCACGACCTGCTCGGTCTCATCGACCAACTACACCTGGACGTCCTGGAGCACCTACAAAAACTGCACCAGCGCGGAGACCTGCGTGGTGAGCTCCACCAGCCTGCCGGGCATCTGCAAGCCGCTGGTCGACACCCTGTGCAGCAAGACCGACAAGTATGAGACGGGCACCTACTACAGCTCGGCCTACAACCTCGGAACCTACGACGATAGCTCGCCGGCCAAGATTCTGAGCCCGAAGGTTCACTTCAAGAGCCAGTACGACAACGACTACTTCGTCTACACCATCAACGACAAGACGAACCTCACCAATCCACGCGTTCAGGTGGAGTGGTCTGCCGCAGCCAATGTCTCAGTGTGCGCCTACTACCGCTGCACCAAGGGCGCGGGCGGCAAGGACTGCAAGCCGGTGGTTTGCCCGGCAGGTAGCACGTCGTCGTCACGGACCTACGTCAGCAATGGCAAGCCGAACGGCTGCTGTAAGACCGCGAAATCGGGCACGTTGGCGTTTAAGCCTGACGCATCCGGCACCACCAACGAGAGCGGCAAGGTCTACTTGCGGATGTTCAACGCCGCGCCGATTTGCCAGGAAATCTCGACCAAGCTCGTATTTGGTAGCAAGAGCGCGACACAGTGCACGCCCAACACCAAGTGCTGCGATGGCGCGGGTGCGTACGCTTCGAAAACCACCAAGTGCGGCACGTCGCTGTTGGAGACGCAGTACAAGTGCAGCTCCACTGGCACCGGCGCGAAGGTGCTCTACCGCAAGGCGTACGCTGGCTGCACGGGGTCGTCGACCACCTGCTCGACCTCGACCACCAACCGGTCGTGGGGCAGCTGGACGACCTACAAGAGCTGCACCTCATCGCAGGTCTGCAGCGTGACGGGGCTCAACACGGCGGGTACGTGCAAGGCGGCGGTCAATCCAATCTGCAGCAAGTTCGACAAGTACGAAACCGGTACGTCGATCACGAGCGCCTACAACATTGGCACGTTCAAGGACTCGGCATCGGCGTACGTATTGAGCCCGAAGGTCTTGTTCAAGAGCAGCTTCGATTACGACTACCTGAAGTACCGCATCACCGATGAGTTCAACCTCACCGACCCGCGCGTTCAGGTGGAGTTCTCGGGCTCCGACAAGGTTCGCGTCTGCGCTTACTACCGGTGCGAGAAGGCGTCGGATGGCAAGAGCTGCAAGCCGGTGTCCTGCCCTGCTGGCACGACGACGTCGAGCTTCTCGTCGGTCAGTTCGGCGAATCCGAATGGCTGCTGCATGATTGCGAAGGCCGGTAAGTTGGCGTTCAAGCCGGACGCTGCTGGCACCAACAACGAGACTGGTACGGCCTACTTGCGGATCAGCAACGCATCGAGCGTCTGCCAGGAGGTCAGCGCCAAGCTGGTCTTCGGTTCGCAGAGCTCGACGCAGTGCAACCCCAACACCACCTGCTGCACGGCCTCGGGTACGTACGCCGGCAAGACCAGCAAGTGCGGTAACACGGCGCTCAAGACACAGTACAAGTGCTCGAGCACCGCGCTCAGCGGCAACGTGCTGGTTCGCAAGGCGTACGCCGGTTGCACTGGCTCATCGACAACGTGCTCGACGAGCTCCAGCAACTGGTCGTGGTCGAGCTGGACCATCGCCAAGAACTGCACCAGCAGCCAGATTTGCAGCGTCACCGACCCGAACGTGCTTGGTGTGTGCAAGACCGCCGGTTCCTCAGCGCCTATCTGCGGCAAGACGGACAAGTACGAGAGCGGCTACTCGACGCTGACCGCGTACAACTTGGGAACTTACAAGGATAACTCTGCGTCGAAGGTGCTCAACCCGGACGTGCACTTTAAGACACCGTACGACTCGGACTACGTGCGCTACAGCATCGCCGACTCGTCGATCTTCAGTGATCCCGTCGTCTACGTGGAGTGGACTGCCGCCGAGCCGCTGCAGATGTGCGCTTGGTACCGCTGCAACAACGGTACCGGCGGCAAGAACTGCAAGGACATCAGCTGCCCGAGCGGTACGACCAAGAGCAAGAACAGCTACGTGAGCTCATCTGCAATCAACGGCTGCTGCCTGTCTGGCAAGACGGGTTCAATCAAGTTCTCGCCTGATGCGCCGGGCACCACCAATGAGACAGGGTGGGTCTACATTCGCGCCGTGAATAAGGCGAAGATCTGCCAGTACGTCAACACAAAGGTGAGCTTCGGTGGTTCGACCAAGGCCTGCGGCGACGGCAAGTGCGAGTCGGGAGAGTCGACGTCCTGCAAGACAGACTGCGGATCTTGCCTCGGCAAGTGCGGCGCAGCCTACAGCTCCAGCAAGCCGTGTCAGTGCGACGCTGCTTGCGTGTCCAAGGGCGATTGCTGCTGGGATCACAACCTGTACTGCGCAAAGTAGCTAGCGTGGGCAGCTACGTGTGACATAGGAAATGTGTCGGGGAGGCCGGTTCGCAAGAGCCGGCCTCCTCTGCTTTTGGAAGCCGGAGCCATGAGCCCTGATGAATTGGTGCCGCGCAGCGAAGCGGCAGTGCATCCACGAAGCAGCTGCCCAGCGGTGCAGCTACGAAGCAGCAGCGAGCCTGTTTGTGCGGGAGAAAAGCGCTAGTCGAGCAGCTTGAGCAGCGCGGTGATGAGCAGGTCCCTGAACTGGACCTCAGACAGCGCGCCATGCCGAACCTGATGCAATCCCACGGCCTCGGCGCAGCCCACCCATCCGTGCAGCTTGGCGTCTTGCTCCGGTGTGGGGCTGTCGAGGTCGAGGTTGGCGGTGAGTCGCTCAATCATGCTGTGGCGAACACGATCGACCTCTTCGGCGGTCTCGCTGTCGGAGCCAATGCCCCCGCGAATGAGCGTGCGATACATGGGGCCATGCGCACCGAGAAAGGCATAAAATCCGTCGATGGCCCCGGGTAGGGCTTCGCCGATGGGAGCGTCTTCATCGATATTTGTCGCAGCGATGAGTTCGTCCGCTAAGTGTCGGACGACGGCTACGTAAAATCCGCGCTTGTTGCTGAAATAGTGATACAGCAGCCCTTTGGAGATGCCTGCTGCGCGGGCAAGCTCTTCGGTGGAGATGGCATCAAAAGGGCGCTCGCTGAAGATTCGCTTGCCGACCTCAATCAGCTCCGCACGTCTGGTCTCCACACTGAGGCGACGCCGAGCCACAGCTAGCCCACTCCGTGCAGCTGCTCGAGATTCTCACGCAGTTTGAGTCGGGACCGATGTAGACGAACACGTACATTTCCTGCGCTCATACCGAGTTTTTCAGCGATTTCGGGGCCGGTCCAGCCTTCCGTCTCGGCGAGGAGAACGATCGTACGGTCGCGAGGGGGGAGGTCCAGCAGCGCTTGCCCGAGCGTCTCGGACAGCTGGCCCACCATGGCTTTTTCCTCTGGACTGCCCTCGTCACTCATCAAGATCTGTTCTGTGTCGTGCAGGCGAAAATCGTTCTTGCGGCCGCGACGCATGTGATGGCAGGCGTTGGCGACCATGCGCACTAGCCAGCCCTCCACGGACCCGTCTCCGCGAAACGACGTGAGGTGGGTGCCAGCGCTCACCAGGGCGTCCTGCACGGCGTCCTCAGCCTCGGCATTACTGCGACAATACCGGCGACCGACAGCCAGCAAGCGCTGACCATGACAGCGGGTGATGCGATCGAGGGCCTGCATATCGCCGGCTTTGACCAATCGAACCAATTCGTCGGGGTTGCATGGCGTTGGGCCGACGCCGGGCGCGCTCTTCAGGCCAACACGATCAATACGCGGTTGTGGTGTGACGTCCGTCATGAACTCTCCTGAGCGTGTCTGTCTGACGCACGCCACACCATAGTCTAGGACGACTGGCAGCGCACGCCACGGCACGTCCATTCATGGGACCCACCGCGTCCGTATTCATGCGGACGAGGTGACCAGCGCGCTAAAACGCGGTAAATTCGGCGTATGACAAACCTTCCATCCCCAAGCGTTCCGTCACCGGACGGCCCGGCCTCTGAAAAATTGAGCAGCTACCACTGGAAACTGCTGATCTTTCTCTCCGTCGCGACCTTCTTTGAAGGCTACGACTTCATGGCGCTCACGCAGATCTTGCCGAGCATCAACACCGAGTTTGGGCTCAGCAAGACGGAGGCGGGCTTCATGTTGGGCGCCATCAACGCCGGCACCGTCTTCGCGTTCTTGCTTGTCCGCCGGGCGGACCGTTGGGGTCGAAAACGGGTGCTGACCATCACCATCGTCGGCTACACGTTGTTCACCTTCATCACCGGGCTGACCACGGACGTCATCACGTTCACCATCGCCCAGTTCTTCGCCCGTATGTTCCTGATCGCTGAGTGGGCCACAGCCACGGTCTATGCGGCGGAGGAGTTTCCGGCGAGCAAGCGCGCGACCCTCATCGGTGTGATCCAGGCCTTCTCAAGCTTTGGTGCCATCGCTTGCGCAGGCGTCGTGCCGCTCCTACTCAAGAGCGACCTGTCTTGGCGCATGGTCTATTTCGTGGGGGTCATTCCGCTGGCCGTCCTCGCTGTGGGGCGCCGCAGTCTTCAGGAGACCAAGCGTTTCGTGCAGGCAAAGGCCGAGGGCATCGTCGGCGAGCGAAAGCCGCTCTTGTCGATCTTCAGCAGTGGCTACGGCAAGCGCGTCTTGCTCATCGCTGCAGCCTGGGGCCTCACCTACATGGGCACCCAAAACGCCGTTCAATTCTGGAAGGCGTTCGTCATGGAGGATCGCGGGTTCACCGACGGCGAAGTCGGCGCAGCGATTACGATGGCGGCCGTGGGTGCCATGCCGGTGGTGTTCTTCGCCGGCAAGCTGCTCGACGTTGTTGGCCGCAAGATGGGCGCGACTGTGATCTTCTGCATTACGGCGGCGAGCATCGTGGGCGCATACTCGTTCCATGATCGAACACTGCTCACTGTGTCTCTGGGCTTTGCCATCTTCGGCGTGAGCGCGGTGCTGCCGGTGCTCAACAACTACACCGCGGAGCTCTTCCCGATCGACTACCGCAGTGACGCCTTCGTTTGGGGCAACAACCTGCTTGGCCGAATCGGTTATGTGCTCGGCCCTATCCTCGTGGGGGCGCTGGCAACAGATATGGGCTGGGGCATGGCCGTCAGCATCACGGCGGTGTTCCCGATGCTCGCGTTGGTGGTCATCTGGATCGCCTTCCCGGAGACAAAAGGCCAAGAGCTCGAGCAGACGGCTGCGGTCTGATCCCTCGAATTGACGGGGGTTTAGCCACAGATCAGCCACAGATCAGCCACACACCGTCACCGCTTTGTCTTAGCTATTGTCTTTGTTTCGTCACCACAACGTGATAATCTTCTGTTATCTAAGGCTATTACAGACTCGCGTTGACGCAGAACGAGATTCATCGTATCCCCCGCCCCCACGGGCAACCACTGACACAGAGGCACCGCGACATGAAACAGGTCGGAATCAAGCAGGTCGTTGATCAAATTCGCCAGACGGGTCCCGTTGCAGCGACGTTGGACCGCATCCGCGGCGAAGAGGGCACTGCGATGCCTGCGCCGATCGCGCTCACGGCCGAAGAGACGCGTATTGTGCCGCCGCCTCCCCCCGTCGACACCGCTCGCGAGAGCTTCGATGTCTGGGGCTTTGACGACACCGAGTTTCAGATCAGCCCCAACGGCCACGTGGTGCTCACCGGCGACCGTTACTCGCTCTGCGGTGACGAGATGCCGAGCTTCATCCCCTGGATGCGCGGGGTGATGGAGATCCCCATCGATCTCGATGACCTCAACCCTCCCCACTACCCGCCCGAGATTCCCAAGCCGAAGAAGAAAAAGGCCTTCACGTCGGCGATCGCCGAGCTCATGGGTGAAGACCAGATCAGCGTCGATCAGCACGAGCGGCTGCGTCACGGTCACGGTCACACCCAAGAAGAGATGTACGCCATCAAGTACGGCAAGCTGCCACGCGTGCCCGATTTGGTCGTCTGGCCGAAGAGCGAAGAGCAGGTCGAGGCCCTCGTCAACCTCGCTATCAAGCATGATGTGGTGCTCGTGCCCTACGGCGGCGGCACCAACGTGACGGACGCGCTGCGCTGCTCCACGGAAGAGAAGCGCTTCATCTGTTCGGTCGACATGCGCAAGATGAACCGGGTGCTCTGGATCGACCCGACCAACCGGATGGCCTGTATCGAGGCCGGTGCTGTCGGCCGTCACATCATGGAGCAGCTGGCGGTGTACGGCTTCACCATGGGGCACGAGCCCGATAGCGTGGAGTTTTCAACCCTCGGCGGCTGGGTAGCTACCCACGCATCGGGCATGAAGAAGAACAAGTACGGCAACATCGAGGACATCGTGCTCGACGTGACCGCCGTCACTGCCAGCGGCACCCTGCGTCGCCACCACATCGCTCCGCGTGAGTCGATTGGCACCGATCCCAAGCGTATGATGCTCGGTTCGGAGGGCAACTACGGCATCATCACCAGCGCGGTGGTCAAGCTGTTCCCGTTGCCGGAATGCCAAGAGCACGGCTCGGTGCTGTTCAAGACCTTCGAAGACGGCGTCGCGTTCATGTTCGACCTGACGCGCAACGGCACCCCGCCGGCGTCCATTCGCCTCGTCGACAACATCCAGTTTCAGTTCGGAATGGCGCTAAAACCCGCAAGTTCCGGGTGGAAAGCGCAAAAGTCGAAACTCGAGAAGCTGTTCGTGACCAAACTCAAGGGCTTCGACCCCGACAAGATGGTCGCCTGCACCATCGTGTTTGAAGGGACCCACCTCGAAGTCGAGCGGCAGCAGGAAGACCTGTACCGGATCGCTGCACAGCACGGCGGCATGAAGGCTGGCGCGGAGAACGGCAAGAAGGGCTACGAGCTGACCTTCGGCATCGCCTACATCCGCGATTTCGTGATGAACTTCAACATCATCGCCGAGTCCTTTGAGACCAGCGTGCCGTGGAGCCAGTGCATCAAGCTCTGCGACCGGGTCAAAGAGCGCATGTACGCCGAGCACATCAAGCGCGGTCTGCCTGGCAAGCCCTTCGTGACCTGCCGCGTGACCCAGGTCTACCCAACCGGCGTTGCGGTCTACTTCTACTACGCATTTTCGTACCTCGGATTGGACAACCCCAGCGAGACCTATGCTGAGTTGGAACACGTCGCGCGCGAGGAGATCTTGGCTGCCGGCGGTTCGCTTTCGCACCACCACGGCATCGGCCAGATCCGAAAGGCCTTCTTGCCGGACATCATGAGTGAGGGCGGCCTGGCGTTTAATCGCGAGGCAAAGAAGGCGTTCGATCCGAAGGGCATCTTCGGCGTTCGTAACCACATCACCGAGCCGCCCGCCGCCAGCTAGGCGAAGACGGGCACTGAGTTCGACGACACACTGAGAGGCATTCATGGCCAAAGACAAGAGCGCGGTGAAACCCACCAAGAAGAAGGCACGCAAGCCATCGAAAAAGAAGGCTTCAGCGGCCGCCAAACGTACCGTGAGTGACGTGGTGACCAAGGGGAGCAACGGCAAGGCCGCGCCCGTCAACGTGTTTGTCACTGGGGTCACCGGTTTTGTCGGCAAGGTCGTGCTCGAAGAGCTCTTCCGCCGGTCCGATGAGCTCAACCTCGGTCACGTGTGGGTCCTCATTCGCAGCAAGCGCGGCGAGGCGCC
>JAGSHB010000157.1 GCA_023954815.1 Myxococcales bacterium | reverse complement strand
CGAAGAAGCCGGCCACGAAGAAGCCGGCCACGAAGAAGCCGGCCACGAAGAAGCCGGCCACGAAGAAGCCGGGACCTAAGGCGAAACCGAGCAGCAAGCCCGCCAAACCAGTGAAAAAGCCCACTTCGAGCTCCAAAAAATGAGCACGTGGGTTCACCCAGGCAGTTGGGACGTCATTGTTGTGGGCGGCGGTCACGCAGGAAGTGAAGCGGCACTTGCTGCCGCGCGATCGGGCTGCACCACGCTGTTGCTGACACAAAGTGTCGACCGTATTGGATGGATGAGTTGCAACCCCGCGATCGGTGGGGTGGGCAAGTCGCATCTGGTCGCCGAAATCGATGCGCTAGGCGGCGAGATGGCGCGCAATACCGACCGCGCGGGTGTTCACTATAAGTGGCTCAATCGCTCCCGTGGCCCGGCAGTCCACGCGCTGCGAGCCCAATGCGACAAGCTGGTGTACGCGACACAGATGCGTAACGTCATCGAGCGGCAGCCAGGGCTGACTGTGAAGCAGGGCACTGTCTCTCGCTTGTGGCTCGACGAGAGCGGAACGGTAGTCGGCGTGGTGACCGGCCATGACGTGGCTTTTTGTGGCACCACCGTCGTGCTGACCGCGGGCACATTCCTCGCCGCTGTGTGCCACACCGGACAGGCGCAAGAAGAGGGCGGTCGCGCTGGCGAGGGTGCAGCCAACGACCTGGGCGCTCAGCTCCGGGCTGCAGGCGTCCGCACCAAGCGGCACAAGACTGGTACGTGCCCCCGACTGGACCGGCGCACCGTCGACTGGGCACAGCTGCGCATCGACCCGGGTGAGGCCGCTCGGATGTCGCCTCATGGCGATGGGCCAGCGCTGCCACAGATGGATTGCCACGCCGCAGCCACGAATCTCAGGACCCACGAGCTGATTCTCAGCGCAATCGACCGTTCGCCCTTGTTTTCTGGGCAAATCGAGGGGTCGGGGCCGAGGTACTGCCCCAGTATTGAAGACAAAGTCGTGCGCTACACCACGCGGCCGAGCCACGCGCTGTTTCTTGAGCGGGAGGGCTGGCAGACCCAAGAGGTCTATCTCAGCGGGCTCTCCACGTCGCTGCCGCCAGATGTGCAAGTGCAGATGGTTCGCTCCATCGCAGGGCTGGAGCAGGCCGAGTTGGTCCGGTTTGGCTACGCGGTTGAGTACGACACGATCGATCCGACGCAGCTCGACAGTTCCCTTGCCCTGCCACAGTTGCCACAGTTGCTGCTGGCCGGACAGGTCAACGGGACGAGCGGCTACGAGGAGGCGGCAGCTCAAGGTCTCGTCGCTGGGCTGTCGGCTGTCGGCATGGTGCGCGGAATCGCACCGCCCATCTGGTCTCGGAGCGAGAGCTACATCGGCGTCATGGTCGACGATTTAGTCACCCGCGGCGGCGACGAACCCTACCGCATGTTCACCAGTCGTGCCGAGCATCGCTTGCGTCTGCGGACGGGCAACGCCGACTTGCGCCTCACCCCGACGGGCCGGTCGCTAGGCCTCGTGGGCGACGCGCAGATGCAACATTTCGAGACCCGACGTTCTGATCTTGAACGCGGTCGCGTCGCGCTTCAAAATGCCCAACTCACCCCCACGGCCAAGACCGTCGCGGTGATTGAAGCCACGGGCACCGGCACATTGCGGGGCCCCATTCGCGCTGCAGACCTACTCAAGCGTCCGAAACTTCAGTGGCAGGACGTGTCGGAGATCCTACCGTCTGAGGTGTTGTCGCTGCAGACCGGTGTGATGGATGAGTTGGTGACCGAGCTACGGTACGCCGGCTACGTCGAGCGAGAGCAGGTTCGTGTGGCGCGGGCGCAGCGGGCTGAGTCGGTCACGTTGGCAGCTGATTTTGACTATCGAGCCATCGGGGGGCTCAGCACTGAGGCCATCGAGAAACTGGAGCGCGTGCGCCCGTCCAATCTGGGACAGGCGGGGCGAATTCCGGGCCTGACGGCCGGCGCGATGGATGCATTGGCCATTCACATCGAAGTGAGACGGCGGCGAGCCGCTGGCGCGAAATAACCCCGACTTGCCCGGATAATTTGCCGAAAATAGCCATCACACTCAGCCGTTCACGCCCACTCGCGCCGCAATGTCAGCCCTGCTCAGCGGCGACGACGGCGACGGGATGAGCGCTTTTTCTTCTTGGCTGGTTTGGGCTTCGCTTTGAGGAGTTGGGCGAACTTGTCTTCCAACGTCTGCGAGGCGAACTTGGTCGACAGCGCCAAGCTGTACCGAGCCTTGCAGGTGGCCGTATCGTCTGCCTTGCAGGCCGTATCTCCATCGATCTCCAGCACGCCAGCGATGGCCTTCAACGCCGCATCGGCGTCGGCGCGATAAACTGAGCCTTGTGGAATCAGGTGGTGCTGGCGAATCGCCTCGGCGTACGACTTTTTGGCGAACGCGGCCTCAGCTTTGACGAAGCGTGCGCCCGCCTTCTTCTCCCCTGCGATTCGGTTCAGCGCTTTCGTCGGTGTGCTCTCTGTCGGATCGAGACGTCTGGCCTCTTTGTAGGCCCGCTCAGCTTTGTCCCACTGGCGGGCGTTCATCGCCTCGCGGCCGCGCTCCATGAGCTGCTCATAGCGCTTCTTGCGACGTTGACGTTTGCGCTTGAGGGTATTGACCTGGCGCTTTGCCGCAGCCTTCGTCGTCACTTTCTTGCTTGCGACCTGACGCGCGGTAATGGCCGGTGAGACCCAGCGGTCGTAGGCAAACCCGACGATCACGACGAGCCCTGTGATCGCCAGAATAATCACCGCGACCGCCGCCACCTGCGGCAGCATGGAGGGCCGTTCGGGCTGTTTGGGTCCATCGTAGAAGCTCGGGTACTCCTCGCCGTAGCTGCTGATCGGCGCGGCCGGCCGGAAAGCAGACTGGCTCTGCGGCTGCTCGGACCACTCCGCGGGTGCTGGCACGGACGCCAGCTCCTCGCCCTCGACTTGATAGATAAACCCGACCGTACCGAAGCGCACACGATCACCGTGACGCAATCCCTGTACGTCGACGCGGCGCTCGTTGACGTAGGTGCCATTGGAGCTGCGCAGATCCTCGACCATGACGCGACCTTCGTCGTCCTGGGTGATCTTGGTGTGGATGCGCGAGACCGAAGGATCGTTGATGACCAACGTGCAGTCTTTGCCTCGGCCGATCAGGGTGGTCTGCCGATTGAGCTCGAACGACTCGTTGCCACCATGCACCGGCACGAGGTTGGCAAAGGTAGAGGGGCCCATGGGGCGCGCAAAGGCAGCGCCTTCGATGTGGAGATAGAAGTCGCCAATCCGAACCTGAGCGCTCCTGGGCAGCTCAGTGACATTGTAGATGCGCTTGCCGTTGAGCCAGACGCCGTTGGCCGCTTTGAGATCTTCGACGTAACAGCGCCCGTCGACCGTGAAGAGCCGGCCGTGTCGCCGAGAGACGTTGTCCGCGGCCAGGACGATGTCGCAGGATTGACTGCGACCGATGACAAACTCGCCATCTTCAAAGGAGTATTCGTCGACGATAGCGCCGTACTTGTCCTCAATGATGAGCGTGAACATGGGCGCCCTACCCTTCGCTCGCGAGGGTCACTGTGCGGAGTTCACCGTCTTGCCGAACGACCTCGACGACCTGATCTAAGATGACGCTGTCGTCTGTGCCCGAAAACACAGCGAGTATGTCGAGGGCTGCCGCTGCGCGCGCACAGGCGACATCGCGACCGACCCCAGGATAGTGGACCTCGTGCGCGTTGATGATGCGCTCCACGGCTTCGTCTGGACCCAATCCGTACAAGATGCCCATCCATGGCGCGAAACCGTCGGAGGCATGGTGCAGCAGCGCCATCATCTCATCAGCGCCGCATGCCCCGAGAAGGACGCGGTCAGGGCGAAGCTTGTGGGCGATACGCATTACGTTCTTGGCGCCGCCCGAGGAATCCAGCCGAATCACCTGAGGCTGCGACAAATGCAGCCGCATGCCCTGCTCTGTCACAACGATGCGCTCGGACTCTGGAATCTCGGCAGCGAGGGCGTTGAGCACCGTGCGCCGTCCAGCTCCCGTCCATCCAACCAGCGCGATACTGCGACCCGCAAGCATGAGCTCCTGCAATTGTATGGCGGCTTGCTCGGCGATCACGCCACGGCCAATCAAGTCCTCCAGACTCGGCGCATCACCGCGCGGCTTGCGAATCAACAGCACTGGACCGGAGGGGCACATCGGTGGCCATGCCACACGAATGGTTGTGCCATCAGCCAACGTGCCATCGACCCAGGTCGCATCCGCGTCCGCTGACACCCCGCTAGCACGTACGAGTCGATCCGCGGCTGCGCTCAGCGCTGGTTGGCCACTAAACCGCGCATCAGCCGCAACGCGCGCACCGTCGCGGTGTAGCCAAATCGAATCGGCCGCGTTGACTTCGATCGTCTCGACTGTTGGGTCATCTAGCAGGCTCTCTAACGGCCCGAGACCCGCGAGTTCGTAGATGAGATCGCGCTTGAGGCGGTCCACATCGAGTTCGGCGGAGAACGCCCCTTCGGCGGCGCGATCGTCGACAAACGCGATGACCTTCTCCTCCATCTCGGTCCACTCGGTGTCACTCAACTGCGCGGCATCGCCGGTCAACGAACTCGCCAACGTGTCGACGGCCGTCACATAGAGTTCATCGAGCGTGTCGTAGTGCCCCGGAGCGGCGACGCTCTCCTCCGCTGGTTCAGCCACAGCATCGGCTGCCAACGGCTCTTCGTCGATCGGCGGCAACGACAAATCGAAATCGAGATCCATCGACAAATCGGGGGCAGACGCACCTTCAAGACCAGCTGTTAGACCATCGATCGGCCCGGTCATCCGGTCATCCAGCGCGTCGACAGCTAGGGGATCGTCGGAAGCGATGGCCTCGCCGACCACCACCTCGGCGTCCGACGCGCTAGCTCGGCGAGCGGCGATTTCAGCCTGGGCCGCGGCAGCCGCCTTATCGAGTTGGGCCAACGTGGACTCGTCTAGCTCAGGCTCTTCCGTCTTCTCCGCTTCGAGTGGCTCATGGGCGACGTCCAACGCATCCGCACCAAAGTCTGCCGCTAGCTCCGCACCAAAATCGGAGTCCAGGTCATCCCCGAGTCCATCCCCGAAACCCTCATCGTCTGGAACGACGGGCGGGGCGGCGTCCTCCAAGGGTTCGAGCGGCGCAAGGCCAGCTTCGAGGTCGACGTCGAAGGCGTCATCGCCAATCTCGGCCTCCGACGCAGGCTCGGCGGCATCTTCCGCGCCAGCCTGACTGAGATCGTAGTATTGCATGACGAAATCGCCAAGATAGACCTTGTCTTCAGACCCCACCTCGACGGGCGTAGCGATCCGGTGCCCGTTGACGTAGGTGCCGTTGGTGCTGCCTAGATCTTCAACAACAAAGCGCGCTCCTTGCACCTGAACCAGGGCATGACGCTTCGAGATATTCTGTTTCGGCAAGATGACGTCATTGCCTTTGACGCGGCCGATCATGATCTCAGGCTTGTCGAAGTGAAACGTGTAAACCTGTCCGCTCTTCTCTCGGATCGTGACGCTGAACATCCTACCTCCGGAGTCCCTGGACGCATGCCCAGGGGGCCAACCGCAACCAAGTCGCAGCGCGGCGATGGGTGCCACGCAATTGCAAATGGGCGCAGGGCGCCGCCCATGGTCGGCAACCATCCGACCTCAGTCAAGGTAGCGGCGGTCGACGCATGCCACGAAAGTGAATTGGCTCGGTAGCGGCCCAGGTCAGTGGCGCGCTACGGTGGGCAATCTGCGCCAGCATTGGGCGATTTTACGGCGCCGACCACGCCAGGAAACAGGCCAATTTCGGTCATCATATCGCTCCCATCAGAAGCCCAGGGTGCGGACAGTGCGGCTACCGCGACCCCACCCACAGCCGCGACTTCCCGCAATCGACTCGGCCCGATGCCACCGAGCGCCACAACGCGGCCCGGCCACGCGGCACAGGCTCGCTGGAAGTGTGAGAGTCCCAGTGGCTTGGCGTCCGGCTTTGAATCGGTTGACCAGATGGGAGAAAGCGTTACGGCTTGCGCTCCCGAAGACAGGGCGACATCGACCCCTGCGAGGCTGTGACAGGATCGCAGTTGCGCGGTTCCCGGTGTTGCTGGAAGGGGCGCGCAACGCTCGGGGACTTGAAACCAATCGGCGCGATAGACCCCAAGGGACGCGATCAACTCATCGACGCTGCAGCCGCGCTCTGGCCCTCCTAGGTTGACGCCGAGTAGCGCATCGGCAGCTGACACTGGCCCTTCGGCGGCGGCGACAGCGGCACAAATCTGATCAGCCGATGCCCCTGGCAGGCGCACGACGACGCAGGTAGACGAGGCCTTGGCGCCCGCACGCTGCAGAAACGCATGCAGCGCGGTCAGATCACCTGCCCAGAGCGCAAAGAGACGAGCCCGTTTCACGCGATCAGCCCGTCCAGCGGGGAAGATGCGGTCGCATAGAGCTTTCGCGGCATGCGGCCAGCGAGGGCTGCGAGGCGGCCACCCGCCACGGCGAGTCGCATGGCACGGGCCATCGCGATCGGGTCATTGGCGCCAGCGATGGCGCTGTTCATGAGGACTGCTGAGCAACCCAACTCGAGCGCCACCGCCGCGTCGGAAGCCGTGCCCACACCAGCATCCACCACGACGGGCAAGCTCACCTCCTCCAGGATCAGACGAAGATTGTGCGGGTTGCGAATGCCGAGTCCACTTCCAATCGGCGCGGCCAGCGGCATCACCGCAGCGACCCCTGCGTCTTCGAGACGCCGACAAACCACCACATCGTCTCCGCAGTAAGCCATGACCACGAACCCCTGCTCACTCAACATCTTCGCCGCACGCAAGGTCTCTTCGTTGTCGGGGTAGAGCGTCTTGGGGCAGCCGATCACTTCCAGTTTGAGCAGATCGCCCATCCCAGCCTCACGGGCGAGGTGCGCAGTGCGGACAGCGTCCTCAGCCGTGTAGCAACCGGCCGTATTTGGCAGGAGGGTGTGACGATCGAGATCGATGGCATCGAGCACGCTCGGAGCGTTGGCCGTAAGATCGACCCGCCGCAGGGCGACCGTCACCATTTCCGCGCCACTTTCGTCGATCGCCCGTCGCGCCTGAGTGATCGATGCGTAGCGGCCGGTTCCCACCAACAGGCGCGACGAGAAGGTGTAGGGCCCCACCTGCCAAGAGTCAGGGGCGTCGACCACGGTGGTCACTGCGTCGTTTGTCGTATGCATCTGTCGAACCTCAAGGTGCTGCTGTGCGGCTGTTGTCCGATGGACCCTGGCCTGAATTGCAGACCTCCACAAGATGCACGCGACCGGGGGATCGACAAATGACCTCAGTTGCAGCTATTGCCCAGTGGCTCGTATGCTTGCGCGGGGACTGAACCCTGTGCGAACAAGTTCGCCTCGCACATGGTCCAGCCTTTTTCTCAATTTTGGGGGCGCGGGGCGCACGCCCACGCCTGATAAATCAGACTTTCCGTCCGCGTGCGGGGGCCCCGTTCTGTTTGGCAAACCGCCACCAACAAGTTGCGCAGTGTTGTCCATGTTTGAACTAGCCCCCTCGCGCGCCAACAAGACCGCTTAGGAGTCGCCCGCAATGACCGCCCCAACGCTCTCCGAACTTCGCTCGCTGCGCGTGGCGCTTGTGCACGACTGGCTCGTGACCCTGCGCGGCGGTGAGCGGGTGTTGGACGCTTTTTGCGAGCTCTTTCCCAACGCCACGGTGTACACGCTCGTGCGACGTGAGGGTGTGGCGACGCCCCGCATCGAAGCCATGACACACGCCCCAAGTTTTGCTGATCGTTTCCCCGGCTCGCATTCTCACCACCGCTGGCTGTTGCCGCTGTATCCGAGCGCGATCGAACGGCTGCCGGTCGGTGACTGCGACCTGATCTTGTCATCGAGCCATTGCGTGGCCAAAGCCGTCATTCCGGGGCCTGGCGCGGTCCACGTGTGCTACAGCCACACCCCAGTGCGCTACGCCTGGGACAGAACCGACGACTATCTCAAAGGCACGAACGCGGCCCTGTCATTTGCCAGTCCGCTACTCGGTTTGGCCGCCAAGTGGTTGCGCGGATACGATCTCTCCACCCTTGGCCGAGTCGACGCCTTTCTCGCCAACAGCAAAAACACCGCGAGCAAGATCGAGAAGTTCTATGGTCGCGACGCGGCTGTCGTGGTGCCGCCGGTCGAGACGGATCGCTTCTCCCACTACGAGCGGGCGCCCGCCGGCTACGATCTCGTTCTGTCGGGATTGGTGCCGTACAAGCGGGTCGATTTGGCCGTGCTCGCCTACGCCCACTTGCCAGACCGCCGTCTCGTCGTGGTCGGCGACGGGCCCGAATTGGAGCGGCTGCGTCGTCTCGCCCCGCCCAACGTGCAACTGCGTGGGCGCGTGCCGGAGTCTGAACTAGCCGACTGCTATCGCGGTGCAGAACTGCTGGTCTTTCCTGGTGAAGAGGACTTCGGGATCGTGCCGTTGGAAGCGCAAGCCGCAGGCATTCCTGTGGTCGCTTTTGGTCAAGGCGGCGCCCTCGAAAGTGTCATCGACGGAGAGACTGGCTTGTATTTTCACGAGCAGACCCCGCAGGCAGTGGCGGACGCGATCGTGCAGATGACGGAGATGGGTATCGATCCCGCCGCCTGCCGCAAAAATGCGGCCCGGTTCCGTAGAAGTGTGTTCCTGGAGAACATGGTCCGCGAAATCGCCAGTGCCATGGCGAACAGCCCTGCCCGCGGTCGCTCCGCACGTCTTGGAAGCGAAGCGCTGTCCTCACAGGCAGGGCACGCGTAGCCATGGGTGGAAGCCGCTGGGCGCTCACCGGTCGAATCAGGCGCAACATCGCCTGGAAGACCCTCGGCACACTGGTCGAAAAAGGGCTGCGGCTCGGTCTGATCGTCGTTGCAGCCCGATTATTGGGGCCAGAAGCTTGGGGCCAGTACACCTACGCGCTCACCGTCGCCCTACTCTTTGTACAACTCACCGACCTCGGATTGTCCCTCTTCATGTCGCGTGAGATCGCCCGCAACGGCGAGGTCGATGCCGACTTTGTAGGAGAGGTGCTGGGGCTGAAGCTGGTCCTGGCAGGAGGCTATGCGCTCCTGCTCGTCGGGATCGCTGCGGCTCATCACGCTGAACCGGCCGTCGCGCTAACATTGGCATTGTGTGCCGTTGTGGCCCTCGCTCAGACAGCGCTGGAGGCGGCCCTCCATATCTTTCGGGGCGTGCAGGACCTGTCGCTTGAGGCCAAGTCGACGACGAGCCAGGCGGCAATTCAGGTGGCGATGGGGGGAGCGGCGTTGCTCACGGCGTGGTTGGTCTGGCGAGACGGCGCGCCGACGCAGGCCATGCTGCTGTATGTGTCTGCCCTCGCGGTATCCGGCTTGGTAGCGGCGGGCAATAGCTGGCGTCTCGCGGCGCCCATCGTACGCCCACGTATCAGATTCAGCCGCGCAATGGCTCAGCGATTTCGGGTCGAGGTGCTGCCACTCGGCGTCGCCATCGTCGCTAGTCTCATCTATTATAAGGTGGATGTGCCGATGATTCGTGAGATCCACGGCGATCTGGAAACCGGCTACTACACCGCCGGTTATAAGCTTCTCGAAGTCCTCGCTATCATTCCCTCTATCGTGTTGGCAGCGACATTTCCGGCGCTCAGTGCGGCTGTGGCCAACGATCCGAAACGTGCTGGTGCCTTGCATGGAACGGCGTTGCGCTGGCTGCTGTTGGTCGGCGGTGCGGCGACAGTCGTTCTTGTTGTCCTGCCGGAGCTTATCATCGGCTTGATGTACGGCGACCGGTTCGCGCCAGCGGCAAACGTATTGCGCGCTTTGGCTCCGAGCGTCTTGCTGATGTTTATCAACTACCTGGAGACCCACATGCTGGTCGCTCTCGGGCTGGTCCGGCAGCAAATGTGGATCTCGTTGGGGTTGATCGCTGTGAACGTCGGCCTCAATGCGTGGTGGATCCCCCGCTGGGGCGGCGCGGGAGCTGCGATTGCCACAGCCGTGACCGAGCTCTGTCTATTCGCTGCCGTCATGCCCCTCGTCCGCCGTGACCTAGCGCGACGCATCACAGCCGAGGCCACATGATCGGCGCTGCATGGCCCAAACCGCTGTCGACAAACACGCAAGCATGGCTGGAGCGGGCGGCCTGGTTCGTGGCGCTCACCGCTGCGCTGGGACCACTGGAACTGCGCGATGCGACGGTCGCCGTGGCAGGCCTGACAGTCTCCTCGGTCGAATTATTGGCCGGTCTTGCCATCGGCACCAGCCTGTTCGCCATGGTCGCCCTACACCGAGACGGGGCGCTCCGCACGCGGCTCTCGCGCCCACTCATCGGCGCACTGATCGCCTGGGCAGCGCTGCATGTAGCCAGCGCCCTTTGGTCGGATGAGCCGCTTTACTCCCTCAAATTCGGACTGCGCGTAAGTGGCGGGGTGGGTCTCGCGATCGCGTGCGCTACCCTAGGTCATCTCCGCAGATTTCGCCGCATCGTAGCGGGAGGCATCCTCGCGGGCATGGCGGTCATCACCACGATCGCCATCGCCGAGCGCGCGCTGGGGCGCAGCCTAGAGCCGTTCCTTCAGCTCTTTCGAGATGAACCGACATGGATGCTCGGCGAACCCCGTCTGTCGACGGTTTTTTACCACGCCAACACCCTAGCGGCATATCTAGAATTGACGCTGCCTTTCTTGTTGGTGGTGCCATGGCTCAGCGGCGTGACACGTAGGCAGCGCTGGTTTCTACTCACCTGGGCGGTGGTCTGCGGCGCCATGTTGAGCCTGACCTATTCGCGAGCAGGGCTGCTGGCGGGTGTGCTGGCGAGCTTGACGTTGGCATGGGCGGCTCGACGCGGGATTCGACAGCCTCAGCTTGCCAAGACGGCACTGATATTCGGCGGCCTCCTTTCCGTCGCGTTTTTGGCGAACCCCGACATGCGGGCCCGTCTCGGGATGGGCAAGCGCGAGTACCGTGTGCGCTACGACTTTGGTGGTCCTTGCGAAGGTCGGCCTGCCGAGGAAGTCGAGGTGCCGCTCGTGGTGGTCAATGAAGGGGAGTGGCCGATTTCCGACCGTCATGCTCCAGGCGAGTTGGGCTATCTCATCTGGCCTCGGGCGGGCAAACCGCACCCGAGGGCGTTCCGATATGACGACCTCCCGACCCTCGGGCGCGACACTCAGCACGCCACAGTCTTGCGTGTCCACCTACCTGACCGCCCCGGCAAATGGCCGCTTGTCGTTGATATTCGGCGAAAGGGAGTGGTCTGGCTCAGCGCTGTGGGCACCAAAGTCGGCCGAACGACGTGTACCGTGGTCGCCCCCGTTGGGTGGGTCAAACCACCGCCGAGCGGCGCCAAAGCCATGCCGATCAAACTTCAGGGGCGGCCGCTGGAGATGTCCCGCCGCCACTACTGGCAAGCTGCGACGCGGCTGCTGAGTGAACGCCCGCTCTTGGGGCATGGCGCAGACCGGTTCCGCATGAGCTACGGTCGCTTTGTCCCCAAAGCGGGGTGGGACGGTCGCGCGCGGGCTCACTCAGTCATCATGGAGACAGCGGCGAACCTCGGACTGGCCGGGTTGGCGCTACTTGGCTTACTTTTGGGCTTAATCGGGGCGAATGCGCTACCGAATCTGCTTGGCTCCCGCGGCGCGAGCCCGATCGCGACCGCCGCTTCGGTCGCTCTTGTGGGATTTGGCCTGCACGCCCTGGTGGACTACTTCTTGGGATACACACAGATCTTGCTCATCGCGTGGCCGATTGTGGGGCTAGCGACCATGACCGAAGCAAAGGAGGCCGATGATGACAAAGCCGACGAGTGATTCCATCGAGATCAAAGTCAATGGGCAGTCCCAGACCCTTGCCCCGGGTAGCACGATTGCCGACCTGCTGACCGTTCTCGCGATCGATGTGACCCGGATCGCCGTCGAGCACAATCGGCAGGTGATTCGGCGTGCACACCACAGCACCACGCTGCTGAACGCGGCGGATGACGTCGAAATCGTCACGTTCGTTGGTGGCGGCTAAGGGACGAGTGGCGGCGACCTAGCGCCCCCAAGGCCACAAAATCCGCAGCCAAAGTGGTCGGGGAGGCTTCTTGGCGGCTGCCCACGCTGCGGGATCTGCGACGTGCAACACCGTATCGCTCTGCACCACCGCCTGAGCTAGACCGTCGAGGGGATGGCCCAGCGACACAGGCAGAACGGCCAGCTCCGGCGCACGAATCGCTGGATGCTCGGCTAGAACAGCCTCGACAGACCGCTGCACAGCGTCTGACACGATCGTGAGCACGGCTTCCGGGGAGACGCCGCGGCGCAAGAAGATGACCAGCACTTCACTTGGCGGTTGCTGAGGAAATGCGATGACCGGTAAACATGCGAAGGCGATCTCGTTCATCCCCTGAACGACGTCCCGTAGCGCGACCTCCAGGGGTTCTACCAAAGGCGTCGCGGGCGCGCCGACTTCGATTTCGCTACCCGCACCGATTGTCTGTCGCTGCCCCATCTCATCCTCCCTAAACGGCCACATGGAACGGCTCGTGTACTGCGTCCGTCGGTCGCATTCAATGGCGGATGGCACAGCCCGTGCACTACATAGATTGCAATTGCACAGCCCACCTGGCTGGCAATTCAGATGAAAACCCAGCGTTTTCAATTTGTTCTCTCTACCATCCACCCCCTCGGCAGCGGACTCGTCCGGTGGCCATGCGGAGCACCACTGCTCCATTCGCGCGTGTGAAAATCTTGATAATGGGTCTCACCCTGTTAACAAGATTGTGATTACAGCGGGTTGCATGTGGTGTCCCGTGACCTCAGCAGGAGAGGGTCAAGTTGGAGCAACAGTGCTCCATTGGATAGGAGGCAGCGTCCATGCAGACGCCCTTGCGTGTGATCGACATCAATAACTTCTTCTCTTCCACCGGCGGCGGTGTTCGTCGCTACCATTTGGAGAAGTTGCAGGCGCTGAGCGAAGATCCGTCCCTCGAGTATCACGTCGTGGTGCCGAGTGACCGGGAAGAAGTCGAGCGCTACGGCCGTGCGACGATTCACCATTTGCCTGCAGCCAACGCCCTGGGCACCGGGTATCGCTACCTCATCAATCCGGTCCGCCTCCGCAAGCTGTTTTTGCGCTTGCAGCCCGATGTTATCGAGGTGGGAAGCCCGTACGTGCTTCCCGATCTGGTGCGCTGGTCGGCCCGTGGGCTCAATGCCTCCGTTGTGGGCTTCTGGCATGCACACTACCCCGTCGCCTACGCCGGACGCCCACTCTCAAAGCGCGCGCCAGCGCTGGGCAAGGCGGCGGAGCGGTTGGCTTGGTGGTGGGCGGAGCGCACCTACGGCCGGTTCGACAGCACGTTGGTCGCGGCCAATTGCGTCCGCGAGGCGCTGCAAGAGCGCGGCGTCAAGGAAGTGACGTACACACCACTTGGTGTCGACTTACAGCTGTTCACGCCGACCCGTCGCAGCGCGACCCTCCGTGAGAGCTGGGGAGCAAAGAGCGACGATGTGGTGATGGCCTTCCCGCACCGCTTGTGCGAAGAGAAGAACCTCAGCGCATTTGTCGACGCCTACGAACGGCTTCGGTCTATGACCAGCCAACGGGCGATCTTGGTATTTGCAGGTCGTGGCCCTGAAGTCGAGCTCGTCAACGATTTGGTCGAGCGGTACCCGGAAGACGTTCACTACTTGGGCTACCTCCCCGGCCGCGAAGCCATGGCTGAGCTGTTGGCGTCTGTCGACATCGTGGCTGCCCTGTCGCCGACCGAGACTTTCGGTCTCTCTGCGGCCGAAGCCATGGCTGCCGGCAACGCCCTCGTGGGTAGCGAAGACCTCTCGATCGGCGAGATGCTCACCGATTCGCGAGCTGGCTTTACGGTGCGTGACGGCGACTCGGAAGCGATTGCAGAAGCCTGGATGGAGCTCTTGCGCCCCGGTCGCGCTCGGCTTCTTGGGGCACGGGCCCACACCTTTGCACAGCGTAACTTCTCATGGGATCGCACTTTTGAGCGGATCCTCACCGCCTACAGCGCTGCAGCCGGCAGATCACGCGATCAGCGGACAAAGGCGCCGCGAGTTGGAAGTTGGGGCGCCGGCATTGCGCGGATACTGGCTGACGACAGTCGGAAAAGCGCACCTGAACTGCGGCGAACCGGTCAAAGAGGCGGTTTCGGTCGGCGAAGTGCCTAAAAATGTCGAGTTTTTGCTTGCGCATGCCTACAACAACGGTTAAATACGCGCGCTAATTGACACAACCCGTGTACTTACCAGGATAGTTTCACGGGAACTTCGGACGCTGATGTCGCGTCCTCCAGGAGAGACCCAATGAAGAAGGCGACAATTCAGCTGATGGCCCTGATTGCAATCGTGGCGATGGCCGTGGCCTGCGGTTCGGATCCCGAGCCCACCACCACAACCGACGCTGGCACTACCGCTGCTGACGGCGCCGTCGATGCCGCGAGCGATGCAACCACGACCAATGCCGATCCCGGCTGCACCAGCGCCGACGACCAGGCGTTCAACAAGCTGCTCACTGACGACAAGGCCAAGGGCGGCGCCATGGCAACTGCCGTGAGCAATTGCACCCTCAAGAAGGGCTGCCTCGGCAAGGCTGACGCCGACGCCAAGAAAAACTGCATCCGTGACTGCCTGCTCGAGGACGCGCTGCTGAAGGACAACAAGGTCTCCAGCAACTGCGCTGCCTGCTACGGCACCTACAAGGGCTTCTGTGGCGCTGACAAGTGCATCACTGACTGCGCGGCTGACCCATCGTCGGCTGGTTGCTCGAAGTGCCTCGAGACCAACTGCGACCCCGACTTCAGCAAGTGCGTCTCGGGCAAGTAGTCCGAGCGACAACGCTTAGAGACAGCGGCGGGGGACATGCGGTTTCGCATGTCCCCCGCCGTCTTTTTTACCTGCAGAAAATCATCACAAAAGCCCTCCTGAGGTGTTGACAGTCAGGAACATGCTCGTGCATTGTCCGCCTGTCAAAAGCCCTCCTGAGGTGTTGACAGTCAGGAACATGCTCGTGCATTGTCCGCCT
>JAGSHB010000166.1 GCA_023954815.1 Myxococcales bacterium | reverse complement strand
GCCCCGGGCGCCCATCGCCCACAGGAGACTTTACATGGCGGCATCGGAAGAACTCGGCATCCTCGGAGTTCACTCGTTCCACTACTTCGTACACGACGCCGAACGCTCCAGAGCGTTCTACGAAGACCGATTCGGATGGCACCCTGCCTACCGAACTGGAGATGATGTCGTCACAAGGACCGGCCAATCGTCCACCGTGTACGAAGCCGGCGACGTCCGCGTGGCAGTCTCCACCGCCGCGGCCGGCTCCGCTGCCCTGTACCCCCGCGCCGCCCGCTGGCTCAGCCGACACCCCGACGGCATCGGCAGCATCAGCTACCAAGTCCAAGACATCGAGAAGGCATGGTCCTTCCTCACAAATCGCGACGCCACACCAATCCATGCCATCTCGGAATCCCGCGTCGGCACCGGCACGCAGCAAGGCCGCTTCCGCCACTTCTCCATCACCACAGCACTCGGTGATGTCACGTTCCGCTTCATCCAGATCGATGACTGGGACGGCTTCGCGCCAGGGTACGAGCGCCTTCCCGCGCCGACTGGCGTCGTCAATCCGATGGGGTTCACCAAGGTCGACCACATCACGTGCAACGCACAGACCATGGCGGGCTACAAACTCTGGCTGCAACACGTCATGGGCATGGAGCAATGCTGGGAAATCGAGTTTCACACCGAGGACATCAAACAAGGCGGCGACATGGGTACTGGGCTGCGCTCAGTGGTCATGTGGGACCCCCGGTCTGGCCTCAAATACCCGATCAACGAGCCGCTTCAACCCTTTTTCAAAGAGGGTCAAATCAACAAATTCATTGAAGACAACCACGGCGCGGGCGTGCAGCACGTCGCCTTGGAGGTCAATGACATCATGGCGGCGGTCAAGTCGCTGCGAGACCGCGGCGTCGGGTTCCTGCACACGCCGGGCAATTACTATGACACGGCTCCAGAGCGCCTGCGTGACGGCGGCGTGGAGCCCGAGCGCATCTTCCATAAGATGGCCGACCTGCGGGACCTTGGGATTCTTATCGATGGGTCTCCCGTGGACAACTACCTCGTTCAGATCTTCCTCAATGATGCGATGACGCTCTACGACGAAAACGAGGCTGGCCCCTTCTTTTACGAGCTGATTGAACGTCGCGGTGACCAAGGATTCGGCGGCGGCAATTTCCGCGCGCTATTTGAGGCCATCGAGCGAGAGCAGACGGAGGGCTAGATGTTTGCGTACGCGACCCGAGGGCAACTGCCTGCCAAACCTCACACGGTCTTCCGGCAACCGGACGGCTCGCTGTACCACGAGCATTGCTTCACGCAAGTGGGCTTCGACGGTCCGTTTTCCATTTTGTACCACCGAAACCCACCGCAAGATCACGGCGGTGCAAAGGCATTGCAGCCCGTATTTCCGGGCCGAAAGTCGGCAGATGACGCAAGTAACGCGGCGCTGAGACGACGTCACCTGCGGAGCGGGCAGCTTCACCATGGCGGTTCCGCGTTGACCGGGCGTGTGCCCTTGATGTTCAACAAAGACCTCACGATTGGGTTTGTACGGCCAACAGAAGATGACGCCCGCTACTTCATCAATGCCGATGCTGACGATGTGTTCTACTGTCACATGGGCGGCGGGGAGATGCGCAGCTGGTTTGGAACCTTACGGTTTGGTCCCGGCGACTATATCATCGTGCCCCGCTCCACCTTGCACCGATTTGTTTTGGACCGCGATTCGAACGGTGCTGCCATCCCTCAAGATTGGCTGTGGACAGCTTGTCGTACCGGGTTGCGGGTACCGTCGCAATACCGTAACAGTGTCGGCCAACTGCGCATGGACGCTCCGTACACGCCACGGGATCTACGCCTTCCAACTCTACCTGCCGGCGACGTCGCAATCGACCCGGATGGTCCGCGAAACGCTGACGGCAGCACCACAGTTGTCACCAAACGTGCCGATCGGTTCAGCGAGCACGCGTGGCGCCACTCACCGCTCGATACCATCGGCTGGGACGGGACGGTCTACCCATTTGCGTTCCCGATATTGAATTTCCAAGCCAAAGCTGGTGCGGTTCATCTGCCGCCCACCGTCCATGGCACATTCGCGACGGGCGGTTCACTGATCTGCAGCTTCGTGCCGCGCACCGTGGATTTTGGCCCCGACGCCATTCCGTGCCCATACCCCCACAGCAATGTGGACGTCGATGAGTTCATCTTCTATTGCGATGGCGATTTCACGTCGCGCCGCGGTATCGATGCTGGCTCAATGACATACCATCCCGCTGGCGTGCCGCACGGTCCGCATCCTGGTGCCTATGAAGGCAGTATCGGCGTGCGCGAAGTCGGTGAACTGGCTGTGATGATCGACACATTCGATCCACTGGTCTTCACTCCACAGGGAGCCGCAATCGAGGCCCCCGACTACGACGAATCTTGGTGGGCAAGTCCCACGCAGCCCGGAGAATCCGAATGAAACTCGCAACACGTGACAACGGCACCCGCGACGGCGAACTCATCGTCGCATCTCGAGATGGCTCACGCGGCGTCGCGATCAGCGCGATTGCCCCGACTTTACAGGCCCTACTCGATGATTGGGCCCTGCTCAGTCCGCGCGCAGAAGCCGTCTACGCAGAACTCAACGCTGGACCGGTCTCGGGTGAGTTTGCCATTGACATGCAGAGTTTGCGGAGTCCCCTTCCCCGTGCCTACGGCTGGATCGACGGCAGCGCGTACATCAATCACATCGTGTTGGTTCGCAAGGCCCGCGGCGCCCTCCCGCCAGCAACGCTCGAAACTGACCCGCTCGTCTACCAGGGCGGCAGTGACACATTCCTCGATCCACGCGGCGACATCCCGGTTCAGGATCTCGCCCACGGCCCGGACTTCGAGTCCGAAATTACCGTGGTAACCGATGACCTTCCCATGGGAACGTCCGTCGACAAGGTCGGAGAGCACATCAAGCTAGTGATGCTTTGCAACGACGTCACGCTGCGCAGTCTCATTCCGGCGGAGCTCGCCAAGAGCTTCGGATTTTACTGCAGCAAGCCGTCGACGGCGTTCTCGCCCTTCGCTGTGACGCCCGACGAATTCGGTGACGCTTGGCGTGGTGGTCGCATGCACCTTCCGTTGCGCACTTGGCTAAACGGCGAACGTTTCGGCGACCCCGAGGCCGGCCCGGACATGCACTTCTCGTTCCACGATCTGCTGGCTCACGCGTGCAAGACCCGCACGCTCAGCGCTGGTACGATTGTAGGCTCGGGTACGGTCAGCAACACGGACCGCTCACGAGGGTCGAGCTGCCTTGCCGAGCAGCGCATGTTGGAGAAGATTGACAGTGGCGAGTTCGTAACGCCATTCCTCAAGTACGGCGACACCGTTCGCATCGAGATGACCAACGCCGACGGCGACAACCTCTTCGGCACCATCGAGCAGACCGTGGTCCCCTACGAGGCGCCCTAGCATGGCCGCAGCGTTGGAACTATTCAGCTACTGGCGCTCTTCTTCGTCGTGGCGGGTCCGAATCGCTTTGGCATTCAAGGGATTGGAGTATACCTACCGGGCCGTCCCCCTCCTTGAAAGCGCGCAACGTACCAATGAGCACCTTGGCCGAAACGCCATGGGACAAATCCCCGTTCTCACCATCGACGGAGAGCCATTGAGTCAGAGCCTGGCGATACTTAGCTGGCTGGAGGACGTATACCCGAGCCCGGCCCTGCTCCCCAGCGACCCACTTATTCGAGCCCGAACTATAGCGCTCGCAGAAATTATCAACGCGGGAATTCAGCCTGCACAGAATCTGTCGCTGCTGAAACAGGTTGAAGCTCTCGCCGGCAAAGACGCCCGAATGGCGTGGGGCAAATCGCAGATCGAGGCCGGCCTCTCGGCGTTTCAGCGGGAAGTCAGCCGTACCAAGGGCACGTTCTGTGTGGGCGATTCGCCCACGTGGGCTGACCTCTGCCTGGTTCCGCAACTCTATAATGCCCGGCGCTTTTCCTGTGATTTGCGTGCGGTCCCGACCCTGCTTCAGATAGAGTCCGCGTGCGCGAAACTCCCCGCCTTTGCGGCTGCGCACCCCGACGAGCAGCCCGACGCGGCGTAGGGTCAACATCGTCATGAGACGGCCACCGTCGTGGCCACACGTGGAGGCCGCATGCGTGCCATTGCAACGGCGTTTCTTACTTCATTGCCAGCTGGTGGCCACGTCAGTCTGCGACTCAGTCGAGAGCGCAGTGAGACCATTCGTGTTCGTCAAAGCGTCGTCGAGCCGGTGGTGCGCGATGACGACTTTGGCGCGACCGTGGTTGTGACAGAGGGGGGTGGTCGAGGATGGGCGGGTACGTCAGACCTCACGCCTGCCGGACTCCAAGACGCAGTGGCCCGCGCCCGACAGTGGGCGAGGGCTAGCGCCAGCCAGCACGTCGCAGACCTTCAGGCGTACGTGCCACAGTCGGGCAAAGGTGTTTGGCGACAGACAGCGTCGAAGCCGTGGCAGCAGACATCGGTCAGCGACAAGATCGCGCTTCTCCAGGCTGCCGACACAGCCCTCAACGCCAGCGATCGAATCGTCGATCGTGAAGCGGCGCTGTGGCACACAGATGTCGAGACCCTGTTGGTCAGCACAAATGGATCGGATATCGAGCAGCGCTACGAGATGCTAGTGCCCGATTTGGCTGCCACGGCATCAGACTCGAACGACACCCAACTGCGAACCCTTGGTGGGCGCGGAGTGTGTCGCCAGGGTGGGCTGGAGACGCTCGATGATATCCAGTTTCTGAGCCGTGCCCCAGACATCGCAAACGACGCATTGATCTTACTGGACGCCCCCTCCTGCCCCACCGCAAATATGGACTTGCTGCTGGCCCCTGACCAAATGGTCCTACAGGTCCACGAGAGCATTGGTCACCCATTGGAACTCGACCGGATCCTCGGTGATGAACGCAACTACGCTGGCACCAGCTTCGTCACACAAGACATGTTCGGCAGCTATCAATATGGCTCTGATCTGCTCAATGTCACATTTGATCCGGGTGTGCAGGCCGAGTTTGCGAGCTATGGTTTCGACGCCGATGGCTCACCAGCGGAGCGCGCCTACATCATCGAGGCAGGCGTTCTGAAGCGGCCGCTGGGTGCGCACCTCTCGCAACACCGAGCCGGTATGGCTGGTGTAGCGAATAGCCGCGCTTCCAGTTGGAACCGCCCCCCAATTGACCGGATGGCCAATCTCAATGTCGAGCCGGGTGACCAGTCCATGGCACAGTTGGTGGCCGGCATTGAACGCGGCGTGCTCATGCGCAGCAACACGAGTTGGTCGATCGACGACTCTCGTAATAAGTTTCAGTTCGGCTGCGAGTGGGGCCAGCTCATCGTCGACGGTCAGCTGACGGATGTTGTTAAGAAGCCAAACTACCGCGGCGTTTCAGCGACCTTCTGGCGCAATCTGTCAGGGGTTGGCGACGCGAGCACTTGGCAACTGAACGGCTCGCCATATTGTGGAAAAGGCGAACCAAATCAATGCATCCGCGTTGGGCACGCAACGCCAATGTGCAAGTTCTCAGATATCGAAGTATTTGGAGGTGCCGCGTGAGCCGCATACAGCAGCACTTCGATGATATGATGACCTATGCCCTGGATCAGTTGACGGGCAAAGAAGACCTCACAGCATGGCTCAGCGCAGAGTCATCCGATTTTGTGCGAATCAATCAGAGCAGGGTGCGCCAGGCTGGTCACGTCACCCAGTCGAACCTCAGTCTGCGGCTGGTCAACTCTGGGCGGCACGCACTGCAAGGCCTCACGTTGACAGGCGATGCTGACAGCGACAAAGCCCGTATTTCCGGGGTGATCACTTCACTGCGAGAGGTCGTCGCAGCGGTAGCGCCCGATCCACATCTGCTCCTGTGTGAGTCCGCTGAGAGCGTTATTGACATAGGATCAAACCAGCTTCCCACAGCTGCGGAGGCCACGCAGGTCCTGCTGGACGCATCCCAAGATGCCGATCTCGTTGGAATTTGGGCATCTGGCCCGATTCACGCTGGATTTGCGAGCAGCTGGGGGCAACGGAGCTTCCACACACGACACGCCTACCACGTCGACTTCAGCGTTCATCTGAGCGGTGACAAGGCGGTAAAGGCAGAGCACGCCGGATTCGAGTTCACTCCCCAAGACCTGACTGACAAGGTGAGCGCAGCAAAAATCCAACTCACGAAGATGCGTCGCACGCCGGTGACGGTGCGGCCCGGGGACTACCGGGCGTGGCTGAGTCCTGCAGCGGTAGGGGAACTCGTGGGCCTTCTCGCTTGGGACGGCTTTGGCGCGAAGTCACAGCAAACTCGCCAGAGTCCACTGCAGCGCATCGTCGACGGGACGGCATCGCTGTCTCCGCTTGTCAGCATCTCGGAGTCCCCAACCTCAGGTGTGGCACCGCGATTTGGATCGGCAGGCTTTCTTCGCCCCGCGGAGGTCCCGCTGATCTCCGCCGGCCGTCATGCCGGCAGCTTGGTCTCCCCACGTTCCGCCCAAGAATACGGGCTGAACACGACCGGCGCTGGAGAGTCGCCCGACAGCCTCACGATGGCTACTGGGTCTCTTGCGGACGCCGATGTTCTAAGAGAGTTGGGTACCGGCATCTACGTTGGCAATCTCTGGTACACGAACTGGTCCGATCGCCCCGCTGGACGGTTAACCGGGATGACACGTTTCGCGACGTTTTGGGTCGAGAACGGCGAATTGGTGGCCCCGCTGAGCGTGATGCGCTTCGACGACACGTTGGAGCGGATGTTGGGCTCGGAACTCATCGCGCTGGGGAACCACGCGCCTCTCTCGCTCTCATCGGACACATACGAAAAGCGCTCCACCGGCAGCGTACAGCTACCAGGCGCCCTGCTCCGTCAGATTCGCTTTACGCTGTAGCGAAGCCCGACGAGATGGTGATCTCCACCGGAGCGTGATCCGACGCCCTCAGTTCGCCTCGATTCTTGCGCCACTGCCGCAACACCCGGCTGCCCCGTACGCGAGCGGCGAGGGGAGCGGTTGCGAGGTGGTGGTCGATTCGCATCCCGAGGTCGCGCTTGAACTTGCCGCCCCGGTAGTCCCAATAGGTGTACGTGCCCGGCGCCAACCAAGGCGCGCTCACATCGGCATAGCCCAATTCGCAGAGCCGATCCCATCGCTTGTGCTCCTCAGGATGATAAGTGGGCACGTTTTCGAAGTGCTGCACGCTGTACACATCACCCGGCAACGGCGCGATGTTGAGGTCGCCGAGAATGAGAGCCGGCTCAGCGGGTGAGACATGGTCGCCCAACCACGCAATGAGAGCGTCGTAAAATCCAAGTTTGTAGGGAAATTTCGGGGAATCTTCCGCTTGTCCCTGCGGACAATACAGATTGATGAATCTCACGCCTGCCGTGGTCGCTGCAATGAGACGGGACGCGCCATCATCACCTTCTGGCAGTCCGCGGTGCACATCCTCAAGGGGCGTTTTTGAGGCGATGAGCACGCCGTTCCACTGCTTTTGCCCAAAGATCGCAAGGTGATAGCCACGACTGGTGAATATCTCCGTCGGGACCTTGTGTTCCTCAAGCTTCAACTCTTGTAGACACAAGACGTCTGGCGACTCTTCGTCTAGGTAGGCACTGACGAAATCCTGCCGTGCCTTCAGGCTGTTGACGTTCCAGGTAACAATTCGCATGTCGGGTCCTTTCTGGTGCGGATTCGGGCGTGGGCACCCCGCACCGCATGATCGCAGGCGAGCCGAGAGTGGGGCGTACAAGTCGGCGACGCAAGGTCCATCTTCATGGTCGCCTTGCCAATATTCGCCTGGTTGTCCCATCGTCGCGTCCCCTCAGGAGAACCGACATGCCACTCTCACGTCTCTGCCTCGCGCTCTTGGTCATGACGGGAGTCGCCACTTCCGGCTGCATGACGGGCTGCAGTGCTCCGCGCCACCGCTACATCCGGCAACAACCGAATCCGCGGTACACGCTCGTGCGGAGAGGCGCCTGGCTCCGACAAGCCCCCTCACTTGACGCCCCAGGCGCGCGAGACCCCGTTTTTGCGACGAAGACCTACAAACTCGGGCGCGCGGTATCCATGGAAGTCGTCGAGAGACGCGGGCAGTGGGTCGGCGTTCGGCCCGTTCTTCAGCGCAAGGGGGACAAGCGCAAGAGCCTGTGTGTCAGTACGCCCTGGGCCCTCAAGCGGCTCGATATTGTGCTCTGGGTCCAACACGCTGACCTGGTTCCGGCACTACGCCACGAAGGTGGCTACCGCTATTCAGACGGCACCTCCGTCCTCCTGCGCGCCGGCGTTCCGGCACTGATGCGGACCGCACTTCGTCACCCGAAGCGCAGCATCTACGCCGTCCGCCCCAGCCGTTTCCGTCTCAACACCGTGTTGGCCGACCGCGCTGTGGGCTTATTCTTTCGGCGCAGCCGAGGGTTCTCCAACACGCCGACTGACGAGAAGCTCGACAAGAAAGTAGAGATGAAGTTCGGTTCGACGGCCCGCGTGCTCGACACCTATCGCTGGTCCAGTCTCTACGTCCAGGAGCGCCGTAGCCTCAAGAGCGGAGAGTTGGTCACGGTGCGATCCAAGTGCGCGACTCTCAAAGTGTTGGTGCGTCCCGACCAGATCCTTAGCGTGCCCAGCGGAGCCGGAGGTCTGGGCCTATCCGGCGTGTATGGCAAAAACGCGGCCACGGTGATGACCGTGCCCAAGGATGTCCAACTGACGTGGCACAACGGTCAACTCGCCGGTCGAACCCACAAGACCCTCCATGTGAAGCATGAAGTGCCGTCACCCAATGAACTGCAACGCTGTTTTACATGGTCGATTCGAACATTCTGGCCGAAGAAGTCGGCCAATCGGTCAGAGTCTAACTTGACCTTGTGTGCCCCCCGTGCAGAGGTCCAGTGACCCATCGGGAAAGCATGACATACGCTAAATTTGGCGCCGTTGAACTAGTCAGAGTTGGTGGACTCGTCCTTTGGGACCGCCACTGGATTGTCCGGAGAGGTCTGTCCTGACCAACTCGGTAGCGTCGACCGTTTGCCGCGCTGCTGATCATCGGCGATGCGAGGGGCGGTACTTGAGGGGCCCTTCCCGACTACTTGCGCAGACAACGGACGCGTCTTCTTCTTCGGAGGAGTCGTGCCCCGCCCAGGACGAGCGCTGGCACGTTTGACACTGCGAGACTGCGTGGTTCGGCGCGTTGGTTTGCTCGATCCTGTACGACGGGCCACAGCACGTGATTTTACCGACTTCGGCCTGGCAACAGCGCTCGAATGCGATTTTTTCGGCTTCGCTTTCGAAGAGGTCGCGTGCAGTGCGCTCGGCGCGGTCACCAGGGGCTTGTCGAGGGGAACCGTCGGCGACTCGGTAATATCTGAGGGCGGCTCAAACACATCATTGCGTGCAGTTTTTGCCGCGTCGGCCAATTTCTTCTTGCCATGAGGTAGCGGTGGCGGCTCAGTGCCCTTTTCCAGACATTCCGCAACAATCTCAGCCAAAGCCTGCTCCACTGCCTCTGCACTCACCGGCCGCTGATGCGGCTGCCTCGCTAGCATTTGCGCAATCAATGTCTCCAGCGCTTCGGGACAGTCGGGCTCCAGGGTCCGCACCCGAGGGGCATCTTCCGTGCTCTGAACAGCCAACAACTCAAGGACATTGGTCGCGTGAAACGGCGCCTTGCCCACGATCATCTCAAACAACACGGCACCGAGCGCATAAATGTCTGAAGCCGGTGACACCGGATCGCCAATCGCCTGCTCAGGCGGCATGTATTGGGGTGTTCCGTGCACTGTTCCAGTCTGCGTGATTCGGCCGTCTACGAGTGTGGCCGGGAGCTTTGCGATTGAAAAATCCAGCAGCTTACTGAAATCGTCACCGGCGTGTTCAAGCAGGAAGATGTTGTCCGGCTTCAAGTCGCGATGAATGATGCCAGCAGCGTGAACCACCCGCAGCGCCGAAGCGACCTGTGCCCCGATACGTGCAACCCGAGCCGAGTCCAATCGCTGACAACGCCGTCGCTCAGCAGCCAGCGTGCGCCCGCGCAGTAGCTCCATGACGATAAACACGGCGCCCTCGCCCATTCCCACGTCGTGAAACGTGATGATGTGGCGATGGTGCAGCTGCCCTGCAGCCCGGGCTTCGCGCCGCAATCGCTCCACAGCGGAGGGATCGTCCATGACCGCTGGCTTGAGGATTTTGATGGCCACATCACGCTGCAACATGCGGTCGCGGCCGCCGTACACAACGGCCATACCACCCGTTCCAATGCGCCGAATGATCTCGTAGCGCTCTGCGAACACTTGGCCAATGCGTACATCGTCAATTGCGCTGTTGCTGGGTCGATGACCGGACATAATCCCCCTGCGTTCGCCCGGAGGGTAGCCCTACCGTGCAGGTCGGGCAAACGAATCGGCGGGTGCAGCGGTCGAGCGCGGTTCTTGCTCCAATTCGATCTCCAGCGGTTCGCGATCAGGCTGGGGCGCACGACGCGGGCTCGAAGTGCCCGTCCCGTCGCCCAGGGACGTCATCGTCGCGCCGACGGGCGCGTTTGTCGGAATTGGTGGTACGGTTGGGCATGATGAAATTAGACACCAGATGTGCCCTAGGACTAACGACGCTCACACTCCTTGCGAGCATGCCGCTTGGTTGCGCAAAGAGCTCGCAACCTGCGCCTACCCGTGCCGTGGTGACCGACACAAGCAACCCACTTGTCGACTCCGGAACGCGCGCATCTGTGGCGCAGACCAGTGATGCACAATCGGACGAAACCGGCCCGGCCGCCCCTACTGCGCGCCAATCGCCACCCCCAACTCTCGCTCCAGGTGCACCCAAGATCATCGCCATCGGTGACGTGCACGGTGATGTCGGCGCGACTCGAAAAGTGTTGAAGCTCGCTGGAGCCATCGACGATCAGGACAACTGGGTGGGTGGCAAGTTGGTGGTCGTGCAAGTCGGCGATCAACTGGACCGCGGCAACGACGAAAAGGCCATTTTGCTGCTGCTGGATGTAGTTGCCGACCGCGCGCACAAGGCTGGCGGAGCGCTGTACGTTCTCAATGGCAACCACGAGACGATGAATGTGGCGCTGAACTTTTCCTATGTTACGCCAGGAGGCTGGAAGGACTTCGCAGACGTACCGCATGTGCCAGACGACAAGCTGCTCGCGAGCTTTTCGCCCGAGAAACGAGGTCGTGTGTCGGCTTTTCGACCTGCCGGGCCATACGCGACGTTGCTGTCTGGCCACAACACCATTCAAGTGGTCGGCGACAACGTCTTTGTGCACGGCGGCCTACTGCCCAAACACGTGACATACGGGATCGGCAAGATCAACAAGGAGATCAGCGCCTGGATGAAGAGCGGCGGAACGTCTCCGGCGAGCATCAGCAGCGAGGACTCTCCCGTGTGGAGTCGCCACTATTCGTCCGGCACAGACGCGGCGGACTGCAAACTTGCTGCAGAGATGCTGTCCATGCTGAACGCCAAGCGAATTGTGGTCGCTCACACGGTGCAGTCCAAGGGCATCAATGCCGCTTGCGGAGGCAAAGTCTGGCGGGTCGATGTCGGCCTGTCGAAGCACTACGGTGGGAAGCCGCAGGTGCTAGTGATTGAAGGCGACAACGTCTCCATCCAGAAGTAGCGATGCCCGGGTGCTACATGCACTTGCCCGATGCCGAATCGCATGTTGCGCACTTGGTCTTGCCGACACATTTGCCTGAACTGCAGGCATCGCCTGTCGTGCAGAGTTTACCGTCCTCACAACCGACCCCATTGGCCGCGGCGCTATGGGAGCAGCTGCCCTTGGTCTTGTCGCACTTCGCGACGGTGCACGGGTTGCCATCGTCAGAACAGTCCACGTCGGACTTGCACCCCGTACTTGCACCACCTGGCGTCACCTCCTGGCCATACAATGCCTTGGGCACTGAACCAAAGCCGCTACCAGTACCCCACAACACGCCATCGGCGCGGACGAAGTAGGTCGCCTTTTCGATGACCGCGTACGAGACGATGTGGTCGAGTGCGCCGGGCGGAGCAGGCCCAGTGCCGACCGACGTGGTACCACGACCGAGCTGCCCACTGGTGTTGTAACCCCAACCCACAACGCTGCCATCGGAGAGCCCGGCGAAGACGTGATGTGAGCTGCGCGAAACCGAGACAGCCGTGGTGATTCCCTTGACCTGAACGGGCACAGTCGTGTGGTTCTTGGTGCCATTGCCGTTTTCGTAGTAGGCCCCATAACCCCAGCACCAGACCGCGCCCTTGTTGGTCACCGCGCACGACCCGTAGTAACCGACCTCGACCTGGATGGCTCCGGAGACGCCTGTCACCTCCAGCGGCGCCGGGTTGCGGCCAGATTTGTAGTTACCGCTCGACTTGGCCTTGGGCCCGACTCGGCCGTACTGGTCCCAGCCCCAGCAGTAGACCTTGCCAGTCTTGGTGGCCGCGCAACTGTGGGTATCGGACACGCTGATACTCCGCGCACCGCTGATGCCCTTGGCCTTTTGCCAAGTGGTCGCCTCCGTCGCCGCGCTGTCATGCCCCAGGGCACCGTAGGCGTTGTAACCGACGCAGTACACGGCACCGTTCTTGATGACGCAGGTGTGGTAGTAGCCAACAGACACCGCAGAGACCTTGCCGATCGCCTTGATTTGGAAGGGTTCGTACTTGTGGCTCTTGCTGCCATCACCCAACTGGGCATGGGCATTGTAACCCCAACACCACAACGTCCCATCGGTACGAATCGCGCAAACGCTGTGCGTGCCGACACTCATGGACTGCACGCTGGTCAGGTTCTTGACCTTCTGCCGTGTACTCCAGGTCCTCGATTTGGTGTCGCCCACACCGAGCTTGCCGTAGCTGTTGGAGCCAATGCAGGTAGCTGTGCCATCGGGATGGGTGAAGCAAACATTTGTAGACTGATTGCCAAAGACGTGGCTAACGCTGCCATCGGTGTTCGCCGAGCAGACCGTGTGATGACAAGTCTTGCCGCTGGCGCAAGCCTTTCCGCCTGGGTACGGCGCGTACCAATTCGATGATCCGGTCGGCCGCTAGTATTGCCTGTCGCCGCCTCAAAAGCCGGTCGCAGGCGGCTGAGTTGTGGTATGGACGGAGCGCATTCTTGCCCCCAACGAACACCGAAGGAGCCCTGCCATGCGCACCACCGCCACCAGACTCACCCTCGCAATCGGATTGACCCTCGCGCTGACGGGTTGCAACAAGCCAGCATCGAATGCCAAGCCGGTCAAAGCACCCAAGCATAAGAAAGTGCTGGGCGGCGGCGAGGTGGACCTCGGCGCGCCGCCACCCAAAGTCGCCGCAGCGCTAAAAAGCTTGAAGATGGGGCTCAAAGGGCGCCTTCAGGCTGCGATGAAGGCGGGCGGGCCAGTCAACGCGCTCGCCGCCTGCAATACCGACGCCGCCAAAATTACGGCGAGTAGCCAGGCAGACGGGATCACCTTGGGGCGCACTTCCGACCGTCTACGCAACCCCAAGAACAAGGCGCCAGCATGGGCGACAAAGTACGTGCAAGGCGCTGCCGGTAAGCGCCTCGACAAGGTGCCCGGGCGTATGACTGTCGACATCGGCGGCGGCAAGAAGGGATACCTAGAGATGATCGGCACCGCCGGCCTGTGCTTGACGTGTCACGGCCCCTCGGCTGACCTGTCGCCGAAGCTCAAGACGCGCCTCGCAAAATTGTATCCAGACGACAAAGCGACCGGCTATTCAGCAGGCGAAGTACGCGGCTGGTTCTGGGCCGAGTACACGCCGTAGCCAGACATGCGCAGCCTAGCAGCGTGCGGCGTAATTAAAATTACTGTCGCAGCACGCTGCT
>JAGSHB010000259.1 GCA_023954815.1 Myxococcales bacterium | reverse complement strand
AGACAGGGTCGCAAGCCCCTGCCCAGTTGAGCTCCAGCGACGCTCGACCTCACCGACGACCTGCGCTCGAGAATCCAACGACAACGATGCAGTCAGCCCGGCCAGCGCTTGCGGCCAGGAAAGATCGAGGACTTTGCGGGGTATCAGCTTGGGCACCGTCGCTCCAAATGGCCTGCATTGATGATCTGGTAAACGGCTGTCTGTTGCACTGATGAGGTTACTGACGGGGGAGAAAATTGCACGCGCTAGCGAAGAACATCGATGAGGGGTGAAGGGCCCGCGGACGTCCGCCGATGGTGACCTGGCGACGCAAACCACCATGGGGTCGAGATCGACGTTGCATGGCCGCAATCCGATTGTGATTGACCCAGCGGCGCCCAACCGTTAGGACTCCGACCGAAATCTCTGCTGGAGACCTGACTCATGATTCTGCGCACCCACCTTGGGCTGATCTTTTTGACCGCAACGCTTGTCCTCACAGGCTGCGGCGCCGACCGCGAAGCCGACACGACGGCGACCGATGCCGTGACTGGCACCGATGGCACAGAAACGGGCGCCGACGGCTCCGGTGGCTCTGACGCAGCGTCGGGTGATGCCGTAGCCAGCGACGCTGGGACAACAGCCGACGCAGCAGGAGCGTGCGGCGCGCCAACCGGAGAACGTCCGGCCCGCCGCAGCGAACAAGCAGGCGCGTGGGATTCGAAGGGCCAGCGCCTTGTCATGTTTGGCGGGTCGTTCGCTGTGCCCAAGAACTGCAGCTTCGTAGCCGCCACATCGGAGACCGAAACCTGGATCTACGACAAGGCCTGCGATAGCTGGAAAATGTCGCAATCCCTCGGGCCGATGGGCCGCGGGCGCGCTGGCAGCGTGTGGAAAGAGGGCTACGGCCTGATCATCTTCGGCGGCCGCAGCCGCGTTGGCACGTCGGGCCCGTACACGATGTACAACGACACGTGGGCGTTTAATCCAGACACCGACAAGTGGACGCTGATCTCTGCCAAAGGCCCCATCGCCAAGCGATTCAACGTCTCGATGGTGATCAGAGACGACACCGGGGACCTGCTGGTGTTCGGTGGTAACACGTCGGGATCGGCGCTGCAGTACACGCCCAACAACGACGTCTGGAGCTACAACTTCAAGTCTGGGACGTGGACCGAGGTCAAGACTGCTGGCACGCCACCAGCCAAGCGCTTTTTCTCCGGCGGCTTGTGGGACAGCAAGCGCAAGCGGTTCGTCATCTACGGGGGCGCCGACGCGTCGCTCTTTTCCCAGACGGCCAAGTTCAAAGACGACCTGTGGGGCTTGGACTTCTCTGAGACACCTGCCAAGTGGACAAAGCTCGACACCAAGAGCGGCGGCAAACCCGACGGTCGCTACTGGTCGGAGTTGGTCTACTACGCTGACGCAGACCGCTACGTGATGTTCGGCGGCCACGACGACAAGCAGCAGGGCAACCGCAATGACCTCTGGGGCTTTGACGCAACCAGCGGCCAGTGGGCGACGATGCTACTTGGCGATGTGTACCAGAAGCCGGCCATCAGCTTCTGCAACTTCCCGCCGGACTTCACGAAGGTCGAAGAAGACGTGCCCGAGCGCCGCAATGGTGGCCTGGTCGTGGGTAGCAAAGAAGGCGTATGGATCGCGGGCGGCAAGACCGACTGCGGCGTCATCGATGACCTGCATTTCTACAGCTACAAGACGGGTAAGTGGGCCGAAGTGACCGGCGCCACCGTCGGCGAGGCCTGCCTGCGAAAGGGCGGCGTCAACTGCAACGACTACTGCCAGTAGGACCCCCAATGCGCCTCACTGCCTTCGCGCTAAAAACCCGGTTTTGTCGGCTTGCTCACGGATTATCAGCTGCGGCATTGACCTTGTTGATGGTCGGCAACTTCGGGTGTGGCACATCCGGCGGAGGCGACCCCACGGCGTCGGATGCGAGCGCCGAAGACGGCAGTGCGGTGGGCCAAGACGCCGCGGGCAGCGACGGTACGTCCAGCGCAGTCGACGCTGGGCCGACCACCCTATTTGAGCTCGGCACCAACGTCACTGGCAAGAATACCCGCAAGTTCTACACCCCGGTTCCCGAAGGCGCGACGCTCAACGTGGAGCTCGGCCCGCAAGGTCTGTGGATGGTGGTGCTCGCCTTCAAGACCAAAGGGCTGCTGACCGATCCGCTCTTCTTGTCGGGCGGGATCACGGTCGAGGGCGACGACGCCGCGGGACAGCTGGCACTGAAAAAGCAAAAGACCATCCTGAGCGACGATGGCTTCCGCTACTACTACAACTTCTGGCTGGTGGTGAAGAACGACGAGCTGCCCGCCCCGCACGCGCCGAAAGGGGTCGTCGGCAAAAAGGCGACGATCACCCTCGAATTGACTGGCGCGAAGGGCAAGAAACACACGGTGGTACGCCATGTGACGCTCAGTGGTGGTCCCGATGGCTAGGTTCAACATGAAGCCCATCCCGCTCAATCGCGTTGTTTTGACGGGACTTTTGCTGATTTCGAGCTTTGCAGGCTGTAGCGCCGACGGACCGGCGGCAGACACCAAACCCGACGAGTGGCGGGTCGACGTGGAAGATCTGTCTGCCGGACTTTTTGCCGTCTGGGGGCATGACGATGGCCCGCTGTGGGCGGTTGGCGCTGACGACGGCAAGGGCCCCATGCTGCTGCAACACTCCGCCAAAGGTACCTGGGACCGCATCGACACCAGCGCCCATCCGGGTGACTTGTGGTGGATCCACGGCCCCGACGCGAAGACCCTGTATCTCGTGGGCGATAAGGGGCGCGTGCTCAGGTGGACCGCCGACAGCAAGACCTTCACCCCCATGCCGACACCGACCAAGCGCGTGCTCTATGGCTGCTGGGCTGCGGATGCGACCCACATCTGGGCCGTCGGCGGCGACCCCAAGGGCCTAGAGACGGGCGTGGTCCTGATGAGCGATGGCGTCACGTGGACGGAGGTCAAAGATCTGCCAGCGGTGCCCGCGGGAACCAGCTTCTTCAAGGTATTCGGCACCTCTGCGACCGATCTGCGGGTCATCGGCACGGCTGGGCAGGTGCTGCATTTCGACGGCAAGAAGTGGACCCGCGAAAACCTGCTGACGACGGTGCGACTCATCACGATTCACGGCGACGGCGACGACCTCGTCATCGTCGGCGGCACGGGCAATGGCGCGGTCTTCGAGCACGGGGCCGGGGGGTGGGTGAACAACTCTCCCGAGGCGATTCAAGCCCTCAACGGCGTGCGTGTCCGTGACGGCAAGGCTTGGGCGGTCGGCTTCCGCGGCACCCTCGTCGACCGCACGGCAACCGGCTGGGAGCTCCGCGACGAGACCCCCACCGCCCTGGACCTGCACGGCGTGTTCATCGACAAGAACGGCACAGGCTGGGCAGTGGGCGGCAACATGTTCAGCAAGCCCGCCAGCGAAGGCATGATCCTCAAGCGGTAGCGGCACGGTAGTGGCGGCGTGCGCTAGTCATGAAATGACGCAGCGCAAGACCAGGGATGGGGAAGTCGCGGCTTGCCGCGGCTGGGGGGCGCTCTTAGCCCCCCCAATCAAAAAAGAACACTAGGAGTGTGCTGCGATAGTCATGAAATGACGCAGCGCACTCCTAGAAAAACTGTTGTGAGCCGAAGGAGATGCGCCAGTCATCGTCCATCGCCGCCCACGCGACATCTAGCCTCGCTACGAATCTCGCGATGAGCGGCATGATGATGCGCACGCCGGTCCCCAGTGAGACGCCGCCCTGCCACTTGCCACCGCCGTGAACCCAACCCGTGTCGGCAAAGACCACGTGCTGAAGCACCAACACCCGCCCATGCAGGCTAGGTAGCCGCGCTTCGAGATTGCCGGTGGCCATACGCTCGCCTGCAAAGCGCCCCTCCCAGTAGCCGCGAACCGCGCTCAGCCCGCCGACAAATAGCCGATGGGCCGGATGGGCCTGCGTCTGCGCGCCGAGGCGTATGCGCGCCACGAGATTGAGACGCGTCCCCGTCGCCAGCCAAGCCCATTTTGCCTCGATCAGCCCGCGAATCCAGGTCTTTTGCGCCGTTTCAGCGAAGAGTGGTTGGCCAAGTGTCGCAGCGAGGTGCACGTAGCCGCGCCGCTCCAGATAGTCGTCCTTGTCGATCCGCCCAAGCCGAGCCCAAGCGCTGGCGAGCAGCCATCCGCCGTCCGCCGGCAGGCCCGTGCCGACGAGGGTGTTGTTGTCGTGAAGTTTCAATCGATCGGAGAGCAAGCGGGTGGAGAAGCGGTCCCAGAGCAGATGGGTCTGCAGCCCATAGGTCCGCTTCGGCTGTCTCACATCGCTGAGCGCCAGGGTCACCCGCTCACGGTGCCGACTCCAGGCCGCGCTGGGGCCCTGCCCTGTCTCATAGAGGTAGCGATTGCGGTTGCCGTGCTCGACGACAATCGTCGCCTGAAATCGCTCATGAAACAGGCGTGGGTCGGTCAGCGCGATGACCGCAGAATGCGTACCGGCGAACATCCACCAATAGCCCTGCAGCTGTAGATAGCGACCGCCGAGATTGCTGTCCTGCGCACCGGCCTGCAGAAAGAGCCGTCCACCACCACGACCGGCGGAGAAGATGGGCAATAGCGTCCATTTCTCGTCGACCCGCAACGAGACGACCACCGTCTGAGCAGCCGGCGTCAGGTGCACATCGACCCGCCTAAAGATGCCCAGATTTCGCAGCCGCTGCACGCTCTCCCGCACCGCATCGCACTGCAGCTTTTCACCCGGTTTCATGAGCAATTCACGGCGCACCACGACCTCGGCTGTCCGGGTCAGACCGCGGATAACGACGGCTTTGAGCGGCTTGCCGCATAGCTTGGGATTCAGTCGCGTCTCTTGCCGGTCGGTCCGCAGGCTCTCTCTCTTGGTGCTCGCCCGTAGCGGCGGCGCGACGTGCAGCAGCGACGCCACGAGTGCCAGCCCGATCCAACACCGCTGCGGGCGCGTCACATGCGGTACAGCGGTCGTTTGGGGATGCATCGGCATGATTGCTAGTGTGCCTGATGGCAAACGATGTTGCGCAGCCCCTTTGATGATTGCACTGGGATAGACGGATGACAGGGTCCGTCATAGGTTCGATGACCCTGCAGTGATGGAGCCGCCGATGACAGACGCCGACCGACCGATTCTCCTCATTGGCGCGGGCCTCGCTGGCTCTCTCATGGCGACGCTGCTGGCCCGTCGTGGCCACCGAGTGGAGGTCTTCGAACGACGGCCGGATCTACGCAATACCGCTGGATCTGCGGGGCGCTCGATCAACTTGGCGCTGTCGACACGGGGGATCGAGGCCCTAGCCAAGGTGGGCATCGACCAGCAGATCCTGGCGTCCACGCTGCCCATGACTGGCCGGCGAATGCACGCGGTCGACGGTGAGTTAAGCTTTCAGCCCTATGGTCAATCAGGTCAGGCGATTCGCTCCGTGTCCCGGCGGGGTCTCAACGAGTCCCTGCTCACCCTCGCGGGGGACGAGCCCGGTGTCCGCATGCATTTTGACGTGCGATGCGTCGACGTCGACCTGAGCGCGCCCAGCGCCACCTTTGAGTGGGCCGACGGAAGCCACGAGACCATCAGCGGCAAGCTAATCATCGGCAGCGACGGGGTGTTTTCGGCCGTGCGCGACAAGATGATGCGGCGCGGTCGCTTCAACTACGAGCAGGTGGTGCTTGAGCATGGTTACAAAGAGCTGACCATCCCGCCGGCGCTGGGCGGCGGATTTCGGATCGCCCCGGACGCGCTCCACATCTGGCCACGCGGAGACTACATGCTCATCGCGCTGCCGAACTCCGACGGCAGCTTCACGGTGACGCTCTTTCAAGCCTTCGCTGGCCCTGAGGGGCTCGATGAACTCGACCGCGACCCGGCGCATGTTCAAGCGTTCTTTGAACGGCGATTTCCAGACGTGTTGCCCCATATGCCCACCTTGTTGAGCGATTGGCAGCGTAACCCCACCAGCAGTCTGACCACGATTCGATGTGCGCCCTTTCACCATGGAAAGACCGCGGTGCTCATCGGCGACGCCGCCCACGCGGTCGTGCCGTTTTACGGCCAGGGCATGAACGCAGCCTTTGAGAGCGCGGCCCTATTTGATGCGCTGTTGAGCGAGCACAAGGGCGACTTGGAGGCCGCACTGCCCGCCTTCACCCAGGCCCGAAAGGCGGACGCGGACGCGATTCGGCAGCTGGCTCTCGATAACTTCATGGAGATGCGCGCCCACGTGGCCGATCCAGAGTTTCTACGTCGCAAGTCGATCGAAAAACGCCTGCATGCGGCCGCACCCGATGCCTTTGTGCCGCTCTATTCCATGGTCACGTTTTCGTCGGTGTCGTACAGCGAGGCCGTCCGACGGGCTGCAGCGCAAAACCGTTGGCTAGACGGCCGACTGGCAGCAGCACATGCCGAAGACATCGACGATGAAGACACTGATTTTATAGGATTTT
>JAGSHB010000245.1 GCA_023954815.1 Myxococcales bacterium | reverse complement strand
GATCGCGGCGCTGAAGTCCCAGTGGCTCAGTGTCAAGATCGGCGCCGACCCAGCGCTTCCTCGCCAGCGCGTCCATTCGACCATCTTCGCGCTCTACGCCAAGAGCGCGGGGAGCCTCGCCTGCACCGGTTGCTTGTCGGCCTCGCACATCGCGAACGGCTCACTTTCGGCTACAAAGTTGGGCTTCAACTATGCGGCCAGCGCCACAAAGGGTGGGCCGGCGTCTGACCTGAAATGCACCGGCTGCGTGTCTGTCTCTGAGATGAAGTTCGACGCTGGCGTGAACTTGGGTGCCAACAGCCTCAAGGCCAAGAACGGCACGTTCACGGGTGACTTGGCCGCAGGCACCGTCACAGCGACGTCGTTTTCGGGTGATGGTTCAAAACTCACCGGTATCAAGATCCCGACCGGCGAGTGCAAGACAGCTGGCGAAGTGGTCAAGGGCATCAACGCCGACGGCTCGCTCAAGTGCGTCAAGGCGATGGACCCGAACGCCCTCCCGCCAGATGGCCTCAACGAGATCAGCAACAACATGCTGACCAACCAGTTTGTTTACACCGAGAGTGCGACCAAGAAGAAGCAGCCGATTCCGGACAACACGGGCTCGACGGCCGACAGTCTCATCAAGTTCCCGAACATCGGGACGTCTCAGACCCTCGACGTGAAGGTGATCTTGGAGAACTCGAACCTCGCCGCCGTGTCGATGCAGCTGCTACCGCCGGATGACAAGAAGGTGGGTTACGTGCTCTGCGACCCCTGCGGCAAGAAGGATCAGCGCAAGCTGACTGTGACCTACAACGCCAAGAACCCGCCTCAGAAGCAGGCAGGCAGCGGCAAGAAGATCGGCGACTGGATCGGCACGAACCCGCAGGGTGCGTGGACCCTGAAGGTCTTGGATGTGGCCTTCTGCGTTGTGCAGCTCGCGCCGAACAAGCCGCTCTGCCCCATCGGCAAGGGTCTCGATGGTTGGATCAGCGACTGGTCGATCAGCATGCAGTACATCTCGAACAAGAAGATCTCGGTCAATGGCGACCAGGAGATCGTGAAAGACCTGCGCGTGGCCATGAACGTGAAGGTCGGCGGCAGCGTGCAGATTGGCACCGACAGCTCATGCACAGCGGCGAAGATGGGCACGTTGCGCTGGGACAAGTCCATGGGACTGCAGGTCTGCGACCAGAACCTCAACAAGACTGGTGCCAAGACCTACGAGTGGTACGCAGCGAAGGCCTCGCCGATCGTCTGGTCGGGTGGTTGCAATACGCACAAGGGTAACAACCCAGGCTGGATGAACTACTGCCTCACCAACGCTGAGCACAACACCGCGGGTGACTATCTGTACGTGAGTAACAAGACGGCTGGTATTGTCACCATCAAGAAGAGCGGCTGGTACCGCCTGTCGACCTGGGCGATTCAGCATGGTTGCAACACAAAACACCTGCAGTTCTTCCACAATGGCACCCAGCGCGCGTACCAGTACAACTACAACAACACCAGCGCGTGGAACGACATGACGTCTGACACCATGTGGCCGTTCAAAAAGGGTGACACCTTCTACCACCGCTACTACGCCAGCGGTTGCAACGGCTACCCCTTCCATGCTTGGAACGCTTCCGGCAACCACAGCCGGCACCAGTTTGAGTACATGGGACCACTCAAGAAGTAAGAGCTTGAGCACGACCTAGCTATTGGGTCCCCGCCTCGCAGTTCATGTGAGGCGGGGACTCGGCGTTTTGGGCCTTGCTAGTCCCGCCGCCGCCGATCCTTCTTATCCTGGGCAGCGACTGTCTTTTTAGTCGCCGACCAGCCACAGATGGGGCAGGTCACCATGTCGTGGCTGCGAGCAGGACAGTACTCCCGACCGAAGAAGATGATCTGCAGATGCAGCTTGTTCCACAGCTCACGCGGGAAGAGCTTCTTCAGGTCACGCTCGGTCTTGTCGACGTTCTTGCCATCGGACAGCCCCCAACGCGCAGCGAGCCGATGGATGTGCGTGTCCACTGGAAAGGCCGGCACGCCAAACGCCTGACTCATGACCACGGACGCGGTCTTGTGGCCGATCCCGGGCAGGGCCTCGAGCGCCTCAAAGGTCGCGGGGACCTCACCGTCGTGCAGCTCCATCAGCAGGGTACTGAGGCGCTTGAGGTTCTTGGCCTTGGTGGGGGCCAACCCGAGCTGCCGAATCTTCTCCAAAATGTCTGTCACCTCGGCAGCGGCCATCTCCGCTGGGCCGGGCGCCATGGCGAAGAGCGCAGGAGTGACTTCGTTGACCTTCTTGTCGGTCGTCTGGGCCGACAGCATCACTGCGACGAGCAGCGTAAAAGGGTCCGAATGGTCCAGCGGGACGGGCGTTTCGGGGTAAAGCGCCTCCAATTGGACGGCGATTTTTGCGGCTTTGTCTGCGCGTTTCATGGGTCTCCCAGGCGATGAGGCGCCATCGTGCCACACCTGATTTGTCTGGGAAGAGACGAGGCGCTCAGGGATGGGGGGATGTCACCGGTGATTCGGCGTTCATGTAACGAGGGCGTGACGTTGGCGGGTTTGCGATGAGACTGATTGTGACTGGTTCACTCACGCGCGTCTCTGGTCTGCCCTCGGTCGCTCTGTTAGCCTGCGCTCGACTCCTCGGAGGGAGAAATGCCCATGCGATTGACACAGCCTATTGGTACCGGTGCGGCTTCTTGCCGCGCGCTGGGAGTGCAAGCTTTCCTGCTCGCACTCGTTCTGTTCATCCCCACGATGGTGACCGCAGCAGCGGCCGCGCCTGGCGCGGCGACGCCAGCTGCGGACAATGGCGGGTTCGGTGCGCCCGGCTATCCGGCCTACCACCTCGGTCAAGCCACGGTGACGCGCGGCGAGATGCAAGTGCAGCTGCACACCCGGCTGGAGATGCGCGCCGCGCTCCTGACTGGCGAGGACAATCAATTGCTGCGCGGAGACTTGGCCGAGCGTCCGGGTTTTGCGGTGCCGCGCGCCCGCTTCGGACTTACTGGCCAATTCGCCAAGCACATCCCATTTACCGTGGTGACCGATCTTGCCGGTGCCACGCTGACGGACGCATGGATTGGGTACCAGCGGTTCCACTACTTCAAGATGTGGTTCGGCGCACGCACGGTGCCATTTTCACGCTCCGCCATCCTCAGTTCAGCTGACGCTGCGTTGTCGGAGCGGTCACGTTCGTCCAACGCCATGGCGCCCTTTCGGCAGATCGGTCTGACCGTCGGCGGCGACTACAAGTTGCTCGGTCTCACCTGGCGAGCCGGTGTGTACAACGGCTTTGACCGACACCTGAATTTCTACGGCGGCGCCGTCAATTCCAGCGGGCTGCATGGCAATCGCTTTCACGGTCTCAGCAGCGTGGCGCGCATCCAGGTGGCTCCCAAGGGCAAGATGGGACCGTCTGTTCACGACTTGACCGGCGGAAAGCTGCGCTTTTCGGTCGGAGGCGGCGCCTACATGAACGACGGCGGCACGACCACGGGCACCGGCTATTCGGCGGATCTACACGTCAAAGCAGGCGGCTTACACATCTTGGCGGAGTGGATTCGTGACGATGCCAAGCCCAGCGAGCGCCCGACTACGGACAACACCATTCCTGAGGCGCTGACGCGCGAGGCGATGAGCGTTGAGGTGGGCTACGTCTGGCGCAAGCTGACCTTTGCGGCGCGAGCCGAGTTGGTGAACCCGAACACCGACGTTGAAAACAACGACGATGAGATGTGGGTGAGCGCGTCTGTGGGCAAGGCCCTCGTCGGCAACCTACTGCGTGTGTGGTTGCAGTATGACCATCGCCGCGAACTTCAGGGCCAGACGTTCGATAACGACACGCTGCTCTTCAAGATTATGTTGCGTCTGTAGGAGGCCACCGTGCTGTTTGCTTCCTCGCGCTTGCGACATTTACTGCCCTGGACCGCACTGTCGATCTGCTTGGTCATGGTGTTGCCCGCGTGCACCCAGGACGAGCCCAACCTGCTCCGCGCCAAGCGGGCTGAGAGTCGCTATGAGCTGGTAGGTGGCCCAGTGGCCTACGGTGATGTGGGTGACTACGTTTTAGAAAACGACAAGCTTCGCGCCGCGATCTTGGACACCAACCGCTCTTGGGGGCCTGGGGTCTACGGCGGCAGCTTGGTGGACCTCGATGTCCGCCGGAAGGATGGGCGGTTTCCGCCAGGTACCGGGCGCGACCGGTTTGCCGAGATTTTCCCGCTGGCCAATCTGCTGAATCCGGCGCCGCTCGACAGCCAGATCTCCGTCCTCAAGGACGGTAGCGATGGGAAAGAAGCCACCATTCGGGTCGCGGGCAGTGGCTACGCCATGCTGCACAGCCTGTACGTCATCAGGGACAACAAGGAGCTGCTCGAGAGCGTGCTCGGCCTGAAAGACGTCAAAGCCAATGTGCGTTTTATCACCGACTACACCGTGAGGCCTGGCGAGTCCTTTGTTCGCATGAAGACCAAGATCATTCTGACTGGCAAGCCCGGTAGCTTGGGGACGTGCACCTCAAAGAAGAAGTGCGATGAGGGGCTGACGTGCGTCTACCCAGACGACAAGAACCCGGTGGGTGACTGCTTCTGCAAAGACATCAGCAAGTCCTGCACATTGGAGTGCGAGGCCCTCCAGCGTGACAAGCGTGGCTGCGACGTGTGTGCGTGCTCCAAGACCCTACAGATGAGTCCTGTCAAAGATGACGTCGGGGTCATCTCAGTGATCATGGGCGACAGCCCAATTGTATCGAAAAGCACCGAAAATGCAGGCGGAATGGGCGCGGGTGACTTTGTTTTCTTCGGCAAACACAACAAGCAGTTCGTGCCTGGTCACGGCTTCGACCAGCAGCAGGATGTGTGGGAAGCGTGGTTCAAGGGCCGCGATACCTTCGCCAAACCATTCCTCTTCAATTACGTGGCGGCGGTCGGCGGGGACGTGAGTTACGCCTACTACACCGTGAAGAAAAACCCGGACGATCCTGAGCCGCAGGTGGCGGTTCCCGTCTTCACCTCGACGGCGACCCCGTTCATTTCGGCGGCGACCCAATGCAAACAAGCTGACACGGATGACGCCGACTGCGATTCCCATCGTGTCTACGAGTATGAGCGGTTCTTGGCGGTCGGGCGCGGCGATGCGGCTAGCGTGGTCGGTGAAATCTACAAGCACCGCGGAACCAAAGTCGGCACCGTGAAGGGCTACGTTCGCTGGACGGACAGCGGCGCGCCGGCCAAGAACGCGCACGTCTTCGCCATTTCGGATCCCGAGCCCGGTCGCAAGTGGAAGAGCATCGATGAGCTGGTCGCCGCCAACAGAAAGGCCACTGGATCGCCCGGCGTGGTCAGCGCCATCGACGCCGACGCGGGCATGGACGTCGTGGAGGATGGCGACTTCGAGGCGACGCTGCCGGTCGGGAGCTACCAACTGGTCGCCAAGGACCATGACGGCATCGTCTTTGGCCCGCTTATTGGCCTGACGGTCAAAGAAGGCGCGAAGCACATCGTGTTGCCGAGCCTGCCCACGCCCGCGCGTATCCGGGTCAATACGACCGACGGCCATGGCAAGAAGCTGCCGGCCAAGGCGACCATTGTGGCGCTCGACGCCAACGGCAAGCGCATGGAGCGGGACGCGCATCGGCGGGTCTATCTGGGTCAGGGGCGTCTCGGTACTGGCGTGCAGCACATCGCTTTCGACGAAAACGGTACGTTCGACCTGCCGGTGGCCGCTGGTCGGTACCGCCTCGTGGTCAGCCATGGCACCGAGTACAGCGTGCACACAGAGCAGGACTTCACGATCGCGCACGGCCAAGAGATGACCGTCTCTGCCACGCTGAAACATGAACTCGACACGACTGGCTGGATCTCCGGCGATTTTCACCTGCACCAGAAGCCGAGCTTCGATTCGGGCATGGATCTGGACCACCGCGTACGGACCATCGTCGCCGAGGGGGTCGACTATGTCGCCGCGACGGACCACGACGTCGTCACGGACTTCAAGCCGTGGATCCAGATGCTGGGGCTCGACACGTGGGTGAAGAGCGTGGTTGGCGTAGAGATCTCGACCCTAGATATCGGCCACTACATCGGGTTTCCGTTTAAATACAAAGAGCTCGACGTGCCGTCGCATGGTTCGGTGGACTGGTATTGCATGACGTCGAACACGCTGGTCGACACCATGGTCTTCGAGCGCAGCGGCTTTACCAAAGACGAGGGAGAGCGGCCAACGACCATCATCGCCCACCCCCGCGACGGCTTCTTGGGCTGGGCCGACGCCATCGGGCTGAATCCCTTCACGCTGACGCGCAATCGCAACGAGACGGACGCGGACCGTGAAAAGGACAGCCAGGTGTTCCGCACGGTGACCTGCGACTTCGACGCCATGGAGGTCTTCAATGCCAAGCGTTTCGACTTGGTGCGCACCCCATCGGTTCGCGAGATCCAAGTGTTTGAGCGCTGCCTGATTCGCATCGACACGGCGGGCGTCAACGACAAGGCTGGCACAGTTGATGAGGCGGTGGCGCGAGCCGCGTTGCCCAAAGCCTGCCCAGAGCTGGGGATGTTGCCCGAATTGAGCCAAACGCCTGAATTGATGGGCAAGAAGGTCGACATCGACGGCGTCACCCACTGGGATTTGGCCACCTGTGACGCCAATGAGCGACTGTTTGACTGCAAGCATCGGTACCGCACGGCACTGTCAGTCGCTGTGAATACGGCGATTCTTGTCCGCACCAAAGCGGAGCAGGACGCTTGGTACGTCGAACTCTCAAGGACCCCGGACGAGGTGAAGAAGTGGCGCCCAGACGCGGGTGGTCCAGCTGACGCTGTAAAGGCGCAGTCGATGCTGGACGCTGTGACGGCGCTCTGCCGGGTCGACCGCAGCAAGCTCGACAAGAACTTGGCAGATTTGGTGGCGGCAGAAGATCTGGTTCGCCCCTGTGCCGAGCGCAACGGCGTGCTGGAGGACTACTTCCGCTTCTTGGAGCACGGCCTGGTCAAGGCGATTATCGGTGGGTCTGACAGCCACGCTTCCAGCCTGGAGCCAGGTCTGCCGCGCACCTATATTCGCTCAGCCACCGACAAACCGTTGGCGATCGACGTAGCTGAAATATCGAAAAACATGCGTAAAAGTCAGGTCATGACGAGCTACGGCGCTTTCCTGAGCGTGGCTATCGGCGACAAACAGCCGGGCGACACCGTCGCTGCAAAGGCGGGCAGCAAAGTGAAGGTGAAGGTCAATGTTCAGACCGCCTCGTGGTACGGCATCGATCTGATCGAGATCTACATGAACGGCCGCCT
>JAGSHB010000273.1 GCA_023954815.1 Myxococcales bacterium | reverse complement strand
GCCAGACGTGGGCGATACCCAAGCACCAGACATCGACGTGGGCCCCTGCCTCTCTGACCTCGGCCAGGACACGGGTCCGTGCCTCAGCATTCCCCACGACTCGGGCAGCGCAACCCCGGATGCAGACGATAGCGGAGACGGCACCGCTGATGGCGACGGAAAAGGAACCGCCAGCAAAGACACCAAGACCGGTCCGTGCCTCAGCCCGCCTGCCCCAGATACAAGCTGGTTGGCGCCTGAAACTCTGCAAAATCAAGCCGATCCGCGCGCGGTGCCTTCTCGGGATGCCGTCCGTCGCAAGCTGGCTGCCGCTGGGGTGCTCCCGACAGACCTCGCGGAGAAGCTCGCCAAGATGCGGAGCTAGCCGGTGGGTGTGTTCAGCAAAACCGACACCCATCAGGTGCCCCGGCTCGACTTTGAGCTGACGCCGGGCTGTGACCACGCCTGTGGCCATTGCTACAACGTGTGGACGGCCAAGGACGGCGACGCCCAAGGCGGCTATCCCAAGGGGCAGCTACACGGTCAGGCCTACCTCGATATGATGCGCCACACCATTGAGACCACCGGCGCCGACCACGTCACCATCACCGGCGGAGAACCTCTCCTGCGGCCCGATGCGATGGATATCATTGACCTGGCTTGCGCGATGGTCTCGACGGTGCAGCTCATCACCAACGGCAGCCACGTGACGCCCGAGGTCGCTCAGCGGCTCGCGACTGCCGGCGTGCGCTCTGTGCAGCTGACGCTGCTGTCGGCCGACCGTGAGCGCCACAACGAACTCAAAGGCGCTGAGTGTTTCGACGACACCCTGCGCGCCATCGTTGAACTGACCGACCACCGCGTGCCGGTGCAGGTGTGTTTTGTGGCCATGGCGGCCAATTGGCAGGACTTCGAGGCGGTCATGGAGCTGTGCTACGCCCTGGGTGTCCGCCACATCACCTACAACCGCATGGCGCCGGCCGGTGGGGCGATTCACAACATCGCGCGCTTGCTGCCCGAAGCGACGCACATCGAGCACAACCTAGCCACCGCGCAGCGTTTAGGCCCGAAATACAGCATGGGAGTTGCCACTGCGATGCCGATTCCGCCGTGTCTGATTCGTATCGAGCGCTATCCCCACGTGCGTTTTGGATTCTGCAGCACAGGCAGCCACAGCCCCAACATCGCCATCGACGCCAACGGCAACGTGCGCAGCTGCAACTTGTCGGCGCACCTCATGGGCAACATCCTGACGGACGACTGGGCCAAGATTCACAGCGATAGGTACCTGCACGATTTTAAGAAGCAGGTGCCCGACATGTGCAAGGGCTGCGCTTGGGAGGCCGGTTGCCAGGGCGGCTGCAAAGAGTCTGGGTTTGCCATGTTTGGCGACCTCAGCACACCGGAACCCTTGCTCGCCATGGCCAAAGATCCCGCATGGCGTGACCGCCTCGTAGCGCAGACGCGGCCAGACAGCGGCCCGGGTGACGGCGGCAGCGGCAGCGGTGACGGCAGCGTCGTGACCCACGTGGCCAGCGCGGACCTGTCGATTGGCCGAGCCGGCCGTTGAAAGCCCATCTCCGACCCGATCCGGCGGTCCTGCTCATCGCGCCGGGCATCATCAAGTGGACGGATCTGGATTTTGGCCTGCCCCACCTCGTCAGCATGGGCGGCTATGTGCAGCACCACACCGGCGTGCGCGTGGAGCTGCTCGACCTGAACTATGAGGGCGGTGACCACAGGCAACTCGCCCGCACCCTCGACGAGCTCGGCCCCTATCTCATCATCGGTATCTCGTGTTTTTCGAGCTACGACTTCATGCGCACCATGGCTCTCGCTGCGTTTGTGAAGGAGCTGTATCCTGACGTGCCGCTGGTGACGGGCGGCTACCACGCCAGCGCCTTGCCCACCGACCTCATCTACGACGGCTCGCCTTTTGACACCGCCATTGTCGGCGAGGGTGAGCTGCCCCTGCTGGGCCTGGTTCGGCAGCTGCTCGGCGGGCAGGCGATCACCCGCGGCATCATCGGTCCCAACGCCATCGAAAACCTCGACGACTTGCCGCCCTATCAGTGGCAATTGCTAGCCCGTTATTGGCCAAGAGCCCACCAAATCGGGCGAAAGTTTCAGATCTACCTCTCCCGCGGATGTACCTATAAGTGCACGTTTTGCATGGAGCGCGCCAAGACGGAGTACCGTTGGCGTGCCTATAGCCCTGAGCGCGCCATCGATGAGTTGGAGCGGCTGAGCAAGGTCACGGATTTGTCGAGATGGGTGGTCAACCTCGCTGACCCGCTCTTTGGCTACAAGCGCAGCTGGCGGCGGCAGGTGCTGCGGGGGGTCATCGACAAGGGCCTGTTACCGAGGCAGTACTGGACCCTGACCCGCAGCGACGACCTGCAAGACGAGGATGTGGAGCTGCTGGCCAAGGCGCGCTTTTCCATCGGCATCGGCGTGGAGTCCGGCAGCCCGGAGATGCTGAAGATCATGCGCAAGACGGCGGTGCCAGACCGTTATCTCTCGCAGCTGATGCAGCTTGGGCAGCTGTCGCGCAAACATGGGCTGTCGTGGGCTGGCAACGTCATCGTCGGGCATCCGGGTGAGACCCAGGAGACCATGCGGCAGACCCACGCCTTCCTCAAAGAGCTGTTCACGACGGCCAAGGAGACCTGCGGCTGGCTGAGCATCGACCCGTTTCGGCTCTATCCCGGCGCGCAGGTGCACGAGCAGATGGCCGACTGGCAGCGGGAGCACGGGGCGGTGTTCCATCATCCGACCTGGTGGCAGAGCTGGTACGACGGCGCCTTGCGTGCCGAGCTGGTCGACCCGAGCCATAGCCTGGATTTCGAAGGCCGCGTGCGGTTCATGTACGACCACTACGAACCGCTGCTGGGCGAGGTGGCCAAGCGCTTTCGAGGGCAGGGCAGGGACGTCGACAAGGTCTTCCTGCGCAGCATCGAAAACGAGCAGCGGCAGCTCTCGCCGCGTGCGCGGGATCAGCTGTTGGCCCGGGCCAAGCAGGCGCGGCGACAGCCCACGGCTCCCTCAGGCAGCCCCACCAGTGACAAGAGCGGCTATCTCGGGCATGGGCCCTCGCCGGCCAACTTACCCCTGCCGATTGGTCTGCACGTCAAAGACCCGTGGGTGCGTCAGCGTGAGATGGCCGTGCGCCGTGTCTTGGCGGCCGGGATCGTTCGTGGCGAGCGGCTGATCGAGGCCCTGTTGCAAGTCGGGCCAGAACGCTTCATGGCAGAGGACGTGGCCAAGGCGATGCTGGACGACCGGCCGGTGTGGCCGGAGCGGGAAGGGGCGGCGCCGCAGACTGTGGGCGTGTCGACTATCGCCATGGCGCTGGAGGCATTGACCCCGGATGGCGGCGAGCGTGCGGCTGATCTCTGTGCGGTGACGGGCTACGTCGCCGCCCTGCTAGCTGAGCTGGTCGGCCCGACGGGTGAGGTCGTCGCCCACCATCCGGGCGGCTGGTTGAGCGCGCGAAGTCTGAGCCGGCAGCTGACTGCTTGGCCGCAAATCCGGGTGATTCGCGGCGATCCGACTTTGGCTATCCGTGGCTATGCGATGGATGTGGGCTTTCTGGGCGCTGCGTTGCCGCGGCTGTCCACTCCCCAGCGCGAGGCGTTGATGGCTGAACAGGGCAGGGCGGTGCTGGCCCTCGGGCCGCGTTTTGCCAAGCAAGATCTGGTGCTGGTTCACGGGACTGCCGATTCTTGCCAAGAGAAGCCTCTGGCGCGCGTGCGGCTGCCGGTGCTGACTGGCAAAGCGGGGTGGCTGCGCGGTCAACCGCAGGTGGGTTAGTCGATGACGCGGGCTACCTTTGTTGCGAGACCCCACGCAGCCCATGCCTACGGTGTGCTCGCTCATCTCGACATCGGTCAGGACGCCGCCTCCATCTACGACGCGTCGCTGCCGCAGCCGCCTTGGGCCGAAGGGTTGGTGCGTGCCTGGCACCATGCGCCGGGTCGGCTCGCCCTGCAGTTTGCGCCGCTGCTTGCGAACTCCGAGGCCGAATTGCTGGGCCTGTTGCGGGGGACGGGCTTGGCTCCGTTGCAAGACGAGGCGGGTCAGGTCCTGCGCCAGACCTTCGCCGCGGCGCTGCGTACCCACGTTTCCACACCGACGCCGGCTACAGATGATGGGCACCAGTCGCATACAACCTCACCGCACCTTCCGCCGGCGACGAGGACCCAGCTCGCAGCGGACCTGCACACCCTACGCACAGCGCTGTGGGCCATCGCGCAATGTCAGCCGCCTGCACTGGAGGTGTGGCATGTGCCGGCCCTCCGGGGGCATGGTCGCGCGGTGAGCCAACAAGGTCGGAGGGTTTGCGCCACCTCGTTGGATGCCCCCTCTGATGAGGTGCTGTGTCAGATCCTGCACGAAGAATGCCACGCTGTGAGCGATCCGGTGGTGCATGAAGAGCTAGGCGTCTGTGCGCCGCGCAACACGGCGGTCGGTACGCCTGGTCATGAGGTCCACAGGGCCTTGGAGCGGGCGGCAGTGACCCTGGGGGCCCTGGTCATCGCTGAGGCGATGCCGCGGCTCATGCCCGCCTACGCAGCGTGGCGCGCGCGGTTTGGGGTTTGACGGTGGTGGCCCCACATTCCCAACGTGATTCATGCAATCATGGCCAACCAGATACGCTCATTGCCGAAGTCCTCTCGAGCCCGGCCGCCCGTTTCTGTCGCGTGAGATAGCCACATGACCCCGCAGGCCAACCGCTTTCGCGCCTCTCTTTGTTGCCGACGTTGGGCGATGTGTGTCGGGTGGCTTGTTGTCACGGGTATCGCGGCCACATCCGCTGCCAAGACCGGCGACTGGCACCTGATCAACAATGAGCGTGGGGTCAAAGTCTACTCGCTGGAGGACCCCAAGCGCCGCGTGCCCCTGCTCAAAGCCCGCGCCACCATCGGTGCCGGGCTCTACCACCTGCTGGGCATTCTCGCCGACGTGGACCGGGCGCACGAATGGAACCCCGCGGTGACCAAGAGCAAAGCCATCCGGCGGAAGTCGGACTTTAACGTCGCCTTCTATGTTCGAATCGCCGCGCCTTGGCCCTGTTCTGACCGCGACGGCATCGTGTCAACCGGGGTGAAGAGCCGCAAAGGCGGCAATGTCGTCATCGCCTGGTTCCGTGACATCAGGCTCAAGGGTTGGCCGGCTCGTTCGGGGCTTGTGCGCTTTCCTCGGCTGCGGGGCCATTATCGCCTGACCCGGTTGGGGCCAAAGAAGACGCGCGTCGATTATCGGCTGGACGCAGACGCGGGTGGCTGGTTGCCGGATTGGGCGCTGAAGTATGCGGTGCGGTCGATGCCGCGGGATGCGGTGCTGGGGCTGCGCAAGCAGTCGAAGCGGACTGTGGGGGCGTATGCTGCGTTTATTGCTAGGCATGATCCCAGTCGGCGGCCGGTGAGGTTGCCGGTGACGCCTAGGAAGTAGCCGAAAGCGAGGACTGGACCCTGGAGCGGTGGAGCAGGCAGGCGCGCCACTTCGTGCAGGCGGACTGTCTGGCGGTGCCAAAACCGGGGTAGTTTGGGGGGCAAATGGCTCTACAATGGCCAAGGATGCCCCTGGCGGGCGTTTGAGGCCGGGCTCCCCACTAGTATGCCTTCGGGAGAAGAACGGGCTTCCTTGGGCGGCTGGGTGATTCGTAATCAGTAGGTCCGCGGTTCGACTCCGCGTGTTGGCTCCAGTTAAAAACCAATGAAATACAACAGGTTGAGGGTTGGTTCCTCCCCGTCTGTTTTCGTTGGCGCGCCATCTTGCCATGGCAAATGCCAGATTCTTGGGTCCGGGCGTTAAGAAATAGTCGACTGTTTCTCGCGAGTTATGCCGCATTTTTCGCGAGAAACACCCTGCCATGGACCTC
>JAGSHB010000072.1 GCA_023954815.1 Myxococcales bacterium | reverse complement strand
CAGTCCGGGGGCTTCTGCCCCTCGTTCACCGCCTGCAGCGCCAAGACCGGCCTGTGCGCGCCGGCGCCCTGCTCTGCTGGCAAGTGCCCCGCCGGCCAGGTCTGCTGGGCTGACGGCTGTGGCAAGCAGGTCTGCGTGCCGGACTGCACGGCTCAGGCCGGCCAGACCTGCAAGCTCGACGTGGACTGCGCGTCGGGCGTGTGTCTCGGCGGCACCTGCGCCGCGTGCCGCAAGGGGGCTACCTGCTCCACCCTCAGCAAGACCTGCTCACAGGTGGGCAAGCCGGTGTGTTCACCCTGACTAGTCGGATAGAGCGAGGTGGCGAATCCCTCGACCTGCTCTCCAACCAAGATCGCGGCTCCAGGTACGTCCTTTTCGTCATTCATAAATAGTAAACAGGACGTTCCTGGAACCGATAGAACCTCGACAGGCCTATCTTGTTCACGCGCGACTCCCCTTCGCTGCTCACAGGAGGCCACCATGGACACAAGGTCATACCCCACGCCTCGGCACCGCAGTACACCGCCAGGCCACCAACAAACCCACGTCGCGAGCCTCGCCCTTGCCATCGCCGTGGCCACGCTCTTCGCAGCCGTCGCGAGCTCTTGTGCACCAGCCGGCTCGCTCGCCTATCCGATGCAGGTGCGCATGCAAGCCGAGCCGCCAGCGGCGGGCGCCAGCAAGCTGCCGCGTTGGTGTGAAGGTGGCACCTGTTCCGTCGGTCCCAAGGTGGTCCTCGACGAGCGGAATGTTCGCTCGATGATGCTTCAGCCAGGTGAGAGCCGCGCGGGGTTGCTGCTGCGACTCAATGGCGCGGGCCTCTCGCGCCTGCGACTGTTCGTGAAAGGCAACGCTGGAGACCGTCGCTTGACCCTCATTGTCGACGGCAAGGCCATGCAGGCTTGGACTGCCCGTGAGGCCCTGAAGACCGGCACCATCAAGCTGGTAGGCCCTACGGCTGACATGCTGCGCTTGCATGACAAGCTGAGAAGCGCCCCCTTGCGCCCGGCGCCGTAGGTTCGACATCGCCCCATCGCCCCATCGCCCCATCGGCGCGCGGCATCATCCGGGTCTTGCGCCCTCTGACAATCGGCTCCCGACGAGCCCACCCCCCACAAACCAAACCCACGAACACCACCTCGCATCTTGCGCAGGGTCGTCGTCGTGGGCACTGTCAGCCCGCGGATAGCCGCCCCTCCCCATGCACGGAAGCGATGTCATGACCGACGCTGAACAACCCGATCGCGACGCGGCGAATCCGTCACCAGACAGCAGCAAGAAGCCTGCAAAACCAGCCGAAAAGCCCAATTCGAGCAACAATTCTGGCAGTGGTCGCACCAAGCAGCGCTGGTCGCAAGATCGCAAGGGGCAGGGCAAGCGCCGACGTGGTCCTGGGCGACCTGCCGGCGCAAATACGGCGGCGATCAACAAGGCCGAACGCCGTCTGAAGAAAAAGGGCGGCCGCCGAGGTGGGGCGCCTGGTATCCCCCAAGCGGTGGAGCGCGGCGCTGGGGTGGGCAAGGCCATGCAGCAGACGCCAGCGCGTCTATCAGCCGATGACAACGCCCGCGTCAGCTGGCAGCTCGATGTGCTCGCGTGGGCAGGCCACGGCGTCGTGGCACCGAAGGTCGATCTCCGGGGTCCCAGCGCTCCCTTGCCAGCCGTCATCCTGCCGAAGGTCGGCGACACAGCGCTGATCGCCCTGGAGCCGGTCGACGCGATTCGCAAGCTGCGCAGTCGCCATCGCGCCTTTAGCCAGATGGCGGGGCGCTACTCAGCCCTCGTGCTGGCCGCCCGCGATACCGAGCGTCAGCTGACCATTGAGCTGTGGGATCTCGACGCAGCTGGCAACGTTCGCCCGCCCGACGAGAGCATGGCGCGCCTGTGGCCTCAGCTGGCGACCTATCTCGAAGCGCAGGTGACTATCGGCACCGACGAGCTGCTGCGTGAGCGCCTGGCTTTGGCTGCGACTGGACCGCTGCCCGAGGCGCTGACGCGTCGGAATCCGGTCGCTTGGGGGCTGCAGCTCGGTGCGTCGGCCAAAGTTGTGAGCGATCAGCCTGCAGACGAGCCCGCAGACGAAACAGAGTTGGTCGAATCAGCTGCGGTGGTCGAACCGACTGAGTTGGCCGAATCAACCGAGGCAGCCGAGTGACGATCCCGCCGAACGACTGGCGTCACCGCCCGATCGCCATCGTCGGCTGCGGCGGACTTGGCGTGCCTGCCGCTTGGACGTTGGCCTTGGGCGGGGCCCGTCATCTGCGCCTTATCGATGCGGATACTGTGGAGCTCAGCAACCTGCATCGGCAGGTTCTCTATGGCGAACAAGACGTGGGTCAACGGAAGACGGCGCAGCTCGCGACTGCGCTAACGTCTCGGTTTTCCGGGCTAGAAGTTGAAGTTGTCCCGCAGCGCCTGACCGCGGACAATCAATCCACGCTGCTCTCCGGAACCCTCGCCGTGGTCGAGGGGACCGACGACGCCGCATGCAAATTTCGTGTGAGCGATCACGTCGTAGACGCACGTCGAACCCAAGACCGGTCGCAGCCTCAGATCGCCGTCATCGCGGCCGCCGTGTCCCGCCAGGGTCAGTGGATGACGATCACGCCTGACGGTGCCTGCTACCGCTGTCTATTTGAGGCGCCACCACCGGCTGAAAGCCTGGCGACATGTGAAACGGCAGGTGTGCTGGGGCCCGTCGTGGGCCACATCGGTGCGGCTGCCGGCCGCGCGCTGGCTCGAACGCTTTCGGGGCGGCCCGATCCTAGCCAATCGGCGCTGATCCGCTGGCATCAGGGAGATTATCGTCGCGTTGCGGTGCCAACTGCGGCGGATTGTCCCTGCCAGCGACCCTAAAGTGACGGCCCAATTTACAAGCCCGTGCGCCCATAACAAGCAGCAGGCACGGGGGTTTGGCGCTGTTGTGGCTTGCAAAATGACGATGAAGCCAGCATACCCCACCGTTCGCGCTAGCAAGAGCGCCCAATCGACGAGGAGAGACAGATGGCCATCAACATGAAGATCCCAACCCCGCTCCGTAAGTTCACCAAAGGCGACGCCATCGTCGCGGTGGAAGGCAGCAACGTCGGCGAGGCCCTCAAAGCCTTGGACGCAGCTCACCCCGGTCTGTGGGACAAGGTCGTGGACGGCAAAGGCAAAGTGCGCCGCTTCATCAACGTCTACGCCGGCGACGAGGACATCCGCTTCCTCGAAGGTCTCGAGACCGAGGTCGCCGCTGGCGCCGAAGTCAGCATCATCCCGGCGATCGCTGGCGGCTGCTAATCCCCTTCGCTCAGGAGCCCGCCATGCGTGATCCCATGGCCGTGCTCGGCCGTTTCGGCCGTCAGCTGCTGGTCAATGACGTCGCGTTGCCGGACCAGCAAGCGCTGGCCAATATCGCGTTCGTGCCTGCCCACGACAGCACGCCCGGTGCCATCGCCGCAGCTCAGGTCGCCGCGCGCTACCTCGTCGCCGCTGGTTTGGGCCGTGTGGCCGGTGACCCCGAGATCATCGGCGATTTGTCGGCGATCGACAGCACGCTGGTGACGCTCGCCAGTGTCGCTGACGCTGCCCCGCCCGTTGTGCATCTCTACTTTGCGACGCGCCCGTACGGCGCGTCGGTCGACATCGTTGCCACGGCCAATCCCGACGGTTGGGCAGAGGGTCGCAGCCGCAACGCCCACGTGTGTACCGCCGCCTTCGAGTTCGGCGAACCCTGTGAGCCCGTGGACGCGTCGCTCGTCGGTGCCGTCGTCGCAGAGCTCGTCACCGAGCACCTCCTGGTCCTGTCGCCATTGCCAGCTGTCATTCGCTTTGCGTGGCCCGATGACGCTGAGCCCAAGGTCTACCGGCGCCTGCCCGGTGCTGCGCCGGAGGGCGGTGAGGCACGGACCGGCTCCCGTTTGCCGCCTGGCCTGTTCGCAGAAATGCGCGCTGCGACCGACGTCCTGCCGCCCATCTTCGACGATTGCCTGGCGCAGTACCCAAACGAGGCGTGCGGCTTGGTGGTGCGTAAGCCCGACGGTCGCTTGGAGACGGTGGTCTGCAAGAACCTGCAAGATCGCTACCACGCGCTGGACCCAGAGACGTACGTGCGAACAGCCCGTGCGGCGTTCAAGCTCAACGTTCGGAAAATCGCCAGTTTAGAGGAGGCGGGCGACACCTTGGTCTCCATCTATCACAGCCACTGTGACGCCGGCGCCTACTTCTCTGACGAAGACGTGCGCAGCGCAGCCCCGGAAGGCACGCCCTTGTATCCAAACGTGGGTTACCTCGTCGTCAGTGTGATGGGCGGCGCGATTCGGGCCAGCGAGATGTTTCACTTTGACGACAGTCGCGGCGGTTTCGCCCCAGAATCCTGAGCAGCTTTGGCCCACGTTGACGGGCATTTGAGCTGTCGATAGCCGCTGAACGTGCCAGTGCGCCAGTCTGCCAACTTCTCAGTTGCGCAGCCGATCGCTTGAAGCCAACCTCTCGCCGAGCAATCGCCCATCCCTTCCTGATGGCGTCGCTGTCCGGGGCTCAGTGTTCAGACGCTGACAGTCGGCTTCGACCTGCCGTCCCGAGAGCTTTCGATGAATCCAAAGACGCCCGTGTGCGCAAGCTATTTTCAGCCCAAAACCCTGATTCTTGGGGCCATCGCTGCCAGTTTTGGCTTTCTGTTGGGGTGTTCCACGACGCCTGAAGCAGATCCGCGCCCGAACTGGCACGAGGACATTCACCCGATCATCGAGGGACGCTGCGTCGGCTGCCATAAGCCCGGCGGGATCGGTGGTTTTGACCTCTCTACCATCGTTGGCGCCAAGGCTGCCGGGCCCGCAATCAAGGCGGTGACCGCCGCTCGGACCATGCCGCCTTGGCACGCTGGGCCGGAGCAACAATACCGTGGCGATCCGTCCCTCACCGACGCCCAGATCAAGGCCATCGGCGATTGGGTCGACAGCGGAATGCCAGCCGGAGACCCTGCCAATGCCGCCAAGCCGCTGGAAGACGTCACCGAAAAGCTCAGCCGCACGGATCTCGAAATCAGCATGCCGGTGGCCTACACGCCCAAGAATATCTCCGACGATTACCGCTGCTTCTTGGTGGACTTCCCGAAGGACAAAGAGACCTACGTCACCGGCTTCAACGTCCTGCCCGACAATCGGGGCGTGGTCCATCACGTCGCGGCCTTTCTCATCACTACCGAAGCGCTGGGCGGCGCTGGCGCCATGGATACCCTCGCCGCGCTCGACAAGAAGGAAGTGGGGCCGGGTTATGCCTGCTACGGCGGTCCATCAGGTGCGGCGAAGCTGATCGTCCCCATCCAACAGCTCGGCCAGTGGGTTCCGGGGCAGCTGGGTACGAACTTTCCTGATGGCACGGGGATTCGTGTGCCAGCGGGCTCTAAGATCGTCATCCAAATGCACTACAACATGGACTTCAGCGAGCCAGGCCCCGACCAGACGAAGATGCAGTTCAAGTTGGGCGCGCCGGATACCATCAAGCGGCAGGGTGCCTTCGCGCCCTGGCTGAACGCGGGTTGGCTGGGCACGACCATGAAGATCCCAGCCGGCAACCCCAGCGTATCCCACGCCCATACCGCTGACCCGCGCGGTTTTTGGAAGAACTTCGTTGGCGGTGTCGACGTCGCCTCGGGATTCGTCATCCATGGCGGTCTCTTACACATGCACACACTGGGCAAGTGGGCCGAGGTCTACGTCACGCGCAGCAACGGCGACAAGGTCTTCATCCTGCGCAGCCCCAAATACGACTTCAATTGGCAGCGTCTGTACATGCTCGAAAAGCCGGTGACCTTCCACGATGGCGACCAGTTAACGGTACGCTGCAATTGGGATAATTCCTCGGAAAATCAGTCTAAAATCGCTGGTAAAGCTCCGTCAGCACCGAAGGACGTGTTCTGGGGTGAGGGATCGCTCCAGGAGATGTGCGTCGCCAACCTGTACATCTCCGAACTGTAGGGTTTCGGCGGAACGCTCATCACATGGCTGATGCGGTTTCACCTGCCCAGGGGGACTCGACAGATTCGGCATGATCGATACGCTTTGGCCATGGAGCTGAGCAGCACACGCGTCCCCCAACCCGCCCTAGGTCTCGTCCGATGAACACAGCAGATGCGCCGATCGTGATCCTGCTCGCCACTGCACCCGCCAAGCGCGCGGATGCCGAGGCGCGTGTTCGGGCGACCGGGCTTCCCATCGAAATCCACAGCGCGATTGAGGTCGGGGCGGAGCCGCCGGATCTCATCGTTGTCGGCGCCGATGGCTGGCACGCGACGCTCTCGCATCTGCGCGCTGGCTTCCCCTACGCCACCCGGGTGGTGCTCGGCAATGGGACCGGGCCAACCTTGGAGACCGCGCTTCGCGACGGTGTCCACGATGTCATTGAGGAAGATGAGCCCGTCCGTGCCCTCACGCGATCGATTCGTCTGGGCGCGTATCGGGCGCAGATGGAGCGGCGCTTTTCTGAGATTAGTCGGCGTTACCGGGCCGCTGTGCACTGCGGCGGCACCGGCACCATGCGCTGGGACCTGTCCGACCGTTCCATGAGCTTCGATCCCGGCTGGAAGGCGATGTTGGGCTACGCCGACGATGAGCATGCCGACGACAGCACCGCCTGGTTTTCTCGGGTTCACCCCGCCGATCAGGCCGATCTGCGCCATCATCTCAAGCGGGTGCTCGACGGTGAAACGCGCTTTATAACCTTGGATTACCGGCTTCAGCACCGCGATGGCAGCTGGCTGTGGGCGCGCTTGCGCTTGGACCTGGAGAAGGTGGGCGAGGGGCACTTCGCCCTCATCGGCACGCAGGAAGACATCACCGTCGACAAGGTCTCTGAGCAGCGTGTGGCGTGGGCGGATCGGCACGATAGTCTGACCGGATTGCTCGGCCGCTCGGCGTTTGTCGACGACATTCAGGATTGGATGGCCAATGACCAGAGTCCGGTCGGCGTGCTCGGCGTCTGTGACATCGACGGGCTCAAGGCGATCAACGAGGCGCACGGTCGGGCCGCCGGTGACGAGGTGCTCCTGTGGCTCGGCGGTCTGTTCGAGGACAAGATCGGTGAAACCGGTCTCACGGCTCGGCTAACAGGTGACAAGTTGGGCTTTCTCCTGCCCGGCATTACCGTCGACGATGCCCACCAATTGGCGGTAGATCTGCGGGACGAGCTGCTCGCCGAGATCTTCATTGCCAAAGATGGCTCCGAGTTTGAGGTCCATGCTTCCTTTGTTGTCGCTGCTCACCCCGCCGCGGCTGAGGATGCGCAAGAGTGGCTGGGCGCGACGAACCGTGGGTTGGCTGATGGCATCGCCCAAGGGCAACCGGTCACCATATTGCGGCGTGAGGCGGTCCTGTCCGCCCTGCACCTCCTCGGCGACGATGCGTAGCGCGCCATGGGCCGTAGTCGATTTTTCCTAGCGGTCTCCCAGGGATTCGATATGTTGTCACTGTGACGAATCGGCCACCGATTACGCTTGCGCTCCCGTTCGCCGTCTGCGGCGTGATGGCGACATTTGCGCTCACCGTTCACGCGACCCCTGCCCAGGTCACCAAACCTGCAAAACCCGCCAAGTCGCAGCCCAAGATCGATGACTCGGCGCTGGTGAGCGTGGGTGCTGCTGCCGGTATCGACGAGTCGACTCTCTTTCGCAAAGAGGCGATCGCCCATCAGGGTGGTTGGACGCCGCCGAAGGGGCCCCTCACTATCGCCCACGCCAAGCGCCTGCTACGTCGTCCTTCTGGCAGCATGAGCCTTGGGGTCACCAGCCGGGGAAGGCTCCTGCGGGCCCGGAAAATCAAGGCGAAAGGCCGGCACTACCGCTTTTTCCCCCATATCTCCGAGCGCCAGACGTTCTGGGGCACTGACGAGATGCAGCAGTTCATCACGCGCGTCTCCACCGCGGTTGCGCGCAAACATCGCGGCGCAGAGATGCGGATTGGCAACGTGAGCCTGCACCACGGTGGCCGCTCTCCCTGGCATCGCAGTCACCAAGTGGGCCGGGACGTCGATATCTGCTTTTACGCCCGTGATCGCCAGGGCAAGCCCGTGAAGATGGACAACTTTCGCAAGTTTCGGCGCACCGGATTCAGCCGCGACGGTCAGCTGGTTTTTGATGACGCCCGCAACCTCGACGTCGCCCTGGCGATGCTGGCGCAGACCGAGACGCCGGTGCAGTGGGTGTTCGTGGCGCGTTGGCTCAAGCGACGGATGCTCAAGGTCGCTGAAAAGCGCGGTCTACCTGAAGAGACGATGACCCAGCTGTCGCAGCTGCTCCGCCAACCCGGCGATTCCGCGCCCCACGATGACCACTTTCACGTGAGGCTGTTCTGCTCACTGCAGGACCGCAAATACGGTTGTTTGGACCGGGGGCCCAAGCGCGCATGGGTCGATCGGTTCGAAGATGCCTTTGGCGCCCACGTGGAGCGGCTGGTCGAGGCGAGTGCGTTGTCCTCCGATGGCGTGCGCCTCAAGGCCGTGAAGCTGCTGACTCGCATCGAGGCCCGCGACGCAGGACCGGCGTTTGTTGCCAGGCTCGCTGACAGCAACGCCAAGGTTCAGCAGGCAGCGCTGGGCGCGATCGTAGGGTTGCGACCGACTGAGACGGCACCGGGCGTGCTCGCAGCTTGTGGTCAGGCGACCAAGGGAGCCTGGGCAGCGCAGCTATTTGATGCTTGGGTGGGCCTCGGTGCGGAGCAGCTACAAGACACGGCCTGCACCGTACTCCAGCATCCCGATCGGGTGCTCCATGCCCGCGTGGTCAAGTCGAAAGCGCTGCAGGAGATTCAGCTGCGGGCCATCGCTGCCTTGGCAGAACGCGGTCGGCAAAGCGATGTACCCACCCTCATCGGCGTGCTCAACAGCCGGTCGAAGAAGCTGCGTCTAGCCGCTCATGAAGCGCTCGTCTTTCTGACGAACCAGCCGATTCGATCCCGGTACCTGCTCAGCAAGAGCCGCAAGAACCACAAGAAGACCATCGCGGCGTGGCGCAAGTTCTGGCGCCGCAGCCAAGCCAAAACCTGGCTCAGTTGGATGAAGGCTGGGTTTCGAGGTAATGGTGTGCGTCTCGCCCGGGGGACGCAATTTGTGCGTCGGGATGTGCCGCGGCTGATTCGGGCGCTGACGTCGCGCAAGGAGCATGTCGCTCACAACGCGGCCAAGGTCTTGGTGCAGATCACCGGTCACAAGCCCTGGGTTCGCCGGCGTACCAAGCGCAGCCTGCGTCGACACTGGAGCTATTGGTGGCGTAAACGTGGCCGCCGCGTGACCCTGCGCGGCTAACTTTGGCGGCCCGGTCCTTCAGCTGATCCGACATGTCCAAGCCGAAACCGCGCTTCTGAACCCAGCAGACGGCCTCGGAAGCGCGATTGCCGCTCCTGTCTGGGCTATTTGCCGTCGAGCACCACGGCTGACTTACAGAAGTCCATCTTCGGGAACTCCGCCTTCAGGTACTTGTTGCCCTCGCGCTGCAGGCGGCCCTGATCGGGGCCCTTGCCGCGGGGAGCGCCTTCGCCGTAGCCCTTGTAGAGCTTGTTGACGACGGCCATGCCCTCGGCGTCGACGATCGCGAAGGGCGAAAAGCCCATACGGTCAAGGAAGCTGTTGTCCTTGTAGTTGATGAAGATCTGCGTCGTGCGCGAGTCCTTGCCGGAGGTGGCAAATGTCACGAAGCCCAGCTTGTTGCTCTGCTTGCCCGGGTCGTCGCTGATGCGGGCGCCGCGCCATGCCGCGTTGACGGTGGGCTCGCCGTGGATGCCGAACTGCACCATGAACCCGGCGATGTTGCGGAAGAAGCCGATGTCGGTGAAGTAGCCAGCCTTGACCAGGTTGTAGAAGCGGTCGGCGCCTTTCGGAGCCCACTCGCGGTGCACGGTCATCGTGAAGTCACCCTGGGTGGTGCTGAACTTGACCTTGTAGACGCCCGGCGCGGTCGCCGTGGCTTTGGATGGGTCTTTGACGACGGCGGTCCAGTCGGCTGGCGCACCTGTGGCGGCGCCAGCGGCTGGCGCCTCGCCGGCGGCGGCGATTTTGGCGGCGGCAGCGGTCTTTTCGGCTGCAACCTTCGCGGCAGCGGCGGTCGCCTCGGCACCGTCGGCGGCAACTTTGGCGGTCTTCAGGGCTTCGGCCTTTGCGACTTCAGCGACACCCTTAGCGGCGGCGGCAGCCTTCTTGGCGCGCTCCGAGGCTTCAGCAGCGCCTACTTTCGCGGCTTCTCCGGCCTTTTCGGCGGCTTCTCCAACCTTGACGGCAGCGGCTTGGGCCGGCTCCTTCGCCTTGCCGCAGCCGGCGACGACGAGACTGGTGGCGACAAAGAGCGCCAAAGTGGTGGATAGCTTCATGGGGATTCTCCTGACAGGTACCGTGGTTCGAGACCGCTCCATAGCGCGAAGCGCCCGCAGGCTCAAGCCCTCGAGGCAACACGCCTGTGCATCCAGCGCGCGGCAGGACGCCACACAGCTTCTGGGGCGCTGCGGCCTGCAAATACGCCCATGTGGCCGCCGGGTGCCACGCAAACAGTGACATCATCACTGCCGACCGCCGCTGAGATCTCGCGAACCGCAGCTTCACGCACGACGTTGTCCGTCGCACCGGCGAACGCCAAGATCGGCGTCTGCAAACGGCTCAAATTCGCCACTTTCGGGCCGGTCTCACGGTTTGAACCGAACACGAACTCGCCATCCTTGAGTTTGTTGTCCAACATGAACTCGTAAAACAGCTGCCGAAAAGCATCCTGCGGGTAGTCGATGAAGTTGTCGGTCCAGGCGCTCAGGGCATCGAAGCCCTTCACGTATTCTTCGTCGTACAGGTTCATGAACAAATCGGCGTAACGCGTCACCTGTTTGACCGGACTCATGAGCTTGAACATGCGCGAGCTCAACTCTCCGGGCACATTGCCGATTCGCTTGGAGAGAAAGTCGACCTCGCGGTGAAAAGAGCGGCTCAGTACGCTCAAAATGCCCATCTTGTGGCTATCTACCGGCGAGCCGATGGTGACGATGCCCGCGATGCGCTCGTCTTCATTGGCGGCGGTGTGCATCAGGGCGAACAACCCGCCCATGCAGTAGCCGGTGAGAAAGATCTGGGAGCTTCCCGTCGCGGCGCAGACGGCATCGACCGCGGCTGGTAGCCAGTCGAGCACGTAGTTGTCGAGGGTGACGTTTGAGTCGTCGGCGTCTGGCTCGCCAAAATCGACGAGGAACGTGTCGAAGTCGGCTTCGAGCAGGGTCTCGACGAACGAGCGTCCCTCGGTCAGGTCGAAGATGTACGGTTTGACCATGAGCGGCGGGATGAGCAAGACGGCAGGCCTGACGGTGTCCTGGTCCGCGGCCGGGGCCGATTCGGGCGATAAATAGCGGCGCACCGTCAGCTTTTCGCGCTGAAACACGGGCTCCCAGGGCGTTTGGCCGACGACATCTTCCGGGTCGCGCAAGAACCAATCCAGCCCAATCACGAAGCCTTTGGCGGCCTTTTCGGCGCGTCGATTGAACACACGCTTCGCGTACTTGAGCCTGCGGCGAGCAGCGTCGCGTGGTGTCGTCGGGCGGGGTCGATTCGAGCTCGGTTTGGATGAGCGAGGCGAGTTGGGCGGGGACGTCGTCATGGAACCACAATACCGTGCCTGCGGCTGGCGGCAACTCATGATGTCCATCGACGAGGACTTTCGGTTGGACGTCAGCGCGGCGTCGAATCGTCGCCCCACGCCAGACTCAGCAAGGACCGCACATAGGGATTGCGGGTGCTGCGCCAGGCCGCGGAACGCTCCGCCTTTGTCAAGCCGCAGCGGCGCGCCGTTGCCAGTAGTTCCTGCACCCACGGGGCATGTTCTCCCAGTTGATGCGTGTCGCCTTGATGAAGACTGGCGAGCAGCCCGCTCGGGACCGGGTCGGGCAGGGCCGCAGCAAGCAACTGCGCCAGCGGCGTCGGCTCCAGACCGGGCTGCAGTTGATCCCGGGCCAGCGCAGCTTCCCGTGTGACCCGCTGGCGCTCTACGCTGCCGTTGATGCCGACCAGCAGCAGGGGGCGCGGCCAAGGCCCTAGCGTCGCCGCTGCCGCCTGCAGCCAGCGACGCGGCAACGGCTGGCCCACCCACGATGGCCGCGTCACCACAATCGCGCTGGCAGTTGGCCAACGGGCGAGCGGTAGCCGCGGAGTCGTGATCACAACCTTCGCCCACCCAAGGTCGCCAGGAGGTTCGGCGTGACCCTCTGGCACGACCGCCACGCCGAACGATCGAAGTGCCGCGACAGTCGGCGCCATACGCGCCGCGATTCGGGCGGCACGACGATTGGTGGGCTGCACGGCTGGATCCATGGCGACAGTTCGCTGACGGGGTCGATGATAGGGCCCGATCTGAGGGGCGTTGTGCCCGTGATTGAGTCGGGTGTTCGCCATGGCCGACAGCATGTCGGCGGCGTCGCTGACCCCGGCGTTGTCGCTGCACACCACAATGACTGCTCCACGCGCCGCCAGTCTCCAGGCCGCGCAGGCCATCGCTTGCGTGCGCCCGCGTACTTGCGGTTGTTGTGCGCCAGTGACGACGAAATTGGGCAGCAACGTCGTGCGTGTGTCGTTCAGCGCCAGTCGAATGCGCTGGCCAGTCCAGATGAGCGTGCCCGTCGTCAGCTCAGCCCCGGAGTCTGGCGCGAGGTCTAGTGAGCGCGCTGCCCGTTGCCGTTGGCCCTCCGCGGCGAGCTCTGCCGATAGGGCGGCTTCCCCGTCTGCGAGGCCGGCCTGGTGCAGGACGCGGCACTTAGGGTCATGGGCCTGCTCGGCAGCGAGCCACGTCGCGAACGGCCCAGCTACCGATTGATCGGTCGCCACCCAACGGAACGGCGTCACCCCGGCGGGCAACGCGACGGGTACCGGCGGCCTATCGCCCGTCGGTTCAAGTTGAAATGCTGTCGTTGGGACCGGAAAACAGGCCTCCCAGCGCTGGGGCAGCTGCTCCGGCAGCCACAACAGCAGGCGTGCGACCAGCTCCGGCGACGCTGCTAGCTGGGCCAAGCGCGCCGCAATGGCGAGCTCCCTGCGGGCGCTGTCGTCATGTAAGCGGGTGTCTGCGTGAATCAGCGCGAGGGTTTGAGCTGCCGCTGCCAAACAGGCCTGACCTGCTGCGGTCCGCTCCTTTGACGGGACCTCTGCACCGCCGGCCGAGGCGAGTGGCCCACTTCCGTCGGCGAGCTTCTCAGCATCTGCAGGCGCCAGTGGCGCCACTGGCTGTAGGAGGCTGTGCCCCAGCACCAGGAGCGTCTGCGCATCGGCAAGTGCACGTGCATCGAGCGCGCGGTCGTGCCAGGGAATCAACCGGTCGCTCTCGCCTAGCTCCAGCAAGATGGCGCGTTGTTGCAGGCGGCCCTGGTCTTCTAACCGCCGTTCGTCTTCGAGCAGCGTCGTTGCAGCAGCGACCGCGCCATCATGAACCACAGCACTCGGCGAATGCAGCGCCGTGGTGCGCCACGCGTACTGCTGCGCGCCGACCCTGGCTGGGCCAAAGTCAGGCGGCAATGCCTCAGCCGCTGGTTCAGATGATGGTTGTTCGGCGGCCGCGTCGGTCATGGGGGCATCGTATCAGGGGCGGGTCATGCGTGTCCCTCGCGCCGGGGCGCTCGGTGACGTACCTTCCGCCAGCGAGGAAGGACACCATGGCAAAACATCGGACAGCAAGTGAAGTGCGGGCCCGCGACAAAGTGGCCGCTGCTAACGTACATCGCGAACTCATCGACGGGCAGAGCACTGACCTGCTGCGTGAGCTGCATCTGCTGACGCGGCGCGGGGATCTCAACGCAGATGCCCGCCGGAAGCTCAAGCAGATCAACCACTATTGCGGGTTGCTACGGCCTGAACTCGAGCCGCTATTCGCCGACGGAAACAGTCCGGTGCTGGTCGACGCGGGCGCTGGCAATGCCTACCTCGGGTTCATCTTGTATGAGGTGTTTCTGCAAAAGCAGGGCGCTGGCCACATCGTCAACGTCGACCGGCGAAACGACCTGGTGCAGCGCGGCGAGTCGCGCGCCGGTCGGCTCGGCTTTTCGCGCATGCACTTCACGCGCTCGAGCGTCGCCGAGCTGTTACCCGGCATGCCCGCAGATGACGCGCCGTCTCCACCCACAGCGCTGCCCTGGTCGCCGACGGGTAAGGTCGACGCCGTGATCAGCCTGCACGCCTGCGACACAGCGACCGATGAGGCCATCCTGCTCGGCCTGCAGACCCAGGCGCCGTTCATCGCGCTCGTGCCGTGCTGTCAGGCTGAGGTGTTCAATCTACTCAAGGGCAAGGGCCGTGGGCAGAACACGCACCCGCTGTGGCGACACGCTTGGCATCGCCGCGAGTTTGGCGCCCACCTCACCAACGTGATTCGCGCCTTGGTGTTGGAGGCGTTCGGCTACAAAGTGCGCGTGACAGAGCTCGCCGGGTGGGAGCACAGCCTGAAAAATGAGCTGATCATGGGTCGTCGTCATCAGCGCGCCAGTGGTGCGGCGATGCGGCAGCTCCGGCAGCTGCTGTCCGAGCTGCCGCCGCTCGACATGATGCTGCTGCGGGAGCTGGGCCTGACGACGGGTAAGGCCGAAACATCAGCCTAGACCGCCTCGCTATCCCGCTTTAGGGCCGGGAATTCGGGATTTTAGCAGGACTGGCTCCCGGTGCAGGTCAATGCCGGTCGCTCCGGCCACGCGCGCCTGAATGTGGCCTGCAAACGCGAGAAGTTCGGCCGCAGTCGCCCCGCCGCGGTTGATGAGCGCCAGCGTGTGTTTGCTGCTCAACCCCACCCGCGCATCGTCGCCCAGGCGGTATCCCGGTTTCATCCCGCTGTGATCGATCAGCCACGCCGCGGATAACTTGCATTGACCGTCGCCGGCACCGTAACGCGGCATCGCCAGTGTGCTGTCTGCCGATGATTGCAGTCGCGCCAGGGCCGTATCCGCCGCTGCGATGGGAACGACCGGGTTCATGAAGAACGAGCCAGCGCTACGGCTGTCGGGATCAGCCGGATCGATGACCATGCCCTTCTTTCGCCGGATGGTGAGCACGGCCTCGCGCACCACTGGAAGGCTGGGTAGTTGACCGCCTTGGGGCACCTGGAGATGACGCTGAAGCTCGCCGTAGCGGACCGTCGCTTGGCCACCAATCGCCAGCCGCAAGGTGACGGATAGGACCAAGAACTGCCCGGCTGCGCGCTTGAGCGCAGAGTCCCGGTAGGCGAAGGCACAGTCTGCAGGCGTCCACGTCCGCGCGGTGCCGCTCGCGCAGTCAAAGACCTCGGCGCTCGCGAAACAGTCGGCGATTTGCTGGCCGTACGCGCCGATATTTTGGATGGGTGCAGCGCCAACCGAGCCAGGGATGCCGGACAAGCAGGTGACGCCTGCCCACCCCTCCGCCACCACCGCTGCGACCAAGTCGTCCCACGGCAGACCTGCGTCGGCACGGACCCAGACATGCGCGCTGTCGCGACGAACGACGGACAGGGCCGTCGCTGCCGGGTGCAATATCCAGCCTGCGATGCCTTCGTCCGGCGCGATGACATTGCTGCCGCCGCCGAGCACGCACCACGGCTGGCCAGCGGCATCTGCGAGCGCTTGGCGGGCGTCGGCTTCCCCATGGATGTGCGCGACCACCTGCGCCAGGCCACCGACACCCAACGTGGTCATCTCGCTCAGGGCGACATTTCGCCGTGTGTCGATCGTCACGCGCTAGCCCCGCGTCCGCAGTTCAGCCAGCAAGTCGGCGCCGTACCGGGCGACCTTCGCCGGACCGATGCCGGGAATCGCGAGGAGCTCTTCATCGGTCGTCGGCAGGTGGGTGGCTACGGCAAAAAGCGCCTTGTTGGTCAGCACCACATACGCCGGCACACCTTCGGTTCGCGCCCTGGCCAATCGCCACGCCTTGAGCTCATCAACGAGCGCGCTGTCGCCCGAAAACTCAGCGGGCGGCGCTGATCGGGCACGGCTTGAAGCTGACTTCTTTGTTGATTTTGCGCGCTTTTTCTTCGCTTTCGACTTCTTGGGCCGCATGGCGTCGTCGTCGAGTTGCACGGATTGCAGCCACTTGCCACCCCGCGGCCAGCTACCGCGTTCGAGGCAGATTTCGCGGTAGGTGATGGTGCGGCCATCCTTGTCGAAGCTCGCCGTCCGGGTGTGCACGATGCCCGCCCGTGCCACGCCATCGAGCAAGCCATCGAAGGTCCGCCGGTCCGCCAGCCGTTCGCCGATGGCGTCTTTGTGCACGCGGCCAGCGCTCCGCCATCCCCGCCCTGCGAGCCCCTCGACCAAGGACTCCAGGAGATGACACTCCTGCTCCGTCGGCGATCGAAACTGCCGCGCTGTACACGCCTCTGGTGCGCAGGTGTCGCAGTGACCGCAGGGGCGGCTGACTTCGCGTTCACCAAAGTAGCGAACCAACTCTTGCATGCGGCAATTGGCCGTCGCGGCGAATCGAAAGATGTCGTCGAGCTGCGCCATGCGCCACGCTAACTGTTGCTCGTAATCGCTGCGCCACCGCTGTCCTCGCGCATCGGGTAATCGCACGACCTCGTCGTGGGATGTGGTCTCGACGGCTCCGTGCACTCGCAATTTGCCCAGCGCCGCTTCCGCCTGCTCCGGTTCCAACCGCACCTGACCCATCAGCCAATCCCGTGGAATCGGATGATCGGGGATGTGATACAGCACCGCATCTAGCGCGCTCAGGGGCGGGTAGCTGCGGTCACGCAGAAAGTCGTGAAGGCGCCGATCGGCCCAGGAATACAGGGCGATAGCGCGCGATGGCTGTCCATCACGACCCGCACGACCGATCTCTTGGTAGTACCCCTCGACCGTCGCTGGTAGTCCCACATGCAGCACCGTACGGATGTCGGCTTTGTCGACACCCATCCCGAATGCCACCGTCGCTACGACGACATCGAGCTCACCCGCCAAGAAGCGCTCTTGGACGTTGTTGCGGTGGTCCGTCGCCATACCTGCGTGGTACGCGGCGGCGCGCAGATCGTGGTCGTCGGCCAGGGACGCGGCGATGGCGTCAACCTCACGTTTGCTGAGGGCGTACACAATCGCTGGCCGCGCGGCGTCGTCTGCCAAGAGCTTCGCAACCCTGTCTGGCCGCTCGCTCTTGGTGCACTCGACGATTTCAATCGCCAAGTTGTGACGCACAAAGCCGCGGATGAACGCGTTACTCTCGCCCATCCCCAGCTGCCTGAGAATGTCCCCCTGCACGCGCACCGTGGCTGTCGCGGTCATGGCGACGATGGGCGGTGCGTCCGGCCCGTCGCCTCGCAACAGCGGCAAGCGCTCACCCAGCAGTCGATAGTCCGGTCGAAAGTCGTGCCCCCACATAGAAATGCAGTGCGCTTCGTCCACCGCGATGAGCCCGGGCGGGTCTTGGCCTAGCCGCTCCGCAAAACCGGGCACGCGCAGGCGCTCGGGCGCGATGAGCAGGAAGTCGAGTTCACGATTGATCCAGCGCCTAAACGTCATCTGTTGGGCGTGTCGGCTCAACCCGCTGTGGATACGGTCAGCCTCAATATCGTTCGCGCGCAGCTTGGCGACTTGATCTTCCATGAGCGCGATGAGCGGCGAGATGACCAACGTACCGCGCCCGCGAACCAGGCCTGGGAGCTGATAACAGAGCGACTTGCCGCCGCCGGTCGGCATGACCAACAGACAATCCTGACCAGCGACCACGGCGTCACATACTTCGCGCTGATGGGGGCGGAATTCGTCGTGGCCAAACCGCTCTTGGAGCGTTTGCAGCATCACGTCGCGGGACTGATCGCCAGCGTTCGCATTCATGGGCACCACCGGCGCACCGCGGGCGGTCTGTCGATCGATTGGGGCTGAGGCGGGCGAGTGATCATGAACGGCGTGTGTGACATAGGCGGCCTGGGCTGACAAGGCGTGCTCCGGGGTGAAGGGGATTGGTCATGGCTCCACCCTCTACGACGCTGGCCAGCGGCAAAATCGTCGGCTTTATTTCTCGCCTGGGGTCTGTTCACCCACCCCCTGCAGCGCGTCGATCAAGGTGACCAGCTGCGCAGGCATCAGCGGCTGCACCTCGCCCGGTGCCTGGGATGGATCGAGGACCAAGGGGCCGATGCGCTCACGATGCAGCGTCACCACGTGCCCGCCCACCCGACCTAACATGCGTTTCACCTGATGAAAACGGCCCTCTGTCAGCACCACCCGCACGGTCGTATCGGTCAGAATCTCAAGGCGAGCTGGGCGGCAAGGCGTGCCATCGGCCAGGGTCATACCCGCTTCAAAAACCGCCGCTGCGCCGGGCTCCAGGGGCGCTTTTAACCCAGCAATATAGGCTTTTTCGACCTTGCGCTTGGGGTGCGTGATGCGATGGCTCAGGCCGCCATCGGTCGTCAGCAGCAGCAGCCCCGTCGTGTCTTTGTCGAGTCGGCCGACAGGCGCGAGTTTGGCGTGCGCCCACTTTGCCGGCACGTGGTCAATGACTGTCTCATGCTCCCGGCTTTGGGTAGCGCTAATACACCCCTTAGGTTTGTTCATCACCAGCGTCGTGTGGCCGGGCGCGCGCAGCGGCTCGCCGTCGAGCGCGACGACCTCTCCTGAGAGCGCGACTTGGCGCTTGCAGTTACGCTCGATTTCGCCCTGAACCTGTACGCGTCCGCTACGCACAATTGCGCCGGCCATTTTGCGGGGCACGCCTACCGACATACTGATGAAGCGGTCCAGTCGCACAAGGATCTCCAGCGGCGTCACCAAGCAGCCGAACTAGTACCTTGCCACGATTCCGACGTAGCGTGGACCCACGGTCAGTGTGGGTCTGAGGGTGGCCTTGTCGACTTCAATCCAATCGTAGAGCGCCCACGAGAGCAGGCCGCCCCCAAGCATGACCCAACCTACCCGCTCACTGCTCGTGCGCATCGTCAGCGAAGCCACGCCACAGCCTGCGGCGAGCCCCAATCGCCAATACGGCGTGTTGGAACGCAGATGAACTCTTGTTGGTGCTTCGCGCAGAAATTTGGGTGTACGGGACGCCCTGTCCGAGGCTACTTGGGTAGATGGGGCGGCGCGGGAGGCAAGGGGCTTTGCGGTCGGTTTTTCGGGGGCTGCGTTCGCTGACGAGACAGGGAGGCACACCAGGGCCACCACCAGCGTCAACACGCGCATCAGTCGTCGCGACGTTTGCGTACGGCATCCACAGCGCTCAACACGCGGGAGGACAGGCCGAGCATACCGCGCCGGCTTCTCGCTGCATCGCTCGTCGGCGCTTGGGGAGCTGGACGAACCGGTGATGGCGTCGCGGCAGGCAATTGTGCGGCATCGGCAGCCGCTTGTTTTTCGGCCATACGCATGCGCCACCGATCCATCTTCACCGGCGAGGTGATGCGCAGCACGGCAGGCATGGGCAACGAGGAGTCGTGGCGCAGGTGCGACTCTGTCCGGTCTGAGAGCACGCCAAGCTCATCGCGGGTGTCCCCTCCGATGTCTGCGAACAGCGCGTCGATGCGTGACTCCACCTCAGACAAGGACTCGACCAAGTCCCGTGCGCCTTCGAGCAGCACAATGCGCTGCTGACGGGCGTCACCCTTCACGCGCTCGCGTTGCAAGATGCCACGGCCGGCGAGCGTATCGAGCATACCGGTTAGCGAACCCGGGCGAATGGCTAGTGCCGCCGCCAAATGCTTGGCGGTCAGCCCCTCGGGGGCTCGCGCCAGCGCCGCGACGACCTGCAACTGACTCGTGGTAGCCCCATGTTTGCGAGCGACTTCGCCGACGGCCCGGGCCAACATCTTTGCGACGCGGTCCAGACTCGCCATCAGATCCAAATTCGGTAGCTCATCGACATCATATTTGATGCCGGTACCCGCGTCCGCCAAGCGCCGACGTCCTCCCCGAGAACGTCGTGCTGCGCGGCCTCGCTTTGAAGCTTTGCTCTCAGCCATGCTGTCTTCCTCATTGGTGCAGCGGTCCGTACGTGCTGACCCGACGCTCACAGTCATGAGCACCTATGCCGACGGGGGTCGGCCATGCCCACAGGGGGGGAATGTGTGCGCCGCAAAGAACGTAGTCGCGACCTGATACTCCGTCAACGATTGCCTGCGCCCATCGCCAGGGGAAGCTCGCCGTCTGGCAGCGATTTATGGGTACCGGAATCCTTATGTCTCCGTATCATATGAAACATCGTCGCGCTATCCACTTCATCAGTTTTTTTAAATAGCTTCATCATCGCGCGTCTCATCTCAGATGATGACGTTCGCGCGAATGGATTCGTTTTGCGCTCTTCGGCGATGGTTGATGGCACAGCGCTCTCACCACGGCTCCGGAGAATCCAAACACGCTGAATTCGTTCTGCAAGTGCTTGGTTTCCTGGCTCTACGCTCCAGGCGAACCGCAAGTTGTCCTGTGTGTATTCATGTGCGCAACATACGCGGGTGGGGTCCGGCAGCCCCATCAGGCGCGTTAGGCTCTCGTGCATCTTCTCGGGCGGACCATCGAACAGGTAGCCGCAGCCACCGGCGAACAGTGTATCCCCGCAAAATACCGCGCCGCCGCAGATGAAAGACAAGTGACCGTCGATATGGCCCTCAGTGAGCCAGACATCGAATATTTCTCCCTCAAAATCGAACTGGTCTCCGTCGCGCAGCGGGTGACTGAGGCCGGGAATTTGAGCGGCGGTCTTGGCGGCACCATAGACCTTCACCGAATCGAGCTGTGCCCCGAGACTGTGATTGACGCCGATGTGATCTCCGTGAATGTGCGTATTGAATATGGCTTTGAGGGTCCAACCTTCCGCTGAGATGCGGGTGAGATAAGGGCCAGCAGACGGGCCGTCGACCAAGGCACAATGACCGTTGAGCGGGTTGACCAGCAGCCACCCGAGGTTGTCCTTTGCGAGCGGAATTTGATGGACTTGCAGGCGGCCAGAGTCGAGGTAAAACGGGGCCGCTGGAACCGTCACAACATGCTGTGTTGTCATTCAAAACACCTCGTGGCCATCTATTCTTGGTGACGTCTGGGCCAACTCGCCGCCATGGCGTCTCTGAGACCCTGAATCTCGTTCGCCAGGGGGGCGTCTTCTCCGCGCCTAGTGAGCAGCGCCGCTTGGTTCTTTCGCATGGCGAGCGTCATGGCAAGTCGGGTGTAGTCCGCCTGGTCGACCTCCGCTGGCGTCCAACGGCCAAAGCTACGCTGGGTCCAAGAGGACAACGTGGTGGCTGTTGATGCCGCCAGGGTTCCGCGCTGTGCCTCGTCGAGCAACTGCCGACGAATACCCAGGCTCTCCACCAGCACGCAGCCCTGAAAGACCACAAAGACCAAAACGAACTCGGCTGCGAGGAGGAGTATATCCAATGCGGCAAGCGAGCCGCCGGCGACGACCACTGGATCGAGCGTGATGAGGCCGTTCCAGGTCGCGTGCATGGCCATGGCGGCGGCCAGACCAATCGCGCCCGCCATCGTCACCGTCGCGCCGCCGCGGAACTTGGCCCAGCCGAGTGCCGCCCCCACCAGACTGGTGGCCATCGCGTGCATGACCGCGGAAAAGAAGGTCCGCAGCATGACCAGTCCCAGCCAACCTCCCGCGTTGCCTGCAATCGCTGGGCCGGTGAAGTAGAGGAAGTTCTCGGTCATACCAAAACCGAGGCCGGCGGCAGCGCCGTAGACGAAGCCATCGGTGATACCGTCGAAGTGCCGGGAACGTAGTAGAAGCAGTAAAATCAAGGCTTTTGCTGGTTCCTCGGCCAGCGGTGCTATGAAAACTGGCCCGACGATGGCCCCCGCTTTGGGCGCCACGAGGTGAACTGGGATCGTGAGTACACCGCTGCCGATGAGGGCGAGGATGACCGCGCCCACCGCCCCCCAAACGAACACGCCAAAGACCAGCGCGGGCGGCTCACGCTCGTAGCGGTCCAGCCACCAAACAGCGGTGAGAAAGCCGAGCATGGGCAGCGCGGCAGCAAAGACGGACAGAATCAGGAGCAGAAAGGGCATGGCGTGAGGTTACCACCCGAGCCAATGATTTACTGACACACCGGGGGATCGAGCGTCGCGTCGCATTTGAGCTTGGAGCCGCAGCTGCGGTCGTCGCTGCCGTAGCACAGTGCGCCAGGACACTTGTGCTGGCCTTCTTTGTCGCTCCGCACGAGCCAGAAGTCGTTGCCGCCCATGCTCTGGCGGGTGGTGCTGCCGGCGACCGCGAATCCATCGCTTAGTGTCAAAATCGCCGTGCCCTGAGCCTTCCACGCCGCGCCGTAGGTCTGCTGCCACACCAACTCGCCTGTCTTGTCGACCTCGATGACCCACAGACCGCCAGGACCCACGCCCAGGCTGTGGCGCCGCCCAGTGATGATGTAGTTGTCCCCGACGCGCGCCATGGCGTGACCTTCATCAGCCTTGTCGCCGCCGTGGGTCTTGCTCCACAGCAGCTTGCCCTCGGAGTCGACTTTCACCAGCCACAGGTCGACATCGCCAGCGCCGACCGAGCGGGTCATGCCAGCGAGGACGAAGCCGCCGTCATCGGCGCCCACGACAGCTGTGGCTTCGTCGTCAAGGCTTCCGCCCCAGCGCTCGCTCCAGACTGGTTTGCCAGTATCTCCCGTCCGCACGGCCCAGAAGTCTCGACCCGAATCGCCGATTTTGCCTTCTGTCCATCCGGCGAGCAGGTAGCCATCGGGCAGGACGGCCACGTCTTCGGCTTGGGTCAATGCGTCTTTCTTGTACGACTCCGCCCAGACCTTGTTGCCTGCGTCGTCCAGCCGAATGAGCACCGCATCCCGGGATGCAGTCGTGGTCCCTTTGGCGGTGTAGGCGATACCGGCCATCACCGCGCCGCCCGTCTTTACCTGTGCGAGGGCGTGCACCTCATGGTTGAAGCTGCCGACGGTGTCGTGTTGCTTTGTCCAGGCGATTTCGCCCTCGTCGTCTAGCTGAACCAGCGTCATGGCGCCGTGGGCGATGAGGTACTTGTCCGTGCCCGTGTGAGTGATGGCTGCAGTGCCATATCCCGCTGTCGGCCCGAGATCACGGCCCCAAAGAAAGCGACCGTAGCGATCCACGCGCGCTGCCCAACCGCGATTGGGCCCCGCTTTGAGTGAATCCGTACGCCCGGCGAGCACAAAGCCGCCGTCCTGGGTCTGCACCACACCAAAGGCGACGTCATCCGCCGTTCCGCCGACGCGCGCGCCAAATTTTTGCGCCAGTTCACCGTCGCACAGGCCCTTCTTCGCTGTCGGGGCCGACTCACTGCCACATCCACCTACAAGCAGGGAGGTGAAGGCGACGGTGGCGATGCATCGCACCAGGGACTTCTTCATGCGACTCCGGAGGCGGCACGCCATGCTTTGGCGCCCAGGATGGCGACACCGATGGTGGATACGATGAGGGCCAACACCACGGGCAGTGGTTCGGCCCCCAGCGTGAAGGTCAACGTGGCGACGAGCGTGGGAATCTGGGGCACCGAAGCCGATAGCAGGAACGCGCCGGCGTGCGCCTCGGCGATGTGCCGCGGTGAGCGCCCCCCCGATTTGGCGAGCGCGCGGTCGTACAATCGCTGATGAACGCTCACACCAACGCTCACGCTCAGCGCACTGGCGACCACAAGAGCCCAGGCGACCCAGGTGAGCGTCGGGCGCAGGAAGATCCTGAATTGCTCGAAGTCCGGCGGTAGGAGGGCTAGGCGAATCGTTGTTTCGAGGGCGAGGGCCACCGGCGCTGCGACCGCAGTAGCGACGACGAGCGCGCGGGTTTGGAGCGCCGACTGGCTCACGCCGCCCCCGCCGTGATGGCTTGCCGGTCCATCACGATAGCGAGCGCATCCGTCAGAACTTCGACTCCCGCGCCGCTCTTGTGGGCATGCGTACTGATGTGTCGGCGCCAGCGCTTGCCGCCGGGTTGACCGCGAAATAGCGTCAGCATGGGGCGCGTGAGGTGGTGGAGCCGCGAGCCGCGCTGCAACATGGCCTCGACGTAGGGCAAATGCGCCAAAACTGCCGCAGATCGGGACATAACGCTTGGATTTGGCTCGCCGTAGAGCTGTTGATCAGCCGCTTGCAGCAGCCAGGGATTGTCCCACGCAGCTCGGCCGATCATCACGCCATCGGTCACGGCGAGGAGACGCTGCGTCTCGGTCAAATCGCAGATGCCACCATTGATCTCGATAAGCAGCGAGGGGCGTTCGGCCTTGAGGCGAATCACCTCGTCATAGCGCAGGGGGGGAATCGTGCGGTTGTCCTTCGGGCTCAGGCCGTTGAGCCATGCTTTTCGGGCGTGAACCGTGAACCGGTCACAGCCAGCATCAGCGACCACGTCAACAAAGGCCAGCATCAGCTCATAGGAGTCCTGCTCATCGAAACCGATCCGGTGCTTGACGCCAACAGGCAGCCGCGTCGCCGCTCGCATGGCGCGCACACAGTCAGCGACCCGCGATGGCTGCCCCATGAGACAGACGCCGAAATTGCCTTTCTGGACCCTCGGGCTCGGGCAGCCGACGTTGAGGTTGACCTCGTCGTAGCCCCACTGCTCGGCGATGGCGGCGCATTCGGCGAGCGCCCCGGGATCGTCACCCCCGAGCTGCAGGACCAGGGGATGCTCAGACGCGTTGAAATCGAGATGCCGGTCGCGGTCACCGTGCAAGATCGCCCCTGTGGTCACCATCTCGGTGTACAGCAGCGTGCGACGGGTCAAGACGCGCGCCATCGCCCGGTAGTGCCGGTCGGTTCGATCCATCATCGGGGCGATACTGAGGGGGTGGGGCTGCGCACGACTCATGGCCGGACTTGTGCCCGAAGCCGCTGTCGGGAGCAAGGGGATTATCGCAGTGGCTGCCGAGACCTACAGAACTTCAAGGTCTTGCTCTGAGCGTCGCTCGGTGTCGCCACGTCAGCCCTGCCATGAGCCCGAGGGTCAACAGGGCCACTGCGAGGCCGAAGAGAATCCACGGGTCGGAAAACGTCAGCTCGATGCGGTGTTTGCCTGCGGGCAGGTCGATACCGATGAGCCCCTTCCCGTCTTTTTTGCCGATAATACGGGGCTCTTTGCTGATATGCCCCTCGTGCCGAACGACGCTGCCAACGTCGCTGCCCCAAGCCCGGTGGTGGTTCTGATTGACCAACAGCCGCGTCGGTCGCTTGAGCTGCACGTCCACTACGATGCGGTGGGGGGACCAACTGGAGCGCTCCGCCACGCCCGCCTCAGGGTCAACCAAGAACTCCTCGTGCGGCCTGTCGGCTCGGAGTCCAGCTGCTTGGAAAAAGGGCTGCTCTTCAAAGCAGGACAGACTGCCGCGGTGCTGTGCCGGCCACACGTCCGCGACCCAGCGATTGCCAATACTCTGCCGGAAGGGCCGAATCACGTGACGGGGCGCTTGTCGAATAAACACCTTCTGCAGGCGGTCGTGACCGAACTCTGCGACCTGCCAAGCCGGCGCAGCGGCGATGACCACCGTGGCGAGCCCCGCGACAATCGCTGCCCAACGGTGGGCCATCTTGGCCCGCAACGCCGCAACGATGTGCTCCTCGATGACCGAGATACCGATACCTGCGCCAACCGCGACGAAAAACCCTGCGAAAATGCCGAATCGGAAGGGGTTTCTCAGGTTTTCGAGCACGGGTAGTGATTTGAGGATGGGGAAGAGCCCGATGCCCTCCGAGCGGCCGGTGGCGAGGTCGAGGCAGGCGAGGGTGAGGGCGAGTAGCCATGGCGCGCGCTTGTCTCGCGCGAGCAGCGCGACACTGAACAGCAGCGCTGCCCCCATGCCGACAAGGCTGGAGCCATCGGCGGTGTAGCCCTGCCGAGCGCCGCGCCTAAAGACCATGTTGATCACGTGGCCGATGCTGTACGTGTCCTCACCGTGCCAAACCCGGGGGTGGGCGATGAGGCTCTCGGCGACTGGAATGACTCGCCACAGCGTCAGGCCGAGGGTCAGGGCCGCCATCAGCGCCAGGGTCGCGACGGGCCGCCACCACGCTTCATCGTCGGGATCACGCCGAACCACCACCACCGCAGTTCGCAGCAACGCGACAAAGCCCAGCAGCACGCTGACGAGCGGCGTTGGCACCGCGCCGCCCTCGAGCAGCAACAGGGCCATGACCAAGCTGCCCACCACGGCATAGCGCCACTGCCGCCACCCCTTTTCGAGGCAGAGCAATGCCCAAGGCGTCAGCTCAAAGCTGAGGAATACGGGCTGTCCGTCGTGAAATAGCTGCACGAACCGGCCCGACAGACCGAACAGCAGGCCCGCCGTGATGGCGCCAAATCCGTGGGCACCGCGGTGGCGGGCGTAGCGAAAACCACCCTCCATACCGAGCACAATGAAGATGAACGACGCGATCCGCTGACCGGGCATCAGCCCAAACAGGGCCGCCAACAACTGGGTCAGGCCGACCGGTGTACCTTGCAGGTTGCCGATCGCCGGAAGTCCGCCGCAGCTGAAGGGCTCCCACTGGGGGAGCTGGCCGTAGACCGTCCAGCTGAGCCAAGCGCTGGTTGCGTGTTGGTTGAAGTAGGCCCAATCCTGCGCCTTTCCGACGAAATAGGGCGCGCTCAGCGCTGGCTCCAGGAACCACGCGGCGACCAGCAGCCAGAGCATCCATCGGGCGCCGGCCATATTCGCCCAGGCATGGCTCACGCCAAGCAGGGGGGAGTGCGAAGTGGGTTCGTGGGCAGTGGACACGGGATGGCTCGACTAGCGTTGACGCGGGCGCAAAGGCACCACGGTGGCAGAAAATGCGGCGTGCGTGACGGAGTTGGGCAGGCCGGTCGCGCTCCACCGCTCCGCCACAATCTCGTCATAGAGCGCCCAAATGTGGCTCGGCGGTTGTTTGAGGCGCTTGGCCAATTTGCGTTCGATATGGGCCTGCACGTGCCAATGGTAGTCGTCTTCCGCTGACCACGGCTTCGTGGAGAACTTGCGCTTGCCAAACCCGCGCCAGCGCGGCTCGTTTTTCGCCAACTCGGTCGCTAGCCCGCGGCGGACGGTCTTCGTCAGGCCGTAGCGCTGCGCACCGATGGTCTCGATCGGCGGCGGCGGCTCAATGGCCGCGACGTCCCCGATAATCCAGGCCGCGAGCGCCAAAGCAACTGCCGCGAGCAGCTTTGCGGGTTGTAGAGAGCTGGTGGGCGTGGGCGTCATGAGCAGCAGGTCGTATCAGCGATGGGGTGTCGATGGAAGTGCAGGCGCATCTTAGAGCGAGGGTTGACCCTGTCCAGCACCCGAAATACGACGGCGCGCCGCTAGTTGACCAGTAGCCAGACGCCCACGGCCATGGCACAGACGGAGAGCCATTTCGTGGCGGACAGTGGTTCGGCGAACAGTAACCGCCCTAGGACGATTGCGCTGACCATCCCGGTCGCTCTCTTGATGGACTCCATCAGTCCCACCTGAATGCGTTGCACGGCTTCGAGCTGCAGCCCCAGCGCCGCCGTGCTGACGAGCACGCTCGCCCAGAACACGGCGGGCCTGCGCCGCACGCTCGTCATCTCGCCGGCGCGACCGGACAGCAACAGCCCGGCGGTCAGCACCACGGCGAGGGCCACGGTCTGCAGCCCCGCATGCATGGCGAGGCCCACATGATCCAGCGAGACCTTGTCGTACACAGCCGTCCCAGCCCACAGCGCGGCGGTCATGATCATCAGCAAAGAGCCCACAAAATCAGCCTTTTCGCCGCTTTTTTGGTCGCCTTTGGGCCACGCCAGGAACAGGGCGCCCGTCACCACGAGGCCGATGCCTCCCCACTGGGTTTGGCGCAGTTGCTCGTCCAAAATCCACTGCCCCATCAGCGCTGAAAACACCGGGCTGAGAGACAGCAGCGGCACGGTCTTGCTCAGGTCGCCCCGGCGCAGAGCCGCGAAAAAGCCGATAGACGCCCCGAGATTGAGCGCCAGGGTCGCGAGGCCCGGCCAGAGGTAGCCCAGCTCTGGGCCCGCAGTGTCGCCGACGCTCAGGGCCCACAAGCCAAACACGGGCGCTTGCGCCCAAGCGAGTATTGCGGCCAACGGAACGGGGCGGGTGTGGGTGACCAGTGACTTGCGGCAGACATCGAACGTCGACCAACAGAGCGCAGATGCGACCGTGAGCAGTAGGGCGAAATGCATCGATGGGTCCACCAGCATCTCCGTCGCCGCTCGGCTTGTGTGAGGCCACGCCAGTGAACAGCAACCCGTCCTCCAGGTCCATGGCTGTTCAGTCTGTCGGCTAGAACATCAATGGGATCGATCTCTTGCGATGCGAGCTAACCACTCGATGGTATTGCCTCTTATGCGTCAACTAATGATTTCGATCACTTGCGATCTCTTGCTTGACCGCGATCTGAGTTCTCTGTAGCCACGATGCAGATCCCCAACGATCACAGCACGATCCGAGAATGAGACCACGATGATTCGGCGCAGCCGTCCCCTCCCAACCACCAAGTTTCGCCCAGTGGGCCGTGGTCCGCGGCTCGGCGTTGGCTCCAGGCGCCTGGATCGTCGTCGGGCCGGTCAGGGCTGGCGCCGAGCGATTCTTCCCATCATTTTGCTCGCCGCAGCCTCGTCGTGGGTGTTCGTGATCGGGCCCGATTTGCGGGCTGGATCGCCAGAAAAGGGACATCACAAGAAGAAACTGCGCAAGGTTGGCGCGATGCCCGCGGCTGCGTTGCGGCCTGCTGGTCCCGGCCACGCGGCAGCGCCTCGTCCCCCGCCTCGCGCGCTCGGACCGCTGTCGCTGCGTGAGCGTGCGCCGGTGAGCTATGCCCTGTTGAGCGCTGCCCGCGACCACGTTGCGCGCCGGGTGCACGCTGCTTGGGGGTCGGTGCCCGATTTGGAGGCCGTGAAGGGCGCCGACGTCGACCTCATCGACCGGGGGCTGCACCTCGCCGGCTTCCCGTTGCGCGAGGCGCTCATTCGCCATCGCTTCAAGGAGCCGCGCCGTTATGGGTCGCGCTATCGGCCCCAGGCGACCGAGGCCAATCGCAAGCGTGCGCTGACCACAAAGACCCTGCGCGTGTTCCTGGACCGCTTCGCCGAGGCCCTGCCGACCCAGTGGGACGTGGCGTCTGAAGACAGCTTTCAAGCAGGCGATATTGTGCTGGTCGAGCTGAAAAATCGGCGTATTCGCAGGAAACGTAAGATGTTCGCCGTGTTGAGTGACCGCACCGACGGCAACGGTATCTCGCTGCTGATTACGCTCGATCCCCGAGAGGGTGAGGCCAGGGAGCGCAAT
>JAGSHB010000158.1 GCA_023954815.1 Myxococcales bacterium | reverse complement strand
TCGCAGCAGTCGCTCGTCACTCGTTTGGGTGGTCGGTTGCTCTGGGGAGCGATGCTGCTGATTGGCGTCGCGTCGGCGTTTGTGCGGGGGCTGGATATCGGTCACTGCCATCTCGGCGAGAGCCACTGGACCTCCCAGGCGTTCCTGTACCTCGACGGCGGCTTTGCCGGCACCATGCTGCAGGGCGAGGCGCTGTTTTTGGTGATTGCCGTCGTTGTGGTCGCTGGCCTGCAGGCCCTATCGCTCGTGCGCGACACGCAGACCGTCATCGAGCGCGCCGCTCCCGCTCCCGGATCCCGCTGGCTTGCCCTGGTGCTGGTGGCAGCGACGATTCCGGCGCTGTGGGCGGTTCGTGATGGTGTCGCGTTTCCCGCCCATGCGCACGCTTGGCGCCTGGTGCCCGAAACCAACTTCGCCATCACGTGGGCGGCATCGAAACAGCGGCCGGATGATGCGGACGCCCGCAAGGACCTCAAAGTCGCCGACGCGGCGTGGCAGCGCTTGAAGACCGCAGCTGTGGTCCCTGCCAACGCTCGGCCGACCGATCCCTTTCCCTTGTTGCGCCGTGGTCTCGATGAGCCGCCCTTTCCCTATCCTGACAAGGCCGGCGTCGCGTCGCTGCGGCCAAACGTGGTGATCACCTTCCTCGAATCGACCAACACCTTCTTCGTGCACGGGCTCTCTGGGCGCCACAAAGGGCTCATGCCTGAGCTCGGCAAGTTGGCTGCGCAGATGACGCGGGTCGATGGTTTTCGCAACACCTCCAGCCCGACGATAGGCGCGATGGTGGCGGCGCTCTGCGGCGTGCACCCGGCCAGTCACCCCTATGACCTCGATGTGGGCGAGAGCGTCGACGGGCGCACGGCCTACACCTGTCTCGCGGATCGTCTCAAGCGCCACGGCTATCGCACGGTGTACGTGCAGGGCGCCTCACGCCGCGTGACGAGCAAGGAGTACTTCTTCCGCACCCACGGCTTCGACGAGGTCTACGGCAAGGAAGATCTGCGCAAGCAATGGCCCAAACGTCGCCAGGGGAGGTGGGGCTTTTTCGACCGAGACACATTGGCCTTTGCACAGGAGCAGGTCACGCGTCTCGAAGCGCTGCAGAAAAAAGACGGCCGCCCCTTCTTGCTGGTGACGTTGACCCTCGACACCCACGAGCCGGGCATGGGCCCTGATCCGGCGCTGCCCTTGGGGGCCGATGGGCAGGTGAAAGGCATGCCGGAAGCGCCGACGGACGAGCCAGCCCGGTTGCTACTCGCCGGGTATCGGAGCTCGGATGCGGCCTTGGGGCCGTGGGGGGCTTTCCTACTGGAGCCCGCTCGCGCCGCTCGGACCATGGTGCTCATGACCGCGGACCACGCTGCCTTTCGCCATCTGCTACCGAAGTCGGTCTTCCTTGGCGAGTACGACAAGCACGGGTTGTTCGAACGCGTGCCCTTTTTGCTGCATGACCCGCTACACAAACTGCCCAAGACCATCAAGCGCGTGGGCGGCACCACCGATGTGACCCCAACGCTGCTCCATGCTCTGGGGCTGGATGCTGGCCTGAACTCCCTGGGTGGCTTGTCCCTCTTTGGTCGGCGCGCGGATGTGCCCGTGTTGGTGGGTCGCGTGGGCGTGCGGGAGGCCTACGTCTTTGACCATGGTGTGGAGGCGGAGTGGCAGGTCGGCGCCGTTGTGGAGCGTTGCAAGGCGAACCAGCCGCTCGGTGAGGGTTTTCGCACGTTGACTGCTTGTGACCTCGTGGCGTGGATGCGCTGGTCCGATGCCCTCTGGAGCTTGCGGCGGCTATTTCCCGCGGAGGCCTACTTTGGGGGGCAAGGCGTGGATGAAAAGGCCCTGGCGCTGGACATGTACCTCAACAAGAAAGAGGAGCGCATGCGGAAGAAACACGGCAAGGATTGGCTGAAGAAGGAACGCACAGAGCGGACCAAGGCCGAGATTGAAGTGCGCTAGTTTCCAGACCCCCGATCTCCCGACCACCGCTCTCCCAACAGCCTGTCCCGCAGCACAAACCCGCCGCCGCCCACCACCAGCAGCCCCAGGTACACGGCGCCCACCAGGGCGTTGCTGATCGCCACCGCCACCAAACAGCCCAGGGCAAGGACCAACGCCACGGCTGGCAGGAAGGGGTAGAGCGGCGTGCGAAAGGGGCGTTCGAGTTCGGGTTCGTCACGTCGCAGCACAAAAAGCGCGCCCATACTCGCCGCATACAGCGTCAGCGCGCCGAAGACACTCAAGGTGATGATTTCGCCCGTGTGCCCGGTCGCCAAGGCGATGAAGCCAACGAACATATTGCCGATGAGCGCCGCTGCGGGGGTATGCCGCTTGGCAAGCGTGCGACCGAACATCTTGGGTAGGTAGCCAACGCGACCGAACTCCAGGGTGGCGCGACCAGCGACCAAGATGATGCCGTGAAAAGAGGCGACGAGGCCAAAGAGCCCGACCGTAATCAGCAGGTGATAGAGCGGGTGATTCTCGCCGACGACCTTGCCCAAGGCCAAGGGTAGGGGTTTGTCGACCTGCGCGCCTGCTGCATCGAAGACCACCGACCGCCAGCCATCGACGCCCACGGACGAGACAAAGGTGAGCAGCGCCAGGACCACGAGGGTCACCATGGCGGAGCTGAACCCAATGGCGATGTCGCGTTGTGGGTTCTTGGCTTCTTCGGCGATGTTCGCGATGCCTTCGATGGCGAGGTAGAACCAGATGGCGAAGGGAATCGCTGGCAGCACCCCCGCCCAGCCATTGGGCAGCGGATCGGCGGTGAAGCGCGCCATGTCAAAATGGGGCAGGGTGACGCCGGCGAAGATGAGCAGCTCGCCCACGGCCAACACTGTCACTACGAGCTCAAACATGGCGGATAGTTTGACTCCGTATATATTGAGGCCGGTGAACATCACATAGGCCGCGACTGCGATGAGAAGCGGCGAGACGGACGGCAAGAAGATGTTGAAGTAAGCGCCAATGGCCAGCGCGATTGCTGGCGGTGCAAACACGAATTCGATGAGTTGGGCCAGCCCGACGAGGAAGCCGATGCGACGGCCAAAAGCACGGTCGGCGTAGACAAAAGCGCCCCCCGCGCGAGGAATGGCGCACGCGACTTCGGCGTAGCTGAGCACAAAACAGACGTACATAACGGTGACGATGCCGGTGGCGACCAACATGCCCAATGTGCCGCCAGCGGGCAGGCCTAGGTTCCAGCCGAAATACTCACCGGAGATGACGTAGCCCACCCCCAGGCCCCAAATCATCACCGGGCCAAGCGTGCGCTCGAGCTTGGAGCTAGCTGCGGTCTGTGGCTTGGCTTGCATGAACGCCTCCGGGTGAGCTTGGCGGGTGAACTGAGTCGGTGGATTCGGCTAGGGCTTGCACCCCAGCATGCCCCGAAGTGCGTTGGGGACAGGCGTGGTGGCCAGCACGGTGGGGGCGCCGCCAGCGTGGCGGTCGTCGGCGATCATCCAGAGCGGGTCATCGCAACCACCCGCGCTGGCAAGCCCTTCAAGATTCGGCGTCTTGGTGCCGTAGCGGTCGTTGTTGAGCGGGGTGAGGGCCAGCTTCCCTCCCTGGGAAGCGACGGCACCCACGAAGTAGCGAAACTCCCTGGAGGCCAGCCGACAGCTCAGCAACAGGGCGGTGCCCGAGCCGACCGGCGCACTCGCAGTGACGCGGGGCTTGCAGCCCTTGGGCATTTGCGCGGACAACTGGGTCTTCTGCGGTGTACCCTGATTCGCATCTGCCAGCAGGCGCTGCTGCCTATAACCCTGGCCCACCGCGACCTCTTCAAAGGCGATGATGCCCCCGCCCTGATCGGTCGGCGTGACCTGAGGCGCGAGCACCACCGCCTCAAAGCCGTGATTATGACTGAGCGATGTGACGGAGACAGCGCAGCGGTCGAGGGTCAGTAGCCCCTTGCGCAGCTTACCAATGGCGACGAAGCCATCGTCCGAGCCGACCGCCACCTCGATGCCGGAACGCGTATGGCGTGCGTCGATGGACTCCAACTCCAAGTCGTTCCGTCCGGTAAGCGCCTGTATACAGGACCCAGCCACCTCAATGTCCATGGGGCGCCACTTGGATGGCTGTTTGGCCGACGCTTGAAATAAGACACCTGGGAAGCGGTTGCCTTTTCGACCTGGGCCGATGCCATCGTGTTCGAGCACGGTCAGCAGCTGGCCATCGATCCAAGCGAGACCGGATGCGCCTCGTAGACGGGTGCTGCCGCTGCCCGCAACGCCGCCACGCCACACGGATGCCGAGAAGTCGCGCACTGGGCACGCCGTGTTCGCCAGCGGGGTCGGGCAGTGGCGGGGCGACGGCGTTGGTTTGCCGCAGGCGGTGAGAATGAGCCCCGCCATGGCGAGAATCGTCACAGCTGCCTGGCGGTCTGGGTTGCGGGCCAATCGGCGTGGTAGGATTTGGGTGAACACAGGCCGAGTTTGTCACAATTGGTGAGAATGTCAGTACCGTCACGGCTGACTCCCTAGACGTCGACGGTGCCGCACTTCGCACCACAGTGGAGACGATTCATGTCGGAACAGCCCGCGCACGTAGCCCAAGCCCCGCGGCCGATGCACGTCCTACCCGTCATCGTCCTCGCCCAGTTTGCGGGCACGTCGCTCTGGTTCGCTGGCAACGCCGTGGTCAGCGACCTGCAGCGCATCTCCGGCCTCGGCGCTGAGGCGGTGGGTTGGCTCACGTCCGCGGTCCAACTTGGCTTCATCGTAGGGACGCTGCTCTTCGCCATCCTCAACGTCGCCGACCGATTCCGGCCGCGCACCGTTTTTGCCAGTTGTGCGCTGCTCGCTGCCGGCGCCAACGCCGCATTGGTCGCCTTTGCCGCCGATGTCACCGTCATGCTGGCGCTGCGCTTCTTGGTGGGCTTCTTCCTCGCCGGGATCTACCCCGTGGGCATGAAAATCGCCGCGAGCTGGTACGGCAAAGGGCTAGGTCGTGCGTTGGGGCTGCTGGTCGGCGCATTGGTGTTGGGCACGGCGTTCCCGCACCTGCTGCGTGCCGGCATCGTCGAGTTGGAGTGGACGAGCACACTGATTGCCGTCTCCGCGCTGGCCGCTGCTGGCGGTCTGGTGCTCTTTGCCACGGTCCCGGCCGGACCTCATCTGCCCAAGACCCCGGCGAAGTTCGATCCGACAGCGCTCGGCCGCATCTTCGCTAAACCGGACTTTCGCGCGGCAGCGTTCGGCTATTTCGGCCACATGTGGGAGCTCTACGCCTTTTGGGCGGTGGTGCCATTTCTGGTGACCGCGGTCTCTCAGTCGGCCGGCGAGCCGAGTCTCAACGTGCCGCTCTGGTCCTTCGCCATCATCGCGGCGGGGACGGTCGGCTGCGTCGTGGGCGGATGGGCGTCGGAGCGATGGGGGAGCGCCCGGGTTGCAGCGTTTCAACTGGCGGTCTCTGGGCTGCTGTGCCTGGCCTCACCGTGGCTCATTGACGCACCAGCTTCAGTCGCTCTGGCCGCACTCCTGTTGTGGGGCACGGTCGTCGTCGGAGATTCCCCACAGTTTTCCGCACTCACAGCACAAACAGCGCCGCGCCAATGGGTTGGCACAGCGCTGACGATTGTGGTGAGCATTGGCTTCCTAGTCACCGTGCCCAGCATCCAGCTGGTGACGTCCCTACAAGGGGGACATCACAGCGACTTGGCACTGCTCGTGCTCGTGCCGGGCCCAGTCCTGGGGCTGTTGGGTGTGCGACGCTTGTTGCGTGCGCCAACCCAAGAGACCGAGCGCAGTGCTAGCTGAGCGGTGATTTCGCGAGGGCCTGGGCGGCATCGGCGACGGTAAACAACGCCTGTGCCTTCTTATTGGCCTTGACCTTGAGCTTGCCCAGCGTGGCGCCACCGACGAAGTACAGCGACGACAGCTCTTCCATGCTCTGCACAGGGCGCGCCTTCAAGATGCTGCGAGCAGCGCGGATGTCGATGTCCGCTTCCTGGTCGAGCTCTTCGAGCGTTGCCGTGTTGGCGTAGTCGAGCACCGCGTTGATCTCGCTGTTGGTGAACGCGACCTGCTCCCAGTAACCAGCGATTTGGCTCTTGTCCTGCTGCAGATCGATGGCGATGGGCGCCTGCACAGTGGACGAATCGACGCAGCCGCTAGCGAAGAGGCAGAGCGCCAGGACGACGGGTAGAAAAACGATAAATGTTGGCGTGCGGTTCATGGCACGACCTCCCAAAGCGCCGTTGTCTCCACCGGTGGTGGACGGGAACGACGAGCTGCGATGCCGTGGATTGTCTTCGCGAGTGTCGCGCTGGCGACCGAAGCGGTGTCGAGGGGCAAGATAATCCGCCACGGACCTCAACAAGGACCGGCTAGATAACGGAGTTGGCCAGATGAGTCAACAGTTGTTTTGACGATTATTCGACCGAAAAGTTCCTTCCCGATAAATGGGGTTCCCTACAACGTTCATGAGCCCGCTTTTTCGCCGGGCTGTGAGTCACTCGATGCCGTACTTTCGCATCAAACGATACAACGTCGTTCGCTCTACGCCGAGGATTCGCGCGGCATCGACACGGACGCCGCGAACCTCCCGCAGCACCGCGCTGATCTTCTCCTTTGCCTGGGCATCGAGGAAGCCATGCAGCGTCGACTCCGTGGGCACGTCACCAGGCTCGCCTGTGGAGCCTCGTGTGTTCATCCCGGCTGGCCCGAGGAGCAGATCCGCGTATTCGATGGTCTCGCCGCGCGCCAGAACGACCCCACGCTCGATGGCGTTGGCGAGTTCGCGCACATTTCCGGGCCAGGGATGACTCAGCAGCCAGCGCTCGACCGCTGCGTCCCACCCCTCGATCCGACGACCCTGCTGCCGATTGGCCACTGCCAGAAAGTGGCGAGCGAGCGGCAAGATATCCGCGCGGCGCTCTCGCAACGGCGGCACCACGATGGGGATCACCGCCAGGCGAAAGTAGAGGTCATCTCGAAAGTTGCCCGCCTGCGCATCGGCCGCGAGGTCACGACGGGTGGCCGCGATGATGCGGACGTCGACCTTGCGAGGCCGATCGCCACCGACCCGCTGGACCTCACCTTCCTGCAATACTCGCAGCAGCTTGGCTTGAAAGCCGCCGTCGATCTCACCGATCTCGTCCAGCAACACCGTACCGCCGTCGGCGCGTTCAAACAGGCCCGGCCGGGCCCGATCGGCGCCGGTAAATGCGCCCTTTTCGTGGCCGAAGAGCTCCGACTCCAACACGCCGGTCGCAAATGCCTTGCAGTTGACCGCCTCAAACGGTCGACCGACGCGGTGCGAGTGCGCATGAATCGCCCGGGCCACTACCTCTTTGCCGGTGCCGCTCTCGCCTGTGAGCAGCACGGTGGCGGTGCTCCCCGCGGCCCTACGAGCCAGATCGAAGACCGCCTGCGACGCTTCACTCACCGCGATGATGTCTGAATTATCTGCGCTGCCCCACGTGTGCTCGAGCTGCGCGCGAAGGTGCCGGTTTTCCCGCGCCAGGCGACCGTGGGCCAGGGCGCGACGCACAGCCGCTCGGCACACCGCGTTGTCGACCGGCTTTTGTAAGTAGTCGAAAGCGCCCTGCTTGAGCGCGGCGATGGCGGTCTCCACTGTGGCGTGGGCAGTCACTAGAATCACAGGCAGGTCGGCACGGTGGTGATGCAGCCGTTCGAGCAACGCGATGCCGTCGATGTTGGGCATCTTCAGGTCGGTCAGCACGAGATCGAACGCTGAGGGTGACTCTGACACGACTTCCAGCAGGTCTTCGGGGCGGGTGAACGGCTGTACGTCATGGCCATCGCTGCGCAAGACCATCGCCAGCACTTCGGCCATGCGTGGAGCATCATCTACAACTGCGATCCTAGCTCTCATGGTCGTCACCTGTGCTCTCTGTGATGTCAGTCATGTCTGTGGTGTCTGTGATGTCTGTGGTGTCTCTATCGGCAGCGTCATGCGGAACGTCGCACCGCGCTCCGACAGCCCCATACCTACGTGCTCGAGCCGCCCCCCGTGGGCCTCGCTGACCCGGGATGCCATGGCCAGACCGAGCCCCGTACCTCGGGCTTTGGTCGTGAAGAACGGCTCCATCAGCTTCGTTTGGTCGACTTTCGCCACACCGTCGCCGTCATCGCAGACGTCGATGGCCGCAAACCCGCTCGCTGTAGGCTCCGGCTCGCCTGGGGAGAGGACAATGACGATGTTGCCGTCGCCCAGGGTAGCCTCGGCTGCGTTGACGACCAGGCCCAAGATCACCTGCACGAGCAGGTCCTCATCTCCGGCGACTGTGGCTGTGCCCTCGATGCGCACCTGCCGCTCCCCGAGATGTGCGCCCGCTAGCACTACGGCGCGCTGGGCCACATCACGCAGGTCGACCTGACGCCACTTCACCGTCACCGGCCTTGCGTAGTCCAAAATGGCCCCCACAAAGCCGTCGAGCCGATCGACCTCCTCGCGTATGAAGCCGCACACCTTGCGGTCCTGTGAGTCCCCCGCTGGCAGCCCTTCTTCCAGCAGCGAGGCAGATGAGCGGATGACGCCCAACGGATTGCGCACCTCATGGGCGACGCCAGCGGCCATGGCACCCAGCGAGGCGAGCTTCTCGGCCTCCACCAGGGCACGTCGGCTGCGCTCCAGCGCCTCGAGTTGCGCTGCAATGGTCACCGCATCCCGCTTTGCGCGATGGCGCAGCTGAAGCAGCTTGCCAATGGCCCATCCAAAGGCGCCAAAGGACACCGAAAAGTAGAGCATGATGGGCGTGAACTGACTCTGCTCGCCCACGGTAATCTCAACGCCCAGCCCCTGCATCGACGCCGCGTCCAACACACCCAGCAGCAACGCCACAGCGCCGCCAATCCACGGCCAGCGCGCGGGCTGCTTGAGCACATTGGGCAGGGCTGACGTCAAGGGCGGTTCCTTCTGGGCGTGCGGCGCGGCGGTGGCTGCGCTCCGAACAAGTATTGCAACAAATACGCCAACCGAGCCATGCCCAACAATACAGGCAATCGAGCCACAACGCGCGTTGCAGCGCTGCAACATCCGTGGCGGTTGTACAACGTTGGCAGGACAGCAAGTCCTGATTTTATAGGCATTTACAGGTTGGCACGGCCCTTGCTCAGAGAGAGCGCACGGACGGCGACTCCACGCCTCATCCGCTACTTGAGGAGATTGACCATGACGAAGACACGCATTTTTCTCGCGCTACTGCTGGCCGACTTTGTCGCACTCAACATCTGGGCCGTGGAGACGGCAGGGCTCGTAGAACTCTTTCAACAAGCGATTGGCTCCACGGGCGGTATCTTGCTCACGGTGGATCTGCTGCTGGCGCTCGGCTTCGTCTGCACGTGGCTCTACAAGGACGCGAAGCGCCGCGACGTCAATCCGCTGCCGTGGTTGGCGCTGACGGTCATGAGCGGCTCTATCGGGTGGCTGCTCTACCTCGTCGTCCGTCCCGGAAAGGGCGCGCCGATGTTGGCGCCGGTAACTGCGTGACCACGATGGCCTCACACCTCGCTGAGCCGTACGCAACGTTGGCCTGAGGCTGCCTACCAACGTGACAGATGGTCCTCCACCACCCCGAAAGCGCCATCAATCCGCTGCTCTGCGCCGCCCGGCGGTCGCAACACGCCGGAAAACACACCGTAAGGCTGCACAAAGTCACTGACGACCAGCCCCAGATGCAGCTTCTCCATCCGAGCCCCGTGCGGCGTGAACGTCAGGTCCACCTCGTCGCCAACCATGCTCCGGATGTGCCACTGGTTCGCGTCGGGCTGCGCAGGCACGTCAAAACGCACACCACCCAGCGGATACACCTTGCCGCCGAGCCACACCGCGTTCTCCAGCCCATGCCCGGCGGCGTCTTCATAGACCTCGGCGCTCAGATTGAGCCCACAACCTTGGCCGCCAGCGCCCGTCCAACTGGGGTCCGTCCAGCAGGTGGACGCCCATTTCCAGCGCGTCTCCCGCTTCATCCAGCCGACGGTCCAGTCCACCGTCGCCAGGGCAGTGCCGGCGAGGCGCTCATCGCCCAACTGCAGCTCTACCTCCGCACGCAGACCGGCTTCCTTGTGGGTGTATGCGGGCTGCCCCAGCGCCACTTCATGGGCCAGCGCGAGACATTGCGACCCGGCTGGGCGCTCAATACGGACCTCGCCAGTCAAGCGGGCATCCTCCAGGGGCCAATCCAGCGCCATGTGCCAGCCGTCATCGCGCCAGCTGATATCGATCGACTCGCCCTTTCGCCGCCAGGTGCTCGTGCCGCCGATGGAACTCTCCGCCAACGTCAGCACGGGCCGCAGCGCTTGGGTCATCGCCAGGGACGCGTGCTCCACCGCTTTGCCACCCGCGATAGGCGCCACGTAGACGAAGGCGTGGGCGGCGTAACCCAGATCAGCCAAGGCCAAGGCCACAAAGTGGTCCGGTAGGGTCAACGAGGTGTAATGCCAGCGCTTGGTGCGGGCACGGGCGCGCCTGCCAAGACGAGCGATCTGTGGATCGGCGATCGGCTGGCTGTAGCGGCCATAGGCGACCGCAGGGCGTCTGCCATCGCCAACGAGCACACGGGGAGCCAGGGGTAGTGCGGGGTCATTCATGACGCCATCGTGGCGCAACGTGGCCCGTGTGTCAGCCGATTGGCGCGGCGACAGCTGCAGCCTGGGGTGCAGGGCTCATATTTGGCACGACAGACGTGGCTGCCTGAGGCTCCGCCACCTTGTCCGCTACCTTGTCCGGTACCGCGGTGGCTGCTTCTGCCGCAGGCTCGGGCGTCCTTAAAATGAGGTTGGTCCGCTCGATGTGCACAGGCTCAGTCGGCACAAACCAACCGAGGCCGCCCAACGCAGCGTTCACCACCTCCTGCGGCCGCACCGTAGCGCCACCGTGCAGCCGCATCGCAACCCGCACCTGCCCGTCAGCGTCCATGCCGAGATGCACAACGTCGGGGCGAATATCCATCTCACGGGGCTGCTTCTTGCGAATCACCGTACCCGGCACGTGGTCCGCGGCGATGAAGTCATAGAGCGCCTGCTCCACGGTCCGGCGAGCCGTCTCGCGCTCGTCGTCCGTCGACATCGGGGGATGCCCGACTCCTGGCCGCAGCTCGACACGGTACCGCGCCTCCTCCAGGTGGCTCACCAACTTATGCTTGCTGCGCTGCACTTCCTCCGCGGTGAGAAAGCGCAGGCCTGTGGTCTCAGCCTCTTTGAGCCGCGCGAGCACATCACCGGCGTCGAGCTGCGCCATCAGGTCCACATCCATCACCTCGTCGACGGAGCGCGTGCCCAGGGGCAGTGCGGGGGCGAACGAAACGACCGGTTTCGGGTGGAAACCATCGGAGTAGCGCAACGGCAGCCCCGCACGGCGGAAGATCCGCGGCAAGCTACGCACCAAATCCAGGTGGCTGGTCAGGCTCTCGGCCCCTTGCTTCGAAAAACGCAGGCGGTAGCGGTGAACCGGTCCCATGTAGGGCGCGCGCGGTGGATGCTTGGTCTTTTTGCCTTTGCGCGGCTTGCCACGTGCGTTCAACGACGGATCACGGGGCGGCTTGGCCGGGGCGACCTCGACCGCTGGGATCGTGTCGGTGGCTTGCGCCTTCTGACTGGCCTCAGTCGCCTCAGTCGTCGCAGGCGTCGCGGCTGCGTCGGTCGTTCCCGTCGCCGCCACTGTCACCGCAGCCTCATCATCGGCAACCGTCTCGGGCAACTTCACGACCCGATCCAACGCCCCCAACTGCTTGAGGAACGTCACGCGCTCATCACGCATGGCCGTCATGTCGCACGCCACGCCGCAGTGGTAGCAGATCAGCTTTCGCTCATCGGCGACCGCATCCGCTACATTGGTGTGGTGCACCTGCAGGTTCTTCGGCTTGCCACAGGGCGGGCTCAGGCGGTTCTTCAGCGCCCGCTTCCACTCACGCAGCAAAAAGCCATCGTCGAGGCCCACATCGATGTGATCCCAGGGCAGGGCGATGTCTTCTCGCAGGCGGGCTAGGTAGCGGTCTGGTTGAATATCGAGCTCGGCGAAGGCTTCCGTCCACGCGTCGAACTTCAGGTGCCTGTCCCAGCCGTCAAAACGTGCGCCCTTTTTCCAGGCTAGTTCGATGGCGTCGCCCAAGCGTCGGTCGCCGCGCCCGATGACCCCTTCCAGGTAGCTGATCTTGACGCCATGTCGCCGTAGTTTCAATCGATTAGCCTTGCATCCGTGATAAAGTAGATCGTGTTTGTATTCGATCTGCTCAGGGGTATCCATCGCGGCCCACTGGAAGGGCGTGTGCGGTTTGGGCACGTGCGATGAGACGCTGACGGTGATCTCCGCGCTGCGTTTGTACATCCGGCCGATCTGGCGCATTTTACGAGCCGTCTCGATGATGCCATGAACATCGTCATCATCCTCAGTTGGCAAGCCAATCATGAAGTAACACTTCACACGTTGCCAGTTGCGCGAAAACACCCGGTGAGCCGTCGTGTGCAGGTTCTCTTCGGTGATGTTCTTGTTGATCACATCCCGCATCCGCTGGGTGCCAGCTTCGGGCGCGAACGTCAGGCTGGTAGCGCGGATCGAACCGATCTCTTCGAGCAGGTCGTCAGCCAAGCCGTAGGCTCGCAGACTCGCCACGCTCAGCGTCGTGTTCTTCTTTTTCAGCTCGGCGGCGATCTCCTTGATGAGGGGCGAGATGCAGCTGTAATCCGCCGTCGACAGGCAACTGAGGCTGACCTCGTCGTAGCCCGCCTTTTCGATCGCGCCCATGACGGCTTTGACCACTTCCTTCGGTGAGCGTTCGCGAACGGGGCGGTAGACCATGCCTGCTTGGCAAAAGCGGCAACCTTCGGTGCACCCACGAGCGATTTCGATGCTCATGCGGTCAAAAATGGCTTCGGCAGCAGCGACGGGCGAGTCATCGGGGAAGGGGTAGCGGTCGATGTCTTCGATGATCGAGCGCTTGACCCTCGCTGGCACCTCAGGATCCGTTGTGCCGGTCACCACCACGAAGCCGCCGTCGTCGACCACATCGCGGGTGTACAGTTCGGGGCAGTAGACGCCACCCATCTTTGCCCAGGCGACCAACACAGCGTCGCGTGACCAGCCCTCTTTCTTGGCCTGACGCAGCACGGCGAGCATCTGGGGCAACGTCTCTTCGCCGTCACCGATGACCAACGCGTCCACGAAGGGGGTGATGGGCTCGGGATGGGTCGCGGAGGGCCCGCCAGCGATGACGAATGGGTCATCGATGGTGCGGTCCGCGTTGCGCAGGGGGATGCCGCCGAGGTCCAACATGTTGAGCACGTTGGTATAGGTCATCTCGTACTGCAGCGAAAAACCGACCACGTCGAACTCGCTGAGCGGGCGCCACGTCTCCAGGCTGACCAGCGGTAGCTCCAGCTCGCGCAGCTTCTCCTCCAGGTCAAACCAGGGCGAAAAGGCGCGCTCACCCAGGGCCCACGGCAGGTCATTGACCAACTTGTAGAGGATCTTGGTGCCGAGGTGGCTCATTCCGATGTCGTACACATCCGGAAAGCACAGGGCGTAGCGCACGTCGGTCGTGTCCCAGTCCTTCTGCACACTTAGAAACTCGCCGCCTGTGTAGCGGGCGGGCTTTTCAACGCGGTGCAAGAAGTCGTGGTACGGATGGCGCGATTCGGTCATTTTCAGTGCTCTCTTCAAGCCTTTAAGGAGGCTAGCGGGCGCAGCGTGGTGTTGGTGGCCATCCCGGTCAAGCGAAAGCTGCGCAAAGCTCGCGATCACAGTGACTTTGCAGGTGGTTATTCGCAAAACTACAAGGGAACTTTAAGGTGTCGGGGAGCTCTTGTTGTGAGCGCCGGCATGAAAGGCGCCTGTAACGGGTTGCACACAGGCGCGACCTAGGTGGGCGAAGTGCGTGCCAAAGCATGCGTCCACCAAGTTGGAGCCCACATCCCCGGAGTGTCTATGCGACCGATGTCGAACCTCAGAATCATCATCACCATGAGTCTCGCTGTTGTACTCAGCCTCACCGCCTGTGGCCGCGCAGATGCGGCGGATGTTCCACGTGGCAAGTCAGCGCACGGAAAACAGGATCGGAAAGATCACAAAGGGCACTGGAAGCCTCTGTCAGCCAAAGCAAAACAGGTCATCGAGGGTTGCGGTACGGAGCGGGCGTTTACCGGCAAGTTCCTCAACCACAAGGCCAAGGGTACCTACACGTGCGGCCGCTGCGATGCGCCGCTCTTTTCATCGAAGACCAAGTTCAAGTCAGGTAGTGGCTGGCCGAGTTTTGACCAAGCGCTGCCGGGTGCCGTCAAAGAGGTCCGGGACCGAGACGGCTCTCGCACCGAGATTCAGTGTGCCCGCTGCGGCGCCCACCTCGGGCACGTCTTCCGCGGCGAACGCATGACGAGCAAGAACACGCGCCACTGCGTCAACTCCGTGTCGTTGAGCTTCGCCAAGCGGCCGGTGCGGGAGGCCTTCTTCGCTGGCGGTTGTTTCTGGGGCGTGGAGCATCTGCTGGAGGGCATGCCGGGGGTCATCAGCGCGACCAGCGGCTACATGGGCGGGCACCTGCACGCGCCGACGTACAAGAAGGTCACCAGCGGCCGCACGGGGCACGCCGAGACGGTTCGGGTGCGCTTTGATCCGACAAAAACAAGCTTTGAGCAGGTCGCGCGGCGGTTTTTCGAGATTCACGACCCAACACAGGTGAATCGTCAGGGCCCAGATCGTGGCCCACAGTACCGGTCCGCCATCTTTGCGACCAATTCGAGTCAGGAGCGCATCGCCTACAAGCTGGTGGGGCTGCTCAAGAAAAAGGGCCTAAAAGTCGCCACCAAAATCGAGGCTGCGCATACGTTCTGGCCCGCTGAGAAGTACCATCAGAACTGGTACAAGAAGAAGGGATCACAGCCCTACTGCCACGCGCGCACCAGGCGCT
>JAGSHB010000059.1 GCA_023954815.1 Myxococcales bacterium | reverse complement strand
TGGCGCTGAACCCCCGCAAATACAGCCTCCGCGTCGCGAAGCTGCGGCACCGCACGCGGATGAACGAAGCTCGATACCTCAACGTCACGGAGGCCAGATGCGACCAGGGCTTCGACGAAGCCAATCTTGGTCTGGGTGCTCACGAACACACGCTCGTTTTGCAGACCATCTCTGGGTCCGACCTCGACGATACGAACGGCATCCGCCCCAGCAGCGGCGCCGATAGCGGGTGGGGATTGGCTCATGACGCAGGCTCCAGGCTGACCAAGACGATTCCACCGTCGACCAAGTCGCCCGTGGCACAGCTCACCTTGGCGACCACACCATCGCGCGGAGCTGCCAGCGGTTGCTCCATCTTCATCGCCTCAACGACGACCAGCACGTCCCCTTTGCTGACCGATTGGCCGACGGAGGCATGAACCACAACGACCTTGCCGGTCATGGGCGATAGCACCACATCGCCAGTCGCCACATCCCCGCCGCGGCGCTTCTCGTAGCGCTGCCACTTCGTCGTCCCCTCAGATGTTGTGACCCAAGTGGTATCGCCCGACTTCGACACATGGGCAGGCCGGGTAATGCCGCCCGACTCGATGAGCAGCGTGCCATCTGGTGCCCGCCGAATGCTCGCCGTTGCCTGTCGATCCGACGCCTCGGTGCTGAACATCCACTGCTCGGAGCCGAGCTCCGCCAGGGTGTAGATAACGCCGTCAATACTGGTGAATTGCCGTTTCATGCGGCACCTCCGTTGGCCCGAAAGCCGCGGCCAGCCAAGGTCGCCCAAGGATCGTGCGGCCCCAGTCCTGCGGCCGTCTCGCCGCTTGCAGTCGCCGGCGTCGCACCACCAGCCGCAGAGGCGAGCGCCACCAGGGTCATGTCGTCGTCCCGAGGCGGCATTCCCGGGCCGGCGTCGCCGTACCAATGACCAAGAGAGCCGGTGTGCAGGTCGGCGGAGCGCACCTCGGCGCGATCGAGCACCTCGATGAGCATGGCGAGGTTGGTGTTGACGCCGTGGATGACGGTCGCCCGCAAGGCGGACTGGAGGCGGGCGATGGCCTCTGAGCGATCGGCGCCCCAAGCGATGATCTTGGCGAGCATGGGGTCGTAGTGCATGGCGATGGTGTCGCCCTCTGCCACGCCGCTATCGACGCGAACGAAGGGCGCATGGGGCCAGCGAAGCCGCTCCAACGTACCCACCTGCGGCAGATAACCGGCAGCTGGATCTTCGGCGTAGATACGCACCTCGACTGCATGGCCGCGCAGGGAAACCGGGCTAGAAAACGCGGCCATGTCGGCCAAACGCTCGCCCTGTGCCACGCGCAGTTGGGTCACCACCAGATCGACACCACTGACCAACTCGGTGACCGGATGCTCCACCTGCAGGCGCGTGTTCATCTCGAGGAAGTAGTGCTCGCGGCGAATGGGATCGAATAGGAACTCGACCGTTCCAGCGCCGACGTAGCCCACCTGTGCCGCAAATGCACGGCCACTCTCACAGATCGCGGCGCGCTCGGCATCGCTCAGCACTGCGCACGGCGCCTCTTCGACGACCTTCTGGTGGCGACGCTGCAGACTGCATTCCCGCTCAAACACGTGGCGCACATCACCGTGACCGTCGGCGATGACCTGCACCTCAACGTGCCGCGCATTTTCCACGTAACGCTCGATAAATAGGGCGTCAGAGTTGAAAGCCGCCTGGGCCACGCGACGTGCGGTGGCCACCGCAGCGATGAGCTCACCAGGCTCGTCGACCCGCTGCATGCCCTTGCCACCGCCGCCGTGCTCCGGCTTGACCAGCACGGGATAACCAACGGCCTCGGCGGCCGCCAACAACGCTGCTTCGCTCAGGTCGGTCAGGCGCTGCGCCGGGGTCACCGGCACGCCAGCTTGCTCAGCGACCTGCTTTGCGTCGGTCTTGCTCTCCATGCCGCCAATGGCCTCGGGCGGCGGCCCGATCCAGACCAGACCAGCGTCTGCGACGGCGCGGGCAAACATCATGTTCTCGCTGAGAAACCCGTACCCAGGATGGACAGCGTCCGCGCCGCTGCGCTCGGCCGCGTCCAAGATGCGCTCGATGTTCAGGTAACTCTCAGCCGCAGCAGCAGGACCGACATGCACGGCCATGGTCGCGTGACGAACGAAGAGTGCGTCGGCATCCGCGTCAGAATAGATGGCCACGCTCTCGATGTTGGCCATGGCGCAAGCGTGCGCGATCCGCACTGCGATTTCACCGCGATTGGCGATGAGAACGCGCCTGATGTTGCGGCCACCGGTTGGCGCTGGAAAAGTCTGGGTCACGCTGCACCTCCGCTCTCGTCGGCGGTTGGAATCCACGGGGCTGGCTTCTTGTTGAGGAACGCGGCCATGCCGGCACGCGCCTCGTCCGACGCCCGACGCTCACTGATGGCGCGCGCCGTAAACGCCAAGACAGCGCCTGGATCTTGATATTGCACGCCGTCTACCAGCGCCTTGCAGGCCTGGAGCGCATGGGGGCCGCCGCGCAGCAGCTTGGCGGTGAGCTTGGCCACGGCTGCGTCGAGTTCCAATAGCTCCGAATCGTGCGCAACGCAGCGATCGGCAAGCCCGAGGGTGAGCGCCTCAGCACCTGGCACACGGTCGCCCAACATGAACAGGGCGCGGGCCTTCGCTGGCCCGACGCGGCGCACGACAAAGGGGCTGATGACGCCAGGCACCAGCCCTAGACGCACCTCGCTCAACGCGAAGAAGGCACGCTCTGTGGCGACTACGAAGTCACAGGCAGAGGCCAGCCCAACCCCGCCGCCCATGGCAGCGCCGTGCACCCGGGCAATCGTCGGTTTGGCGCATTGAGAGAGGCGATGAAAGATGCCGCCCATGCGCTCAGCGGACGCCAGGTTGGCCTGGGCGCCTTCTTTGGCTTGCGCCGCCATCCAGCCAAGATCAGCGCCCGCACAGAAAGACTTACCCTGCCCAGCCAACACCAAGACCCGACAGCTACTTTCGCGCTCAGCGGCCGTAATTGCGGCCTCGATCTCGCCAAGCATCTCCCCGTGGAAGGCGTTGTGTTTGCCAGGCCGAGCCAGCCACAGGGTCCAAACGCCTCCGCGCTTTTTGAGCTCTACAGTCATCTGATGCCTCCAACGGCGGGGCCAGCAGCGCCCGTCGGTCCTACATACGGAACACGCCGGGCGCCCAGTCGTCGATGGGCTGGTTGTGACAAGCGCTCAGCGCCAAGCCGAGGATGTCACGGGTCTGCGTGGGCTCGATGATGCCGTCGTCCCACAGCCGTGCAGTGGCGTAGTACGGATGGCCCTCAGTCTCATATTTTTCACGAATCGGATCGGCGATGCCCTGGGCCTGCTCATCCGACATGGACTCACCGCGCCGCTCGAGTTGGTCTCGTTTGACCTGGGTCAGCACGCTGGCGGCCTGCTCACCGCCCATGACCGAGATCCGGCTGTTGGGCCAACTGAACAAGAAGCGGGGCTGGTAGGCGCGACCGCACATGCCGTAGTTGCCGGCGCCAAAGCTGCCGCCGATGAGCACCGTGATCTTCGGAACGTTCGCGACGGCGACGGCATGGACCATCTTCGCGCCATCCTTCGCGATACCACCATGCTCCGCTTGCCGACCGACCATGAAGCCGCTGACGTTTTGCAGAAAGAGCAGCGGGATCCGGCGCGTACCAGCCAACTCGATAAAGTGGGCCGCCTTGAGCGCAGACTCGGAAAACAGCACGCCGTTGTTGGCCAAAATGGCCACTGGCATACCGTGAATGTGGGCAAACCCGCAGACGAGCGTCGTGCCGTAGCGGGCCTTGAACTCGTGCATCCGTGAGCCATCGACGAGCCGGGCAATCACCTCGCGCACGTCAAAGGGCGTGCGCAAGTCGGGCGGCAACACCCCGAGCAGCTCTTCCTGGTCGTAGAGCGGATCTTCCGGCGCGGCAAACACGCCGGTGGGCTTTTTCGCCGTGTTGAGCGTGCCTACGATGGTCCGAGCGATCTCGAGGGCGTGCTGATCATCATCGGCGAGATGGTCCGCGACGCCAGAGACGCGCGTATGAACATCGCCCCCGCCCAACTCTTCCGCGCTGATGACCTCGCCCGTCGCGGCCTTCACCAGGGGTGGGCCAGCGAGGTAGATCGTGCCGCGGTTGCGAACGATGATCGCCTCGTCGCTCATGGCGGGCACGTAGGCGCCGCCGGCGGTGCACATACCGAGCACAACGGCGATTTGTGGGATGCGAGCGGCCGACATGCGGGCCTGATTGTAGAAGATGCGGCCAAAGTGCTCGCGATCGGGGAAGACCTCAGCCTGAAGCGGCAGGAAGGCACCGCCCGAGTCGACCAGGTAGATACAAGGCAGGTGGTTTTCCAAGGCCACTTCTTGGGCGCGCAGGTGCTTCTTGACCGTCATCGGCAGGTAGCTGCCACCCTTGACCGTCGCGTCATTGGCGACGATGAGGACTTCTCTGCCCTGAACGCGGCCAATGCCGGTGACCACGCCCGCGCTAGGAGCGGCGCCGCCATACATCCCCTCGGCTGCCATGGGCGACAACTCGAGAAATGGGGAGCCAGGGTCGAGCAGTTGCTCAATCCGATCACGCACTAAGAGCGCGCCCCGGTCGAGGTGCCGTTTGCGTGCACGCTCAGACCCACCGGCGCGATGCTGAGCCAAACGCTGGCGCAGATCTTCTCGCAATCCGGTGTGGTGCGTGACATTGGCCAAAAAGGCCGGAGATCGGGTGTCGATGCGGCTGTCGATGACGTCCATGGCGATGTCTCTCGGGCAGAAATGTGGGGCGCGGAGCATGCCACGAGCGGGCCATTGGCGGAACCCATCCATCGGCGGCTAGCGCGATTGACGGCTACGGCTCCCCTGCGGGACTCTGCGGCCCGCTATCCCTTGTCGTGACCCAGCCCTTTCCCACCGGAGTTGCCCTATGAAGCTCAATGAGACCATCGCCCTCGTCACCGGAGGCGCTTCAGGCCTCGGCAACGCTACAGCCGCTCGTTTGGTGCGGATGGGCGCCAAGGTTGTGCTGGCTGATCTGGCCGCGCATGGACCGGAAGCAGCCGCGGCCATGGGCGACAACGCAGCCTTTGCCCACTGCGATGTGACAAACGAAGATCAGGTCAACGCCGCACTGGATCTCGCTGAGGAACGCTTCGGCCGGGTCAACGCCGTGATCAACTGCGCGGGTATCGCCATCGCGCGCAAGACGCTGTCACGCCGCGGCACCCATGACCTGGCATCCTTTCAGAAGATCCTGATGGTCAACGCAGGCGGCACGTTCAATGTCATCCGGCTAGCGGCGACGCGCATGGCTGAAAACGAGCCCAACGACGGCGCCGAACGCGGTGTGATCGTCAATACAGCCAGCGTGGCGGCCTTCGACGGACAGGTCGGCCAGGCTGCCTATTCGGCATCCAAGGGTGCGGTGGTCGGCATGACCCTACCCATCGCACGCGATCTCGCTCCCAAGGGCATCCGCATCTGCACGATCGCGCCCGGTGTTTTTGCCACGCCCATGCTCGCGGGTCTGCCCGAAAAGGCGCGCACGGCCCTCGAAGCCCTGGTGCCCTTCCCGCCGCGGCTAGGCGATCCCGACGAGTATGGCCACATGGTGCAGCACATCATCGAAAACGGGATGCTCAACGGCGAGACGATTCGACTCGACGGCGCGCTGCGGATGCCACCCAAATAGGGAGCGATTGACGATCGGGAAACGCTGGTCATGAGCGCCAATCTACAGCAGCGAGCGGCGGTTCGATGTGGCCAGCAGATCGAGCCGCCACTTGCCGTGCTCCTGCCGCAGGACCCATTGCGCCGTCTTGTCGCCGCACTTGACCTTGGCGAGCACGCCCTCTTGCACCGTCCGCAGACTCAGCAGCTCCGTTGCCTTGCCACCTGCGACTGGCAGGAACGGGTTGGCCCCCTCACCTTTCGCGAGACGCATGGCGCCCACGGCGGAGCGGCTGTTTTCCGTCAGTAGCGGCAGAACGTCATCCAGCTTGCCCGTGGCGAGGGCCGCATCCAGCTGCGATGGAAAGGCTTCGGGACCCGACTGGCAAGCGAAACCAGCAAAAAGAACTAGTAAAACCAGTGGTTTAGCGAAAAATCGACTCAACCCAACCCCACTGAACGAGGCGTGTCGAGAAGTCCCAAGTCGACACAGGCGGCCCGAGTCAGCCGACAAACCCGAATCAGCCGACAAAAAACACAACACCCCGGCGGGTTGCGTGAGCGTCCGGCCGGGGTGCGTAGTCTTCATGATGGCCTGTGGCCTCTGGTGCGAGGAGGGGGACTTGAACCCCCATGCCCTAAGCGGGCGCTAGCCCCTCAAGCTAGTGCGTCTACCAATTTCGCCATCCTCGCATGTGGTCGAATCAGGCCCGAAGGCGCTCATTCAGTCGGCGAGGGAGTGATGGGCTAGCTGCCCTCGTCGAGGCGGCAATATGAGTCCGGGCAATGCTCCCGTCAAGCCCCAGTTCGGCAGTTTTTTACTGCGCCGAGTCGTCACCGTCCGCCGGTGCCCAGGAACTGATCAGCGGACCACCGTCGTCGCCAGAGAGACAGCTCGATCCGGGCTGCGCCGTCACCAGTGGACGCAACTTCTCGATGTGCGCCATCAGGCGCCCGACGATGTCTGCGTCGACGCCGTGGCGCTCAAAGGTCTGTCGCAAGATCCACGCCCGGCGGGCGAACTGGCCGCCCATGATGCGATGGCCAGCGTGCGCACGCCGAATCGGTTTGCCCTCGTAGGCCAGCTGCGCGCCCAGGGCCCGCGCGGTGAACTGGTACTCGTGCTGCGCAAGCTTTGCCGTATCGGTCGTGGCGAAGAAGTAGCCGATCATCGTATCGCCGACCATCTCGGCGACAAACTCGTCGATGATCTGCCGGAGGCGCGCCTCGCCAACCCGCTCAAAATCGCTCGGTGTGCTCATGACTCTGCTCCAAACAAACGCGCCCGCCACCGAGAGGTGACGGGCGCGCTCGCGGATAATTATCCGATTTAGCTACGCGTCGCGACGACGAAGCAGCAGCGCGCCGGCCAGCAGGCTCAACACGAGCGCGAACGGCAGGGCGCCGTTGCTTGTCGGTGCTGCGGTGCAGCCGCTGCTCGACTTGGGTGCAGCCGTGGTGCCGCCGCCCGTGCCGCCGGTGCCAGCGTCGGTAGCCGTACCAGCGTCCGTCGTGGTCGACGTGCCAGTGTCGGCCGAGCTACCAGCATCAGCAGAGCCACCGGTGGGCACGCACTGGTTCGTAGCGCTGCACGTCGACGTCGCGTCGCAGGTACCGCACTTACCACCACAGCCGTCGTCGCCACAGGCCTTGCCGGTGCACTCAGGCTTGCACGCCGAGCCGCCACAGAGCTTCTCGTAGTCCGAGCAGCAGTCCTTGAAATCACCGCAGCCGTCGTCGCACTGGCAGGCCTTCGCCTTGTCGTACTTGCCGCAGCGGTCCTTGCAGCTGTCGCCGGTGGGGTCGGTGCAAGCGGCGTAACCGCACTTCTGGAGGGCGTCGAAGAGCTTGCCGACCTTTTCGCTAACTTCCTTGCTGAAGCCGAGCTTCTCTTCGCACTTCTCAGCACCACTGTTGATGCATTTCACGAACTTGTTGCAGTCCGCGTCGTCCTTGCACGCCTTGGTTTCCTTCACGCACTTTTCGTCCCAGCACTTGATGTCGTTGAACTGACCACCGTTGTCGCAATCCTTCGCGCAGGTCTTCTCTTCACCCTTCGAGCAGATGAAGTCACCGCAGACCAAGCAGTCGATCTTGCAGGTGGTCTCGTCTTCCTTCTTATCGGCCTCGCACTTGCCGTTGCCGCAGACACCCGCGACGCAGATGGTCTTGATGTCCTTGCAGCAGTCGCCTTCTTTCTCGCAAGCGCTGTCGCACTGGCACTTCGCTTCTTTGACGTAGGCGCCGCAGCGACCCATGCAGGACAGCGGGTCGGTCGTGCCGGTCGTATCATCCGGAGGCGTGACCGCGTCAGAGGTGCCGGTCGTGTCGGCGGGAAGGGTCGTGCCAGCGTCAGTCTGATTTCCAGCGGACTCAGCAAAGGCAGGGGCCGCGAACAACGTCACGAGCAATACGGGTAGTAGGTAGCGCTTCATTATCGCTGTCTCCGTGGTATGCCGCTGATGGGCGCGGCGAAGTGGTCTGGGCACGCGGGTTGGGAAACCCGGTTGCACCCTACAAAATGGCGGGGCTCGCCTCCAGCAAATGGCGCGAGGCGGCGGAAAGTACACGATTGCATGACTGCAAGACAAGAATCTTTTGTCAACGTGGGAATAGAGCCGAATTCGGGCAATTATCAGACTGCGTTCTTTCTCGTTCTTTTTGGAGACGCACGCCATGGGGCGCTGTCTGCTGGGATGGGGAAGTCGCGGCTTGCCGCGACTGGGGGCGCTCGTAGCCCCCCAATTGAAAAGAAAACTAGGAGCGTGCTGCGACAGTAATTTTAATTACGCAGCACGCTCCTAGCGCAGTAAAATCGCACCCGTTTGCCAGCGAACACCTTCGAGTTGCGGCCCTTCCTCGCGGGTGCGGACCTGAAACTCAGTGCGCGGCTGGCTCAACGTAAAGCTCGCGTTGTACGTCGGCGAGACCTGACCGTTACTCAGCTGAATATCGCTCGAGTTCATCGGCTTAAGCTCCAGGCTCGGCCCGACACAGAAGTTGCCCTGCCACGACGCGCCGTAGCAGTTCGAGTAGGCATCGAACGTGTTGTTGCCGCCGCCGGTGTAGCCAATGAGGTTGACGCCGTCGATCCGCATCTCGGTGTAGGTCGGCCAAGCGATCCCTGCCTTCGGTTCAGCGACGCAGAAGTGGTTGTTAGCCGTCGCACCATCGAATTGGTCCCACGTCTTCCACTCGGAGCTCGTCAACGTGCACATGCCCCCGGCCACGAGGGTCTTCATCGCCATCAAGCGGTGGACCTCCGCCACATCGAGCACCATCCAACCGCCGCCAAAGCGCGTCATGTCGCACTTGACGTCGTAGACAGCCCCCGGCCCCTTGCCGTCCGGATCGAGGAAGTAGCTGCCACTCTTAGCGCCCGGCACCTTGCTCTGCACGTCCTTGCACGACAGCGCCGGGTTGATGTCGGAGCCAACCGAACACGTCCCCGACAGGCAAATGCCCGATTTTCCGCATGCCGTCCCATCGCTCATCGCCGTGTTGTTGCAGCCACCCGACGCCGTGCACACATCCTGCGTGCAGACGTTCTCGTCATCGCAGCTAATCGCCTTGCCGACACAGTTGCCCTTCGCGCACACATCAGGCCCGGTACAGAGCGATCCATCCGAGCACGGCGCGGCGTTGGGCACATGCTGACAGCCCTTGCTGGCGTCACACACATCGGTCGTGCAGCCGTTGCCGTCATCACAGTTCGTCGTGGTGCCCTTGCAGCTGCCGCCCGCGCACTTATCGCCGCTTGTACACGGATTGTTGTCGTTGCAGACCGCGCTGTTGTTCGCGTTGACACAACCCACCGGTCCGCAGCTATCGTCGGTGCAAACCTTGCCGTCATCACAGTTGATTTTGAACTGTCCGGTGCATTTTCCGGCCTGACAGCGGTCGAGTAGCGTGCACGGATCGCCGTCGTTACACAGGTTGGTGTTCGGCGTCTGGGTGCAGCCTAAGGCCCCGCACGCGTCGTTTGTGCACAAGTTTCCGTCGTCGCAGCTGATCTTGCTGCCCGTACATTTACCGCCCGAGCAAGCGTCCGGTTTGGTGCAGTTGTCGCCGTCATCGCAGGGCAGGCTGTTGTTGACCACAACGCAGCCCTTGCCCGACTCACAGACCTCGGTGGTGCACGCGTTGCCGTCGTCGCAATCGACCGGTCCCGTGGTCGTGCACTGCCCCGCCTTGCACACAGCCACCTCGCACGCATCATCTGTGCAATCGGCGTCTTTGGCGCAGCAGTTGTCGGATTTCGGTCCGGCCTTGCAGGTTCCTGAATCACAGGCATCGCCGTTGGTGCACGCGTCCCCATCGGAGCAGCTCACCTGATTGGGCAAGAACACACAGCCCTTGTTCACATCGCAGCTATCGTCCGTGCAGCTGTTGCCGTCGTTGCACAACACGGCCGTCACCACACAATCGCCCGCCACGTCGCAGGTGCCACCCTTGCTGCAGCCATCGGGCTTTGCGCAGGTCTTACCAGGCAGCGACGTCGTGACGCAGCCCTTTGCCTTGTCGCAGCTGTTGGTCGTGCAGATCTCGCCGTCATCACAGTCGAGACTCGCCCCGCCGGTGCAGCTCACGCCCTTGGCGCCTAGCAAACAGCGCTCATCGGTGGTGCAGGCGTTGCCGTCGTCGCAGGGCTCATTGACCGATGGCGTGGCCACGCAACCAGCGAGCTTGTCGCAAGCGTCGGTCGTGCAAGGGTTGCCGTCGTCGCAGGCCTTGTCGTCGGGCACGGTCGTGCAGCCCGATTTTGGATCGCAGGCGTCCTTGGTGCAGCTCAACTTATCGTCACAGCTAAGCGGAATGCCGACGCAGATGCCGATGGTGCACACATCCGCCGCCGTACAAGCGCTGCCGTCGTTGCAGCCGGTGCCGGGCGCTTTGGGCGTCTTGATGCACTTGCCGGTCACAGGGACGCACTGCGAGCTCTCGCACGGCCCATCGCCGCTGGTGTCGCACGTCACGATGGTCTTGGGATCGGTCTTGCATTGGTTGCCCTGACAAGTCGGCGTGCCATTGCAGAGGTTGTTGTCGTCTGAGCAATCGGTATCTTTTTGGCAGAAGCAGGTGTTGATCGGCGCCACGCACTTGCCACCCTGACAGAACGACACCGGGGTGCACTTGTCGCCGTCATCACACGTCGAGATGCCGCCCGTGGGCGCGTTGACGCAGCCGGTCTGCTTGTCGCAGCTGTCATTGGTGCAGGTGTTGTTGTCGTCGCAATCCAGTGACTTCTTCGCGCACTTGCCAGCGAAGCACTGCTCGTCGGTCGTACAGGCGTCCGAATCGGCACACGAGGCGCCGTTGGGCTTGCTCTGCAGCACGCATTTGCCAGTCTTGGTCGCGCACGCATTGGTGGCGCACAGATCAGCTGATGGCGCGCAAACGACCTGAGATTTCGGGTCGAAGGCGCATTTTCCGCCTGCGCCGCAGCGCCAGATCCCGTTGCAGAGGTTGCCGTCGTCAAAGCCGGTGCAGTCGCCATCTGTCTTGCATTGGCATTCGTTGTTGCCTGGCGCGCATTTTCCGCCCGTGCACACATCTCCAACCGTGCACAAATCGCCGTCATCACAGGGTGCATTCTTCGGTTCTGTGGTGCAGTTACCCTCGCCGTCGCACGCCGCCGACGTACACGGATTGCCGTCGTCAGCGCAGCCGTGGTCACCGGCACAGCTGCCCTTTTGGCAGGTGCCCACGCCGCCGCACAGCGCATCACCGCCGCACGCGATGCCGTCCTTGGCAGGTCCGCTGCTGCACTTGCCCGTCTTGGGCTCGCAGGCGTTGGCCTGACAGACCCCGGGCGTGCCGCACACCACCACCGTCTTGGCGTCGACAACGCACTGGGTGTTGTCGCAAATCAGCGTGCCATTGCAGAGGTTGCCGTCTTCGAGCGCGGCGCAGTCAGCCGTCGTCTTGCACTCGCAGGCGTTGTCGCCGCCCTCACAGGTGCCGCCCTTGCAGACGTCATTCTTGGTGCAGACGTTGCCGTCATCACAAAAGACGCCATCCTGCGGGATCTGTGTGCAGCCCTTCTTACTATCGCAGCTGTCGAAGGTGCAGACGTTGTCATCGCCACACTGAATCGGCTCGCCCGCGCACGCGCCCTTGAAGCAGGTGTCGCCCTGCGTGCAGAGGTTTCCGTCATTGCACGGCGTGCTCTGCGGTTCGGTCTGCAGTTCGCACTTGCCGGTCGTCTTGACGCACACATTGTCACGGCACGGCGTGTTCTGGCTCGGATCACAGACCACCACCGACCCTGTCTTGATCTGGCAGGTGTTGCTCACACAAGCCAACGTGCCATTGCACAGGTCGCCATCGTCTTTGCAGTCGCTATCGACTTTGCACTCACAGGTGTTGATGCCGCCGACGCACGATCCCTGAGGTCCACAGAGGTCCGGCTGCGTGCAGGCGTTGCCGTCAGAGCAGGGCTGGCCAATCTGGGCAGCGTGCGTGCAGCCCTCGGCAGGATCGCACGCGTCAGCCGTACACGACTCGCCGTCATCACAATCGACCGGGTTGGCGCCCACACACGACCCACTCAGGCAGCTGCTCGACCCGGTGCAGAGGGTGTTGTCGTCACATGCCGCGCCGTCGATCGCGACGATCTGCTCACACTTGCCGTTGGTCTTCTGACACTGCGCTGTGGTGCAGGCGTTGCCATCATCCGTACACGTCACCGGAGCAGCGAGTTGGCAGCTTTTCGCCTGACAAATCAGGGTGCCGTTGCACAAATCGCCGTCGTCCTTGTCAGCACAATCGCTATCTGTCGTGCACTCCCCGCAGGTGTCCTTGCCAGCTTTGCAAGATCCGCCCGTGCAGATATCGCCCTCGGTACACGCGTTGCCATCATCACAAGCCGCTTGATTCGCGACGTTCTTGCAGCCGGTCTGTGCGTCACAGCTATCATCGCTACACGGGTTGTCGTCATCGCAGCTCACCGCATCGCCCGTGCACTTGCCATCCGTGCACTGATCTTTCGCCGAGCAAACTGAGTTGTCCGTACACGCCGTGCCGTTGGGGAAGGGCGTCTGCGAACACTTGCCGGTCTTGGGCTCACAGAGATTCGCCGCACAATCGGTGTCGCCAGCGCCATCGCAGACCACGAAGCTGTTCGGATCGAGCGCGCACTTGCCGCCGGTACAGTCCATCACCCCATTGCAGAGGTTGTCGTCGTCTTTGCTCGCACAATCGGCCTTCGTTTTGCACTCGCAGGTGTTCGGCCCGCTCTGGCAAACGCCGCCAGCACAGACATCGCCCGTGGTGCACACATTGCCATCGTCACAGCCCTTGATGCTGTTGGTGTGGTAGCAGCCGCTGACCGGATTGCAGCCATCATCGGTGCAGGGTTTGTTGTCATCGCAGTCGACTTTCGCGCCGCCAGCGCAATCGCCCGCGCCGCACACCGAGTCCGACGTACACGCGTCCCCGTCATCGCAACCTGTGCCCGCTGGCGCGACGGTGGTGCTGCATTTTCCTGTCGCCGCAACACACGCCGTGGTCTTGCAGGCGCCATCCCCCGAGGTATCGCAGGACACGGGCGAGCCAACTTTCACCGCACATTTGCCGGCGATGCAGGCCTGAACGCCATTGCAGAGATCGCCGTCGTCCGGGCAGTCAGCGTCCTTTGTGCAGCTGCAGACGTCCTTGCCGCTACCGCACGCCCCCGTGTCCGCACAGACATCACCCTCCGTGCATTCGTCGCCATCATCGCAGGACAGCCCCGGCTTGATCGTGTGTTTACAGGTCGTGCCATTTTCGCAGCTATCAACCGTGCAACCATTGCCGTCATCGCAGGGGGATTGGCTGCTGGAGACACACTGGTTGGCCTGGCAGGTGCCGCCCTGCCCACAAGCGCCGTCCAGCTTGCATGCCTCACCATCGCCCTTGACCGCGGTGGTGCAGGTGCCGGTCTGCGGCAGACAGACGACGTCGGTACACGGCCCCTGCCCGGTCGTATCGCAGGTCACCGCTTTGCCATCGGAGACACACGCCCCGGCCTCACAAACCAGCCCGCCGTTGCACAGGTTGTCGTCGTCGTAGGCGGCGCAGTCCGCATCCTTTTCGCATTGGCAGGTGTACTTGCCCGCCTTGCAACCGCCCGCATCACACACGTCACCCTGGGTACACGCGTTACCGTCATCACAAGGCACCCCAGCCGAGGCCTTCACCGGCGTGTGTTTGCACCCGGTTGTCGGATCACAGGTGTCGCTCGTGCAGCTGTCCTTGTCGTCGCAAACCGCCGCCTTGCCAGCGCCGCATGAACCCCCGGCGAGGCAGGTCTCACCCTGGGTGCACGCGTTGCCGTCATCGCACTTATCGCCCGCGATCGCGGCCTTTTCGCTGCAAAGCCCCGTCTGCGGCTGGCACGCGACGGTCACGCAGGGGTTGTCGCTATCGGTGCATGTCACGGTCGTCGCTGGGTCGACCACGCAGCTGTTATTTTGGCAGATGAGCAGCCCGTTACACAGGTCGGCATCCTCGAACGCGCCGCAGTCTGCGTTGCTCTTGCACTGGCACCCGCCATCCTTGCCGCTGCACTGACCATCGGTGCACGTGTCTTCTGTGGTGCAGCTGTCGCCGTCGTCGCATGTGGTCACGGTCACCGCCGCAGGGTGACTGCACACGTCTCCGCCGGCACACAAATCCAAGGTGCACACGTTGCCGTCATCGCAATCCTGGATGATCAGCGGTGTGCACAGCCCCGACGTGCAGCGCTCGCCGCTGGTGCACAGGTCGCCATCGTCACAAGCCGCCTCTTCGGCCACCGGCTTGTTGATGCAGCCCGCGCCCGATGGGCCGCAGTAGTCGGTCGTGCAAGGGTCGCCATCATCGCAGCCGGTTGGCGTCCCGCTGCAAGTCAAGTCCTTGCAAGCGTCGCCGGTCGTGCAGGCCAAGCCATCGTCGCAAGCGATGCCATCACTACCAGGGCCGTTGATGCAGCCAACAGAAGGGATGCACGCGTCGTTGGTGCAGGTGATCCCGTCATCGCACGACGGTGCCGCACCGCCCTGACAGGACCCGCCGCCGGTGCACGCATCTCCCCAGGTGCAGGCGGTTCCGTCCTCACAAGGCGATCCCGCGGGCGCGGAAGTCAGCTTACAGCCAGCGGCGGTGCACAGATTCATCATGCACGGCTGGCCTGAGGGTCCGCAGGGCACAGCTGTGTTGGGATCGACCTCGCAAGTTCCCGCCCGACAGACCAACTGCCCGAAACAGGCCGGAACATCGGCCTCCCCGGCGCAATCGGCGTCTTTGGTGCAGGAGCAGGTCGAAGTGCCACCGCAGACGCCTTTGGTGCAGGCGTCGTCCTTGGTGCAGGCGTTTCCGTCGTCACAGCTGCTGCCGTCAGTTGCCGGGACACAACCCAACTTGGGGTCGCAGGTCTCGGTGGGGCAGGTGTCGCTATTGACCGCGCACGGCAGCTTCGAGGAGCCTTCACAGCTCCCCGAGAGGCAGCGTTCGCCCTGGGTGCAGAGGTTGCCATCGTCACACGGGGTGTTGTCCTTGCTCGCGTCGTGGGTGCACTTGCCTGCCTCACAGCCGTCGGTCGTACAGGGATTCCCATCGTCACAATCGACGGCGGTCGCAGCATCCACCACACACGCGCCAGCCGAGCAAATCAGCTTGCCAAGGCAGGGGTTCGACGCGCCTGCGCAGTCTGCATCGGCGCTGCATTCACAGAGATCGAGCTCAGCTTTACACGCGCCATCGGCACAGTGGTCACCTGCCGTACATGGGTTTCCGTCGCTGCAGGGCGCCAAGGTTTTGGGGCTGTGTGTGCAGCCGTTGGCGGGATCGCACTCGTCTCGAGTGCACGGGTTGTCGTCGTTGCAGTCGTCGGTCTTGAGCGGCACGCAGACGCCCGACAAGCACGCAGCTTCCGCAGCGCACGGCCCGCCGCCGGAGCAAACCGAGAAGTCGGGCAGCGTGCCGGCCTCGCAGCGATTGGATTTTGGGTTGCAGATGGCCCGTGCGCACGGGTTGGTGATGAGCGCGGCGCAATCGGAATCAGCGACGCAGGTCGGGTCGGGCCACAACGGATCGGAGATCTTGCCGCCGGTCGTGTCGAGCGACTGCACCACCGGCATCGCACCAGTGCTCACCTCGCTGCCCTGGCACCCGGTACCTGCAGCAACCACGGTGAGCGCAGCCAAAATGGCGCTAATCAACCGCAAAACTGCGGTAAAAGTCGCGGGTTGGCGGCGGTTTGAGCAGCTCAAAGCGCTTGTTGGGACCACCATTGTGTCACCTTTCCCTGCGCGTGCGCACGCGACCCGTGAGTAGGGAAGTAGGTTACGAGCCCACTGCCACAGCCACAAGCAGACCGCGTGAACAGTTGTAATGTTCAGTAGGTGACCGACATGTGGCAACCCGTCGCGCCCGGACTGAGACGCGGCCTGTTCGCACCGCTATCGCTGAACGAACTCGCCGATCGCATCCACGCTCGCCGATCCACGCTCAAACAGCGGCAGCGCGCCCGCACCCACGATCGTCTTCACCTGAACTTTGCTTCGCTTGCCGAGGGTTTTGACGGCTTCTTCGGTCGTCTTTGCCCAAGGCGCCTTGCTTCCCATCAAGAGCAGCACGCGCTGTTTCACGCGGCGTAGGCGCACACCGTCGACGATTCCCGCCACGCGGTGTCGGACGGCGTCGGTCAACGCATCACTGGCTAGCACACCGTCGAGGGGCAACCGGATGCCCATTGCGGTGGCGCCGAGGAGGCCGCGCCAGACGCCCCGCAGGGCGATGCGGCGACGCACGCCGGGGTGCAGCTGCCACTGGGCCTGTTGCGCCCACGTCCAATCCGCAAGCCCGAGCGGGCCCATGGTCTTCTTCAATTGCTCTGGCAGCGCTCGCAACGCCGCTCGACTCGGCAGCCAGCCACCTTCGATCACCACGGACTGCACAGACTTGCGCGCTGCTGCGTGGCGCAAGGCATAGGCCGCACCGGCTGCGTCGGCGAGGACGGTGTAGCGCCGCGCACCCACCGCCCGTGCCATGGCATCGAGCTCCCGCGACCAAATCCGCTGTGTCATCGTGGCGGACCGGAAGGTGCCCGGGGCCCGGCGCATGACGACGACACGAGCCGCCCCGCGCAGCTGCCAGATGTAGGGCGCCATATGGGTCGCATCACGAAACGGCGGTCCAGAGACCACCAAGATTGTCGGTCCATCAGTGCCGGCCTGCTGTGCCGCAAAGCGCCATTTTCCAGCGGAAAAGGCGACTTCGTCTGGTGTCAGCCCCTCAAAAGCGGCTGGCTTGCGGGCTTTTTCTGCGGCGACCCAACCACGCCACGAGGCCGCCCGGCGGCGCTTGCGCGAAAACGTCATGCGCTGCAATGCGGCCAGCGTCGCCCGGAAGATCTCGTCGTTGGGATCGGCGAGCAAGGTCGCCATGGCGTTCACTGCGGTGCGCCAATTGCCGACGCGACTGAGCTGCTCGACCACTTCGAGCCGAACCAACGAATCCGTGTCGGCGACCATGCGCTCAAGTAGCTCCGGTCCCGCTGGATCACCCACGCCGGCGACGGCTCTCACCGCATCGATGCGAACCTGCCTGTCGCTGTCTTGGGCGGCGACGACGCGAAGAACACGGAAGGTCTTTGGATCGCGTAAACGCCAGAACTGCTCGACGATGAACCGCCTAATTTCCGGGTTCTTGTGCTCCAACAAGCCAAACATCAAGCTGCGAACATCGGCGTTGTACAGGGTCACCAGCAGCCGAACGCCATCACGCACATCAGCGAACTTCTTCTCTCTGACCATCTTCAGCAGTTGGGGCCGAACATCCGGTGTGGCGATGCGCGTGAGCACATCCAAGGCCAGATCGCGGGTGTTGCGGTCGCCGCGGCTCAGAAGCGTGACCAGGTGCGGCGCTGCCTCGTGGCGCATGTGGGCCAGCATGTTCATGGCGATGGCAATGCGCGGGCCGGTCGCCGTACGCAGCATAAACAGGGCGGCGAGCACCGCCGGTTGTCCGACGATGCGCATGCCCTCGTACACCGATGGACGCTGATCGGGGATGCTCAAAGCTTCCAGCAACGGCGGCACTGCAGCCTCGCCACCGATACGAGAGATCGCGTGAATCAACTTGCGGCGACGATCGAAATTGCGCGCTGTGGCCCGACGCTTCTCGATACCCATGAGCCGCACCAGGGTCGGTAATGCCGGAGCGTGACGATGGGTCGCGATGGTGTCGATGGCCCATGAGGACAGGGACTCACGCTTGTCGTCGACGATCTCCACGAGCCGCGCCATGACCATGCCCCGCTCGTGTTGGAGCAGGGCCGGTAGGACCATGAGCAGGACGTCGGCGTCCTTGCTGGGGACCAGTTTACGCAGCACGCCGAGCTGCCGTTTGTCGGCGTCGAGACGCAGCACGAATTTCACCACCCGCCGGGCGGCAGGGGGAGAAAAACCGGCCACGTGGCGCTCGACCGCGCTGTAGCTCAAGTCCATAAAGCCCAGCAGCAGATCGACCGCGACTGACTCCCCTTCCTTCAGGGCGATGAACTTGGCGATGGCGCCGTCGACGACGGGCCATGCCGCGTCCCCTAGGTCGATCAGCTGATCGACGAGCCGGTAGCGATCGGTTCCGGGCGGCGCTGAAATGACCTTTCGTACGATGATTGCGGCTTTCTTGCGGACTTTTAGCTCGGCGCGCGCCTTCGCAGCGGCGGCCTTTTTCTCTTCAGCCGTGGGGGCTGGCTTAGCTGCGTCACCAGGCTGAGCGACGGTGGTCAGCGGCGCTGCCAACGTACCGGCGATCAACGCCATGCACAGCACTGCGCGCGAGGTGAGGGGGAAGCAACGGGGGAACATCATTTATCGACTCCGCGACTGACGGCCTGCGCGTTGGGCGCGGTCCGCACGATAGCGCAGGACGTCCTCTCGGGACAGCAACCAGAGCTTTCCGTGCTGTTCGCCGCGAACTTTACCCGCCCGTACGGCGTTGATGACCGCCTGCCGGGTGATCCCTAGCAGCTTCATCGACTCACCGACCGTCACAATCTGCTCTCGCGTCAGGGTGGGTGGGGCTCCCGCTACTTCCTTGAGTTCCCCTTGCTCGTCTCTGGCCGTGCGGAGCCCCCTGGGCAGCGCCTCTTGCTCGGCCGGGCTTGGCACAATGGCGCCCTCAGCCACACCCGCACGATAGACCAAGTCCCGCGCCACCCGCACAGCCGGCAGCTCTTGGGCACCTGGCGCGAGCGGGCTCATACCACCGTAGACAATCGACGTCGGCGACAGCACACGACCCACGAGCTCGCCATAGCCCTGCCCCTGAGCGAGTCGCAGGGCGAGGTCACTGAGGAACAGGCGTGCATCCGGCGGCACTTGTCGAAGATCGACCACTGCACCGGTGATCAGTCGATAGCTGTCGAGTAGGGATTCAAAATCCATTGTCGATCCGACCATCCCACGGCCAACATTGGCGCGCTTCGTGTACGTCGATCGATCGATCAGGACTTGATAAGTGTCAAATGTCTACTAGCAGCCCCATAAACCTCAACAGCAATGGGATGTTGGCGACGGGCAAAATTATCGGTTCTCTTTGGGCGCGCCAAAAATGCGATTTGCGACGAAGCTCGGCAGCAATCTTCGCCACATCTTGACCACCCGCTGGCGGAAGTAGGGGCCTTTGCCCAAAAGGGTGCCGATCGTCGCCAGCAGCGCCGAATAAGCCGGTGGAATTAGGACGAGATAGGTCAAACGATACGACCACGGACCGCCCCAGAATGAGCCTTCGAGGCCCAGCAAATCTTTGAGAACCAAGCGGCTGACGAACACCGCGAGGGAGCCGGTGAGGCTGAAGACCACGAGCACGATGATCCAGTGCATCACGCCGCCGTTTTTTGCTGGGACCGGTGCGCCGCTTTCAATTGCGGCGTCGCTGGAAGGAGGGGGAACGGCGGGCATTTGGCACCTGAGCGAGTGGAGTCACGCGTAGCAAAAGGGGCAAAGGCAATCGGCGATCGCGGGCGGACTACTCGTCCATGGTCTCGCTGGCCTGATGGCCGTATAGCAGAGAAATGCCGGGCGTATTGCTCAATTTCGCGTGGAGCTCGCGCAGCGCCGTCGCAACCACCGCCCGACGACTCGGATGGTAGCTGATGGCCAAGGTCGACAGCTCCAATTTGCGCACCAACGGCAGCTCTGCCGCGGTCTGTAAAAACGCTGCGGCCTCATCGCAACTCGAGAAACGATCGTCGGGCTTCTTCGCCGTCGCCATCTCGATAAACTGCACCAGATCGTCTGGAATATCGGGCTGTAAGCGCCGCGGATCGGGCATCGGCGTATGCAGGTGGAGACGCAACAGATCGTCGAGGGTCTCAGCGTCGAATGGCACCTCAAAAGTGCAGAGCTCGTAGGCCATGACGCCGAGCGAATAGAGGTCGGCGCGGCCATCGAGCTGGTGACCCAAGATCTGCTCAGGCGCCATATAATACGGGGTGCCGAGCAGGTGACCCGACGACGAGGCCGAGCTCTCAGCGCTGACGGCGATACCGAAGTCGAGGATCTTCACACGGCGATCTTCGGTCAGGAAGACGTTGGATGGTTTGATGTCCCGGTGGAGCAGATTCTTGCTGTGACTGTAGGCCAGCGCCAGCGCAATCTCCTTGCAAATACGGCGGATCATGCCCCAGGGCAGCCGCTCGCCTTGCTCGACGATGTGCTCGAGAAGTGTGCCGGTGAGCTTCTCCATCACGATAAAATGGGTGCCGTACGCCTGCGCTGTGTCCAAGACCCGAACGATGTGGGGATGGCTCAGGCTGGCGACGAGGCGGGCCTCGGTTCGAAATTGCTCGGCAAAACCGGGATGAAAGACGAGCGCGTGGCTCAACATCTTCAGGGCCACTTCTTGGCCCAACTCGGGGTGGACCGCCTCGAAAACCGTCGCGACTGCCCCGGCCCCCAGACGGCCCTGTACCTCGTATTTGCCGACCGTGCGAATGTTGCCGGCTTCCATGAGCCGCTCACCGACGATTTTAGTCAAGAAGACCGACGCCTGCGGATTGCGGTTGACCACTTCTTCGAATGTGGCGCGATTGATGCGGAAGCAGCGAGTCCGCGTCTCTGCATGAACGGTGGCCGACCGAGGCTCGCTGGTGATCAGCGCCATCTCGCCAAACAGCGCCGGGGCGGTCAGCACGCGCTCGAAGACGGTGTTCGCCAAGTCCCCGCGAACACGGATCTTCACGCTGCCGCGATCGAGCAGGAACATCTCATCGCCGTACTCACCTTGCTCCAAAATGCGGTCGCCGGGCTCAAACACAGCGTCGGTCATCGCGGCGCGAATCTCGTGGAGCATGTCCATGGGGAGCCCACGGAAAATTCCGAGTCGACTCCACACGGGGCGGCCATCCGCGCCAACAGATGAGGAGCGAAAGACAGCCGATTTCATCGTCCGGCGTGGCGCTGAAGGGGGAGGTGGAATGTCATTCGGCGGGGTCATGCACCGTCCTCGTCAGCAGGGAGGGGAGAGTTCGTTTGGCGTCCTCGAAACGCAGTTGAGCGTTGATACGCGTCAACCAACTCTACAAGCAGGATTCGGGCGACAGCAAGGCACGGAATCGCCAACAACACGCCGATGATGCCGAATAACTCTCCGCCCGCGATGATCCCGAGGAGCACGACCAGCGGCGTGAGCCCGACCCGTCCGCCAATGATGCGGGGGGTGATAAATAGCAAGTCGATGACGTAGAAGGTGCCAAACACAGCCAAAACGCCGCTGACCGTGGCGAGACTGGGATCTTCAAGTAGCGAAAACGCAACCGCCAGAGCAGCGCCCAAGATGATGCCGATGTAGGGCACCAAATAGATGAGCGCGGCAGCGAACCCGATGAGTCCCGCGAAGGGGACGTTGAGGATCAGCAGGCCGGACGTAAATGAGATACTCGCCAGCAGGAACAGGACGAGTTCGCCGCCGAGAAAGCCCTTCATCATCTCGTCAATCCGGGTGACGATCCGGGTGATCTGCGGGCGTTCGCGGGGAGGGATGAGGCTCGCGCAGCGGGCGACGATGCGGTCGTAGTCGTCGATCATGAAGGCGGCGGCGACAAAGACGAGCAGTACGTTGGCCGCGGCTAGGAACAGATCACGCGCGCTACTCAACAGCCAGCCCACGACCGACGTAGCAGGGCCTGCCAGCTCCACAACGACCCGCTGCAGATTGTCTCGGAGGGTGGCTGGCTCAAAGTAGGAGCTGGGTTTGATGCCAAAGTTGCGCTGCCAGATTGGGTCCAGATCGACGAGCAGCGCTTGGAGTCGAGCGGGGAAGGTCTGGGAGGCGCTGAGCAGCTCCGATGCGAGCCCGGGGATGACCACCACGATAAGCAAGATCCCGACCGCGATCACCAACGCGAGTGGCAGGGTTAGGGCAACGAAGGCGGGAACATGATGTTTTCGCAGCCAAATAACTAGCGGATTGAGTGCATAAGCGATGAAGAAACCGACGATTACCGGAGCGGTGACGACCTTCAACCGGATCGTGACCCATAGCACCAAACTCAGCGCGCCGCCGAGCAAGATCACTTGATAGAAGAGTTTCTGCCACCAGGCGGCGTCCCTGTTCACCTCATCTCCACGTCACGTTCCTGCACAGCGCTCATGCGGTCGGTATTTGCACAGTACATGAGTCGTGGGCGTCGACAATATTCGGCGAGTTGAGCCGCAAGAGCTGGTAGTAGCCGAGTCGGCGTGCGGAAGCGGAGTGGGGGGACGATAGCGATCGGCGGATCGTGCGTTGATTGGAGGAGGTGCTGGCAAGCGGCGTTGCGACGCCCTACTCTGCCGCGGTGATCATCTCCCTCGCCAACCTACAACGCCGGCCTACCCACCTGATTGCGGTGGTTCTCCTGCTTTGTACGGGCCTATTCTCCGGCACGAATACGAGCGCATCGTCCCGGACGAAATCGGCCCGCGCAGAACCAGCCCCCGTCGGCGCGGCCAAACAACCGGACCCACTTGGCTGGACGGTCATCGCCGGTGCTCGAATCCGAGCCACACCTGCAGGAAGACGGCGTTGGTGCGATCTAGCCGTACACGTCGCCGCAACGCAGCCCGCCCCCATGTCGATAGACCCACTTTTTCATCGCGCGCCGGAGGGTTTGCGCGCCAAGATTGCGGCGGCGCTCAAGCACCTGGAGCTCAGCCGCACCGCCAGCGCGACCCGGCAGTACACGGCTGAGATTCAAGCCCTATTTCGAGGTCCTCACGGGCCCGCTTTGGCGCGGCTTGCCTTGCTGCATAACGGCGAAAAGGCCCGGATTGCCGCCCTCCAAGCGGCGACTGAGCTGATCGGTCGGCACCCGCGCCTAGCTGGCTTCGTGGCTGGAGATCTGACGTCACCAAACACCCAACTTGCGCAAGCTGCGGTTCGTATGAGCTTGGCCGCTCGCTGTGACACCCCGGCGCTGTACGCCATGACGGGACTCGAGCACGTACGGCCGGCTGTGCGGCGCGTCACGATCCGCGGAGTCCTGCTCACCGCCGGCCAATTCGGCGATCGCGGCTTGATGCAAATCTTGGCGAAACACATTGAGACGACAGAAAAGAAGCCGAGTCTTCGCGCCCTATTTGCCCGCGGCGTGGGACTGCTCGGTTGGGCCCCAGCCGAGCCAACGCTGCGCCAACTCTTGCGCGACAAGGCGCCGGTCGTACGAGCGGAGGCGACAGTGGCACTCGCGCGCATCACCGGCGTGGCGCCTCCTACGGTCTTACGGCTGGCAAAAGGGCGGTCTGCAGTTGGGCGACTCGCGGCGATTCGCGCCCTCGCGGCCGTGACGAGTTCGAACCGTGCAATCACGCAGCTGCGAGCGCTGCGGAAGGACAACAGGCGGGCGAACGATCCGCTCGGCATTGGCCCGGCGCTCGTCGTCGGCGCCAGCGCCAAGGAAGGGCTAGCGTGGCACGGCCCGCCCAACCAACTCACGTCTTCGGCCGCCGAGCGGTCTGGGAGTTCCCGATGAATGCACTCGCAACGTCAGACGACGCTATCGCTCGTGCCTTACAGCGGCTATCCGACGACAAAGTCATCGAGCGTTTGGTGCGCAGGGACGGCAACCTGTCCGCCCTGGACACACCGCAATCGCGGCAGCTCGGCTGGCTCGACCACCTGCCAACGCTGCAAGAACAGTTACCCCGAATAACCGTGCTGGCTCGGGTGACCGAAAGGCTAGGCTACGATCGCGCGCTGATCTTGGGTGGCCAAAGTTCCTGGCCGACAGTCATCGATCAGCACCTGCGCGGACGGCGCGGGATGCGCCTCCGTCAGCTCACCGCGGCCCACCCGCGCGCTATCGCCGAAGCCCTGGCATGGGCCAACAAGGGCAAGGCGCTCTTCGTGGTGATCGCTGACGACGATTGGGCGAAGACCGAGCTGTTGTACCGCGCCTGTCGCAGACAAGCGCCCGGCAATGAGCACTACGTCGGCGTGGGTCGACGCGGGGCAGCCCTATCGGAGCGCAGCGCTGAATTTCGTGAGTTCTTCACCGAGTCGGCCGACATTTTGGGCCCCTTCACGGCGACCAGCGTCTCTGGCTTGGTGCCTGCCGTGCTCGCGGGCGTCGTCGTACGGGACGCCCTGGCACGGGTTGAAGAGATGCTCGCGGAGACGCGGGAGCCAGCGGCCGATCTCAACCCGGCGGCCACCCTGGCAGCGTTCCTGGCAGCCGCTGGGGCTGTCGGCCATCGCCACCTGCTGATCAGCACGAGCAAAGATGTGCGCGCGCTCTCGACCTGGATTGCGGAGACACTGACCGCAGGCGCTGGTCCCCGACTGGGCGGCTTGGTGCCGTGGCTCGCTGAGGCAGATGCGGCGCTGTCGCAGGAGCAATGGCGCTCGACGGCCGTGGTTTCCTCCACGACATTCGCTCATCCTGACGATTCACTGGTTGAGGCGGGCGACGGCGCGGGCTCTCCCACCAGCCATGTGGTTATGCCGGCCGCCGACGATCTGTGGTCGGAGGCCGTCCGCTGGCAGATGGCCACACTCATCCTCTCCGAGCTGACCGATGGCAGCGCGTTTCGGGTGACTCAGCCTGATTTTTCAGCCTCCCAGCGTCCAACGAACCCTGGATCTGAAGCCGGTCGCACATTGGCAGTGCCCTCGATCAAGGCCCTCGGTGGACAGCTGTCCAACGAGCTCAAAAGACAGGCTGAAGGGGAAGCGAAGGACACGTTGGTCGTGTTGTCACATGTCGCCGATACTGAAGCCAATGGTCATAGGCTGGCCGCTCTCATCCGGCGACTGCAGGCAGCGACGGCGAGCGCCGTGGTTGTCACTTCTGACGCAGCGCAGCTGTCAGCAATCAGCAGCGCCGATAGCCAAATTGTGCTCATTCGAGACGCTGAAACAACGCCATCGGACCCCCTCGAAAAGGAGTTGGCGACGTTCACCCGAACGCGTAGCGACCAGGCACTGGCGTTCTTACAGGCCATCGGCCATGACGTGACGGTCGCTGAAGTAGTAGGATGACAGACGACTAGCCGCGCAGGGGACAATGCCATGGACCACATCAGCACCAGCCACATGACGACGCGCTTTCTGATGGAAGCTGGGGTCGTGATTCTGCTCGCCGTCTACTTCCACCGCCACGCCGGTCGCCGCTGGTTCGCGCCGGTGTTTCTCATCCTGGGCCTCGTTGGCGTGTCGTATCACGAGGGTGTGATCAAGAAGAGCGCCGTCGGCGTGGTCAGTGAGGCAGCGACGGGCAAGCTCGATGCCGCAAGTCTGCGCGCCAAGGCGATCGGCAATCAGGCACACAGCACATCCGCTGGTGGTGCTGGCAAGACGAATGAAGCCTACAAGAAGCGGATGAAGTAGGGGCTAGCGCTGGCACCGTGGACAGAGAAAGGTCGCCCGGCCCAGCAAGACGCGGCGCGCCACCACGATCTCCGCATCCTCGCAGCGATGGCACGGCTGCCCCTCTCGGCCATACACATCGAGTCGCTGCTGGAAGTAGCCCGGGTTCTCGTCGCCGCCGACAAAATCCTTGAGCGTTGACCCGCCCGCCGCAATGGCCTCTTGCAGCACGTCCACCACGGCAATCACGAGCCGATCACAAGCTTTTCGCCCGACTTTCCCTGCCGATTTGAACGGATCGACCTGCGCCCGCCAACAGGCTTCGCTTGCGTAGATGTTGCCCACGCCGACGACACGGCGGCTATCCATCAACCACGACTTGATGGCGACTTTGCGACCACGTGTGGCCTCATAGAGCCATGCGCCCGAAAAGGCCGGATCGAAGGGCTCATAGCCCAGTTTGGTCAGCAGTTTGTGACTGGCTGGATCGCGCACGACGTCCAAGGCACCGAAGCGGCGCGCGTCCTGGTAGCGCAGCAGCGCGGTCCCGTCCGCGTGGGAAAACCACATGCGCCAGTGTTCGTGCTTGCGCCAAGGCGGATCGGGCGTAGGGGTGACGTCAAGCCAACATCGCCCGGACATGCCGAGATGAATGAGCAGGGACGAGACATCGCCGTCGCGCTCCGTCTCGGCTTTGGACGGATCTACGAGATCGATGAGTAGGTATTTGGCCCGCCGCCGTACGGCCCCAATCGCCCGGCCGACTTGGTGATGAACCGCATCGACTGGGATGGGGTAGCGCAGATCGGGCCGCTGCAGCTGCACGCGCTGAAGGGTCGCGCCTATGAGAGATGGTGCGAGCCAAGCGCGTACGGTTTCGACTTCGGGGAGCTCGGGCATCGGCCGCTACCGCCGCGCGCGACGGCTGGCGATCAGCGTCGAACAACGCACCGACGTCCGCATCATCTTCAGCTCGTGGTGATACAGGCGCGTGCGCTACGCAGGCTCAGATACAGGTTGAGAAGACGGTCTATCGAGCCAAGCCTTGCCGTGTTTCGAGCGGTGCCACGTATCGCCGCGGATACAGGTGAAAATGGAGCGATACAATGCGATTCGCTCGCCGCGGCGATCAGCTTTCGGGTTGGTTTTCTGGGCCAAATCACCCAGATGTCGCTCGATGACGCCAGCTCGGGCCGCCAGCGATACGAAGTCCCGACGGACTTGGGCCTGAAAGCGCCAGGTCGGCGTGGGATCGTAGGCGACAGCGCCGGGACCACTGGCACCCGAGCTGCGGAGCCGCCGAAAGACCTCGTGGGTGATGACCATGTAGGTGCGCATGGTGCGCTCCATCTCTCGGTCTCGACGAGCGGCGTTGCGGAGAGCGAGCCGGTAGTTGGCCAGACGCTTGAGGGTCTCGGGAGAGAGGGCGGGAACCTGGCCCGCACTGGCAGATTTGCGAGTGGGCGGCTGCGCCAGATCCGGTCTGCGAACCGGCGCCCTGCCCGGACGTCCGGCCGTGGCCTTGCGGGACAGCCCCTCGGCGTCTTTGGGAGCCTCGGTCGTTCGAACCACGTGCCCGGTGGAACATCCGACACTCACGAGAGCTGTCAGAATACACAGGGAGGTTGACCAGCTGCGGATTGGAATCGGGATCTTGGCCACAAAAGCTCCTTGTGCGGGCCTCGCCATTGTGCGGGAGCCCGGCCCGGCCGCACAAGAGCGCGCGGCAAGGTCGGTGATCCGCGTTACATAAACCGCCTGAGCAAGCGCCCTTTCACGGTCTGTAACCCGGGTAGGCCGAGCCATGTTCCCATCACGGCGACAACGAGCAGCCAAGCGAGCCCTGAAGAGACGAGGCGAACCCCGTACGTCAGAGAGCTTCCGAGACCGTGCAGCTCGCCAACGAGCGCCGACTCCACCCCCCACGCGGCGAGCGCCGCCAACGCGGCGACCGGAATAGCGCGAAGCACCCCTACCCCGATGGCACGCACATCCAGCCCCAAACGGCGACGAGCGAGCCAAGCCAACGTAAGCACCTGCAACAGCATGCCGAGGCTGCCAGCGGCCGCCAGACCAACGATGCCAAAGCGCGCGGACCACGAATAAATCGGGAAAATAGCCAGCGTCACGGCCGATGTGGCGAACATGGGCCGCCACGTATCTCCGACGCCATAGAGCGCCCGAGCCAGCACCGCCTGAGCCGACCACGCGGCGATGCCAGCGCTCAAGGGAACAAGGGCGGCGGCGGTTTGCAACGTATCGTCAGGGCCAAAGCGTCCGTGCTCAAATAGCAACCCGACGATCGGCGTGGGCACGGCCATCATGAAGGCGGAGACGACCAGGGACAGCGCCGCAACCGCCGCCAGCGACGTACCGAGCAGCTTCGCCAGCTCGTCGCGCTGCCCCTCGGCATGCAGGCGCGCGACGTAGGCGCCAGTGGCCTGACCCGCAGCGGTACCGATGAGCCCAATGGGCACCAACATGAGCCGCCGAGCGCTGTTGAGCCAGGAGATCGAGCCCTCTGCCAGATGAGATCCAAAATGGACCCCGAGCCACTCGTCCACCGTGGTCAGGCTGACGCCGATCATGAGCGGCGCGGCAGTCCACAGGAAGGTGCGCACCTCCTTGTTGAGCGAGGGCAGCTGCGGCCGAAAACGCACCTGATCTCGGGCGACGACGACGGGGACGATCAATGCACCCACGACAGCACCGATCAGCGCCCCCCACGAAAAGCCCTCGATGGCATCGAAATACGCTCCGATGGCCCCACCTACGATGATGCCGCCGTTGTACAGCAGCGGAGTGAGAGCGAGGGCGCCAAATCGTTGCCTGGAGAGCAGCGTCGCCTGGACCAGGCCGCCAAAGATAAAGGCGATCTGCGCGGGCAAGACGATACGCGTCAACCGCGCTGTTTCCTTGATTTCTTCGGCTGAAAAGCCCGTAACGATCTTGCCGACGAGCGTTTCGGTGAAGATCTCGCCGATGATGACACCGATGGTGACAGCGACCAGCAACGTGGAGGCGATCTTCGAGAAGACCCGGTCGACGTCTGGGTGGCGGGTCACCGGCGGGGAACCTGCTGGCTGTGCGGCGTCGAGGCGGGCGTACACTCGGCTCATCTGCGGCAGCAAGCTGACGGTCAGCGCCCCACCGGCCAGCAGGTAGTTGAGCATGTCGGGCACGGTGAAGGAGGCCCGGTAGATGTCGGTGAGTTCGGTAGCACCGTAGAGGCTGTTGAGCAGTAGATCCCGCCCGTAGCCCATGAGCCGCGACAAGAGCGCGCTGGCCGCCAACAAAATGGTGACAACGCGGAGGGTGCGAGCGGACGAGGCGCCACCGGTGGCCATGCTACTGACCCTTGATACGGATGGTCTTGATGAGGATGTCCGTCAGCGGCTTGTCCTGCGGCGAACTGCTCTTTCCTGTGGTCTTCACGGCGGCGATCTTGTCGACCACATCCATGCCGGCGGTCACCTTGCCGAAGACCGCGTAACCGTAGTCTTTGTCATTCTTGTGATCGAGAAACGCGTTGTCCTTCAGATTGATGAAGAACTGACTGGTGGCGCTGTCGATCACGTTGGTGCGAGCCATTGCGATGGTTCCGCGCAGGTTCTTCAGGCCATTGGTTGCTTCGTTCTTGATCGCGGACTTGGTCGCCTTCTGAGCACCGGACTTGTCCATCCCGCCGCCCTGAATCATGAATCCGGCAATGACGCGGTGAAAGAGCAACCCGTCGTAGAACTTGTCGCCGACGTAGCCGACAAAATTGGCGGTCGTAATCGGCGCATTTTCTTTATCGAGCGACACTTCAATTGTGCCCTCACTCGTCTCAATAATCACCTGAACAGTGCCTGGCGCTGCCTGTCCGGCGTCCACAGCATCGGCCCCCGCATCGGCGCCTGAAGTAGCCACAGCGCCCCCTTCCGAACCAGAGGGCGTGACGCAGGCGGTTGCCAATGCTGCGGTCGCCGCGATCATGATCAGCTTGATTTTCTGTGCTTTTAGCGAGTTATGAGGGCGAGATGTAGGCATGCGGGTGCTCCAATTTTCCATCGCCAGGCGAGTGGTAGCGCGACGAGTCATCGTAGAGTCTGCGGGCATCGCCGCCATTTTTTGGCGCACCGGCCGCTGCGGCGAGATCTCGCCCATCAACCCGTACACTTGACCCCTGATTCCCTTGCCCGGCTTCACGCGCTGCGCTACACCCCGGACCATGGAGTGGTGGCAAGCGCTAGTTTTGGGAATCGTCGAGGGGCTGACCGAGTTCGTGCCTGTCTCATCCACGGGTCACCTCATTTTGACGAGCGCGTGGCTGGGGCTCGACGTCACCGCAGATCAAAAAGCCGCTGTCGACGCGTTCGATATCGTCATCCAGGCCGGCGCTTGGCTCGCCTGCTGCCTGTACTATATGCGCTACATCGGCAAGCGCCTCGCAGGTGTGTTCTCTGATGACGTCTCGGAGATGGTCACGGGCTGGCGGCTCATCATCAATCTCATGGTCGCGTTTGTGCCGGTGGTCATCGTTGGCCTGCTCTTTCGCAAGGCGATCAAAGCGGTCTTATTCGGGCCGCTGCCCGTCGCCATCGCCCTAGCTATTGGCGGCGTGGTGATGCTGTTTACCGATCGGCTCAAACGCGAAGATGCGATCGACAATCTCGATCAAATGACCATGCGGCAGGCCATGGTGGTGGGGCTGGCGCAGTGTTTCGCGCTCATTCCGGGCACCTCGCGCTCCATGTCGACCATCATCGGCGGCATGGCTTCCGGTCTCAGCGCCCGTGCGGCGGCGGACTTCAGCTTTCTGCTGGCGATCCCGGTCCTCGGTTCTGCCACGGCGTACGAGCTGCTCAAAGAATGGCACGTGATGAGTCTGCACATCGGCTGGCAAGCCATGATTGTGGGCCTCGTCGCCTCTTTCGTGGTCGGGTGGGCGTCGATTTCAGTGTTCTTGCGCATCATCGTCGCTAAGGGGCTCAGTCCGTTTGGCGTCTACCGCATCCTGCTCGCTGGGCTCGTTTGGTGGACGCTTCTGAGAGGCGCGGCGTGAGTCCGCCGGTTGTTCTGATCACCGCCGGTGGCACGCGGGAGCCCATCGACGACGTGCGGCACATCGCGAACGTCGCCAGTGGCCAGCTGCCACAGCACATGGCCGAACACTGGCTCTCGCTGGGAGCGACGGTGCACTACATCGCTGGTCCCGGTGCGCGCGTGCCCGGGCAAGTGGCCCCGCAACTCAACGTGCATGGTCTCAGCGCCGCCGCACTGAAGCAGCGACTGCAGGCCATCGCGGCTGCGGCGAGTGAGCGGCATGCGCGTTGTGCAGCGGGTTCGTTGGTGATTCATCCCATCGATACCGCAGCCGACGCCGCGCTAAAAGTGAGGTCGGTGGCCGCGACTTGGTCGCCTGATATTGCGGCGTGTGCCATGGCCGTAGCCGACTATTCGCCTGAGAAAACAGCCGGAAAGCTCTCGTCGCGCCCAAACGGTACGGCCCAAACGCTGACCCTGGAGCTGTTTCCGACCGCCAAGGTCATCGATGAGGTCAAGCGGGCCAGTCCAAGCACCCGACTGCTGGGGTTCAAGCTGCTGTCCGGTGCCACTGAGGCGCAGCACATCGCAGCGGCCCGCCTCCTGGCCGAACGTGCTGGGGCGCAGTGGGTCTTTGGCAACGACATGGTCGATTACCGGCAGGGGATTCGCCGGGGCGTGCTTCGGGGGCCTGATGGGCAGCCGATCATGAGTTTGGGCGGCGGCACCAGCGTCGACGTGCTGGCCCGGGCGTTGGTGGACGCCATCGCATCGCTCAGCTCAGGGCGCGGCTAACGCTTCGTGGGCTTACGCGCCTGAGGTCGACCGTTGGTGCCCTTGCTGGGGCTACGGCGCAGACGCTCGCGGTCCTGATCGAGCCGCAATAGGCCGATCAGCACGCCCCGAGCAATGGCCTGCTGCGTCTTGGGCTTGAGCAGCTCCAAGGACTCTTCAGGATGGGTGATGTAGCCCACCTCAAGCACCACCGCCGGCATCCGCGCTTCTTTCAACACGCCGAACGCATCCTGCTTGATCCCCCGAAAACGGGTCTTCGGGCGGGCACGCATCAGGCCGTGGCGCAGGGCGATGGCGAAGGCTTGCGAAGCCCGATGGGCCTGGGCGTGCCGCAGGGTTTCAACGACGCCTTGTGCGGTCCACTGGCGCGCGACCTCCGGGCCCGTATCCGGCACCCCTTCTTCACGGCGAACGATGTCGTGGATGACCCGCATGCTGCTATCGGCCGTCAAGAACCACACTTCCATACCGCGGACGGTGCTCTTCACGCTGGCGTTACAGTGCACGCTGATGAGCGCATCCCCGCCGATTTTGTTGGCCAAGCGCGGGCGATGACGCAGGGCCAGATCCACATCGGCGTGCCGGGTAAGGGTGACCCGCACGTTGCTGCGTGACTCGATGTACCGCTTGAGGACGCGGCTGATCTCGAGGGTCAGCTGCTTCTCGCGGCCCGCGTGATAGCCCACAGCGCCCTTGTTGCTACCGCCG
>JAGSHB010000117.1 GCA_023954815.1 Myxococcales bacterium | reverse complement strand
TCCTGGCCGCCCGGAGCGTCGAGGAACTGCGCCGCTACGTCGAAGGAGCCATCCGTGGGCGGTGCGCTGGCGTCGCCCATCTCCCACAGTGAGATCTCGCGCGCCATCTTGAAGTAGCGCTTCGTCTTCGGCTTGCCGGATGCGTCGTAGAGCGTGACCTGAACGCCTGTCGCCTGCGCCGCCGCTGGCCCGGTGGCGGCGATCTCAAGCTCGCCTTCAGTGGTCAGCAGCGCGAAGAGCTGGCCGCCGTCGGCGGTCTCGACCGTCGTCGAGGTGGGTGCGCTCTTGTCCGAGGTCTTGGCTACGCATTTGACCTTAGCGAGCAAGCCCTTGGCGTTCGTCAGCACGACCTCGGCCTTGAACTGCTGGCCTGGTTTGGTCTTGTCAGATAGCTCCACCTTGCCGAAGAACTGGCGCTCGACCGCGGCGGCCTTCTTGCTGCTGCTCGCGAAGACCTTTTTACCCTTCTCGGTCGTGGCGAAGATGGTGAGCGAGGAGGGTGACGGGCGATCCGACGTCGTCCAGGCGCGCGCCTCCAGCCCTTTGGCGGTGCGAACGAAGGCGAAGGCCTCCAGCTGCGGACCGACCTGTGATGCAGTTGCGAGGCTGCCGCTGCGCACCTTCATATCCCCGAGGGTGCCGGTGGCGTCGATGGTGACGACGCGCAATTCATAGCGCACGGCGGTCGCGAGACCCTTGTCGCCGTCGGGGCTCTGCCACTTGGCGCCCCAGTTCCAGCTGCGCACGGTGCTGCTGCGGACGTGCAGGCGGCCGCCAAAGCGCGGGACGACGCGGCTCGCGTCGTCGACCTGGGAGACGCCCTTGATGTTGCCCAAGGCGATCACCACCTTCTCCTTTGTCTCACCACCCTTGTCGGAGTTGTCGACCTCGTTGGCCCACGTGGTGTTGCCGATGGTCAGTACCGCCTTTTCGCGAACGGTCTTGGCGCGAACGGTGACGGTAGTTCCGGTCTCAGGCACGACCATGTTCATGCCCAGCTGCACCCGTTTGAACACCTTCACGACCGCGCTGGGCTCGGCATTCTTGAACGTGAGCTTGAGCGGCCAACCGTTGCTCGTCGGGCCGGAGGGCAAGGGCATCTCGTAGATTGCGCTGGTGGACGCGGACTTTGTGATGGTGGTCGCGAGCTTGCCGACCCGCTTGCCGGCGGCGTTGTAGAGCGCGCCGCGCACGACCACGGCGACCGTCTTGGCGCCGGTCGTGTCGCTGGTGGTGAAGCTGAGCGCCTGCTGGGTCTTGCCGTCGGGCTTGGTGATCTTCGGCACGTTGCCGATGACCGAGGTTCCCTCAGGTGCGACGGCGTGGCTGCCCTTGGTCGGCACGTGCACCTTGACCGTCGAGGTCGACGACTGCAGCGACATGCCGGAGTTGGTCAGCATCCACGTGGTCATGCGGAAGGTCTGCTCAGCCTCGCCGCCCGCCATGAGCTTGTCGCCCACGTCGGCCGAGAACACGCCGCACGGGCCGATGTTGAGCGGCTGGTAGTCCGAGATGACGGTCGGCTTGCCCTGACACACCGAGGAGGCCATGCCCGACCAGGTCGCCGCGTCGCCGCCAGAGATGCGCTCAAGTGAGACGGCGACCGCGGTGACGGTGTTTGCTGGGTCGTCGGCGACAAGGGCTGTCACGCGGTAGTTGCCCCTGCCGCCCTTCCTGGTGAGTAGGCCACGGCGGATGATGGCGGCGTGGGCGGTGCCGACGGCGTCGAGATCGCTCGCAGCGGTGCTTGCGCCCACAGCGCGCGCGCCGGCGGCGAGCAGCGTCGGTGCGGCGGGGGTCGCAAACAACGCTACGCAGACGAGGGCGACGCACAGGCGCCCCAGCAGAGATTGGATTGGCATGGTTTTCTCCAGGGGGGCGACGGCCAAGAGGACGGTTCAGCGCCCATGTGCAGGTCGGCGGACGGGGTGTGTACGCAGCGACGTTCGCGCGGAGGGTGAACAAGGGCGGCTGTTCGGGGCAAGAGAGGCATGCGGCGCTGTTGCGTGTCGTGGGGAGCTTGGACCCCACAACACGCCCCCAGCAAAGACACCAAAGGAAGTGCTGCCTTGTAGAACATCAAAAACTCCGGCAAGTTTGCGCTGCACCTGCACCGGCAACTCAACACGGAGGCCCCGCCATGGCATCCCACCGCCGCGGCATCAATCGCCGCCCTGCCCTCCTTTCTCAGTTGTCTCACCGCTGGCGACGGGCCCGCACGCAAGCGCTGTGTGTGGGGTTGCTGGTTTCCGTCGCGCTGGGCTTCGCATGCAGCTCGGACCCCGCCGATGACGGCGACAGCTGTAAAGAGATCCCAGCCGTTGCGGCCGAGGCTCGCGCGCTCACCGTGGGGCCTGACGGGTCCTTCGTCGACACCCTGGGCCGGCAGGTGATCCTGCGCGGCGTCAACACAGGCGGCCGCTCTAAATGGTCGCCCTACCTGCCCTTCGCGATCGAGCCCACCGCCACACTCAAAGACGTGCGCGCCGCCGCCGACCCCTTCTTCGCCCGCCTCCACGGCTGGGGCCTGGACACCGTGCGCATGCCCTTTTCCTGGGAAGGGTTGGAGCCCCACAAAGGCACGTGGAACAAGGTCTATCTCGACAGGTTCGAGGTCATGGTCAACGCAGCCCATGCGGCAAACCTCCGGGTCATCATCGACTTTCACCAAGACGTCTTCGCAGCCACGTGGTGTGGGGATGGCTTCCCCCTGTGGACAGTCGACAAGAGCGCGGTCGCAGCTAAGTGCCCGGATCACCAGTGGTTCATTCGCTACGCCTATCCTGAGGTCCGCGATGCCTTCGGCGCGCTCTTCGCCAACAAGGATGGCCTGCGCGATGACTTTGCAGCCATGTGGGCCAAGGTGGCGGCACGCTTCGCGAAGCACCCGGCCGTCGTCGGTTTTGAGATCCTCAACGAGCCCGGCGGGTGGCTGCTGGGGCAGATCAACCAATGGAAGATCGACGTGCTCACGCCGTTTCACGAGGTGATGATTGCTGTGATTCAGAAGGCGGCGCCGGGCAAGCTGGTCTTTTACGACAACCCTGGCTACGACGCCCTCAACACCGTCAGCTCCAACCATGTGCGCCCCAAGGGCAAAGGATTGGTCTACGCGCCGCACTACTACGACGCTGGCCTCATCGGTTCGAAGGCGTTCTCTGGCAACAAACCGCGCCCCTATCTTGAGGCCGTCGCCACCTTCGCCTCCCAAGAGAAGCTGCCGGTGCTCCTCGGTGAGTTTGGCTATGGTGCGGGCTCACAGACGAAGGGCGGCCCCGCCTGGCTCCGCGAAACCATGGACATCATCGACGAGCTGCGTCTCTCCGCAACCATCTGGGAGTACTCCATCTCCGACAAGCTGTGGAACGGCGAAGATCTATCCCTGGTGGAGAGCAACGGTGACGAGCGCCCCGTCCTCGACACCTACGTGCGACCGTGGTTGCGGGCGGTCGCCGGTTCGAAGCCGACATTTACTTGGGATGCGGATGCGGGTGTCGCCCAAACGACGTGGACGGCTGCCGACGGTGTGACCGAGCTGGTGCTGCCACCGCGGCTGTTTCCGAACGGACCAAAGGAGTTGAAGGTGTCAGAGGGATGCGCGACCTGGGATGCCGAACGGGCAGAATTGCGCGTCCAAGCACCGGCTGGCGCTGCAGTGACGGTCTCGTTTCGTCGTCAATGAGCGGGATCTCAAAGCGGGGCCAATCAGCAAATCGCCCCGCTGGAGGCCGATGACTGTTCTATCCCATACTAGTGCGCCCGACGCCGCGAAATGCCCCCTTGCCGACGCTAGGCCCCAAGAAGGGCATTTTCGGTTTGAAAATCCAAGTATTTATGGGTCACGGCGGCCGCATCCCACGGCCCTGCCCTTCGGCTATTGCGCGTGGTGACCGCCCTCGGTTGACACCCATACGCACCGGCGGCAACGTCCGGCGCCGTCTGGGATCATGATGTTCCAACGATCCCTCACCCCGCCGAGGCGACCATGAAGGAGAAATTGCGCCGCGATCACCCCGGGCTGTTCTCAGTCCTGCGTCGCATCAACGGTCTCCGACTCGCCGTGCTGACCCCAATGCAACGCGCCCGCCGACAACTGCAGCGGCGCCTCATGTACCGGCGGGTATTTCAGCGGCGGCCACAGCTCCTGGCCCAGTTGCGGCAGCGCTCCGTCATTCGTGTCGCCTTTGTGGTCATCCACCGCGCCGTTTGGAAGCTGGACATTGTCTTCCAAACCATGCTCGCCGACCCACGCTTTGCGCCCTTCATCGTCATCGCGCCGGATGTGAGCAACGACGCGGCGTGGACCGCTAATGAGCAAGAGCGGTGCCGCGCGTTCTTCGCCGAGCGGCAGTGGCCCGTTCACGTTGGCGCAACTGAAGAAGGCAACGGCGCGACGCTGAGCGAGTTGCAGCCCGACATCGTGTTTCTCACCAACCCGCATCGCCTGACGACCAGCGCCTTCTACGACGTGGCCCTCGAGAACTTTCTGACGTGCTACGTGCCCTACAGCATGGACGTCTCTCAATACGGCGACAGTCAGACCCAGTACAACCTGCCATTTCACAACGCCATCTGGCAGATCTTCGCGCCGCACCGGGTCTCTCGCGACACTTTTACAAAGGTCCAAGACATCGGCGGTAAAAACGTCGTGCTCGCTGGCTATCCGGGCATCGAACCGCTCGTGGCAGCGACGGACGACCCAGTCAGCCCTTGGAAGCCCCAGGGTCAAGACAAGCTCAAGATCATCTGGGCACCGCATCACACGATCGATGTGCCCGAGCTGCCCTACGCCAATTTCTTGCAGTACGCAGACTTATTTCAAGAGCTGGTGACCAAACACGAAGACACGGTTCAGTGGTGCTTCAAGCCGCACCCCATACTAAAGGCCAAGCTGGCCAAGCACCCGGATTGGGGCCCAGAGCGGACCGAGGCCTACTACGCCTTTTGGCAGTCACACCCGAGCGCTCAGATGGAGCTCGGCGGCTATACGACGCTTTTTCGGACGTCGGATGCGATGATTCACGACAGTGGCTCCTTCGTCGCTGAGTTTCTCTATGTCGACAAGCCGGTGATGTTCCTGTGGAGCAAACCAGCCGTGCGGGAGTTCTTCAACGACTACGGCAAGGCGGCGCTGCAAGGCAGCGAGCGCGGCGATACGGCAACAGACATCACAGCCTTCGTCGACAAGCTCATCGCGGGCGCCGATGAAGGCGCGGCGAAGCGGTCGGCATTTCGGGATGCCTATCCATTTCTGCAAGGTGACAGGACCCCATCCCAGGCCATCGTGGACCACCTACTCAGTGCGTGGTCTAGCGCTGACCGGTGAGCCGTGCCAATCGCAAGGTCGGTGTCGCCCGCAGGGCAAGTCTGGACAACTGCGTTGTGAGGGACTAGTTGGTTGCTGGTGCAATGTCGCCGTCATTCGCTGCCGAGCGCGGCGACAAACTTCGAGGAAACCTGATCTGTTGGGTGATGACACGCAACACACACAGGTGACAACGGTGACACGGCACACCAGCCCCGGAAACTGAGGACATTGCAACGATGGCGGATTCAATGAAAATCGGATACACAACCGGGGTTTACGACCTATTTCACATCGGGCACCTCAACTTGTTGCGCAACGCGCGCAACCTGTGCGATCGGCTCATCGTCGGTGTGACGACGGACGACTTGGTCGCCTACAAGAACAAGCGCTCCGTCATCCCATTTTCGGAGCGGATCGAGATCGTGCGTGCATGCCGCCACGTGGACGCCGTGGTGCCCCAGGAGGAGCTCGACAAGTTCGAGGCCTGGAAGAAGCTGCGCTTTGACGTGCTCTTTGTCGGTGACGACTGGTTTGCATCCGATCGCTGGAAGGAGCTGGACGCCAAGTTCAAAGAGGTGGGCGTGCGCGTCGTCTACTTCCCCTACACAAAGGGCACCTCGTCGACCTTGCTCAACGAGACGCTGCTGAGACTGCGCTCTGAGGCTGCAGACAGTCCAGACGGCGGCGACAAGGGAGACAGCTGAGATGTGCGGCGTTGCTGGGGTTGCACACTGGACTGATTCGCCCCTTTCAGATGCGGCCAACGCGGCGTTTGAGCGCCTGCATCCGCGCGGACCTGACGACCGTGGGTTCTGGGCTGAGCCGTGGTTTCAGGCCGTCCATACACGGCTGAGCATCCAAGACCTCTCCTGGCGTGGACACCAGCCCTTTCAAGATGGGTCCGGGCGGTTCGTCACCGTCTATAACGGCGAGATCTTCAACTTCAAAGAGCTCAATCGTGCTTTGGCGGCCGATGGCGTCGTTCTGCACACCGAGAGCGACACCGAGACCTTGATCGAGACCTTCGCTCGGCAGCAAAGCCAGGCGTTTTCGTCCTTTCACGGCATGTTCGCCGGCGCGATTTTCGACCGGGCCGAGCAGTCGGTCTATCTCTTTCGTGACCGCCTCGGCGTCAAGCCGCTGTTTTACCTAGAGACTGGCCACGGCGTCGTATTTGGCAGCACGCCGGATGTCGTCGCGCAGCTCGCTGGTGGTCGGCCGGTCAACCGGTCAGCGCTGCCGAGTTATCTGGCGTTTCGCTCAGCGCCGGTGGACGGCTCCTTCTTCGAAGGCGTGCGCGCCCTCAAGCCGGGCACCGTCATCAAGTTCTCCGCTGAGGGCCAGACCACAGAGACCTTCTGGGATCTGCGCGACCACTTCGGCTGTGTCGACGAGTCCATGACCCTGGCCGACGGTATGGCTGGTTCCCGCGAGCTCTTGCGCCGGGCGGTGAAGAAGCGCCTCGTCGCCGACGTGCCGGTCGGCGCGTTCCTGTCGGGCGGCCTCGATTCGACCATCGTCGTGCACTACATGGCTGAGTTCGCCAAGGACACCATCCACGCCCACACGTTTTCGTCGCTCAACGCGGGCACGGACGAGGTCGCGCGGGCACGGCGCTCAGCCGAGGTCTACGGCGCGACCTGTCACGTCACCGATATCACCTATCAGGACTACTTCGCGGACCTGCGCCGCCTGACCCTGCAAAAGGGCGGACCGCTGACCGTCCCCAACGAATACGCCATCTTCAAAATGGCCCGCAAGATGAAGCAGCACAACACCGTGGTGCTGTCCGGCGAGGCTTCCGACGAGCTCTTCCTCGGCTACTCCAACGTGTTCACCGCCGCCTACAACGAGACCCGTTCGCTAACGAAACGACAAATCGCCCAATGGATCTTCGACCACTACAGGTACGTGCGCCCGTCAGCTCTGTCTGCCGTCGGCTTCGGCGAATCGTTCTTGGCCGCCTACAAGACCGAAGGCGTGGCCTACATCTTCAACCTCATCTCTGAGCTCGACAGCGATGATCTGTCGGAGAACCTGCAGTTCTTCTTCCTGCGCCATCACCTGCCTGCGCTGCTCAGCCGTCTGGACAACGCGACGATGACAGCGTCCATCGAGGGCCGCGCGCCCTTTACCGACCACGAATTGGTTGAGTTTGCGCTGAAGATCCCCCGCCGCCTGAAGATCGGCGACGGCAAGGGCGGCACGTCGGGCAAGCAGGTGCTCTATCAGGCCTTTGACGACCTGCCCCAGTGGGTGACCACCGTCCCGAAGATCGGCTTCAAGCTGGGCGATACCCTGGCCGATAGCGCCGAGTGCAGGTCGCTACTGAGCGGCGCTGGTCTTGGTACAAATGGCGCCGTCGACATGCAGCAGGTCTCCGTCATGGAGAAGTGGCAGCTGACGATGCTGACGCTCTTTGCCCAGATGAACGACTGCCCGCTTCAGTAGCGCCGTCCCAACCACCCAGCTGCCACTTTCGCTAGGCGCCCCGCAGCGGCCGGGCCGGCACGCCAGCGACCACCGCGCCCGCCGGCACATCCTTTGTTACCACCGCACCTGCGCCGATCATCGCACCCTTGCCGATGCGCACCGGCAAGATCGTGGCGTTGCTACCAATGGACACCCCATCTTCGATGACCGTCTCCTTCCACTGATCGCGGTTGGTCTGCGGCGGCGCGGTATCGTTGATGAACATGACGCCGTGTCCGATGAAGCAGTCGTTGCCAATCGTCACCATCTCGCAGACGAAGGTGTGGCTCTGCACGCGGGTCCTATCGCCGATGCGCACCCCCGCCTGAATCTCCACAAAGGTGCCAACCATGGAGTCCCGACCGACCTCGCACTCGTACATGTTGACGAAGTTCCAGATCTTGGAGCCCTCGCCAATCTTGCAGTCACGGATGATTTGCCACTGGTTCTGGGGGTAGGTCATCGACGGGCCTCATCAAAGGTGGTTGCGGTTGCGTCGCGCTGAATTTGACCCGCCCCGGACGGCAAAGCAAGGCGCCCTACCCTGTGCCGCGCCAGAGCCGCCCACCAACTACGGCCTGTCGATGCGCCGTTCAGCAGCCAAAACCCCACAAACTCAAGGCTGATGCCTGCGATTGGCTTTTGTCTGGGCGCCGACGGACATAGCCTACGACTGATCGCGGCACGTCGCGGCGCGCTCGCGACACTGTTCGCACGGCACACAGCCACACGAGCGCACACTTACGCAGGAGCACACCATGGCGCGTTCGCTCGCGTTTTACGGAAAAGGCGGCGTCGGCAAATCGACCGTCGTTAGCAATCTATCGGCCGCCTACGCCCACATGGGCCGCAGCGTGTTGCAGATCGGTTGCGATCCCAAACGGGACTCCTCACGCAACCTCATCAAGTCCTTTCCTCCGACGACGCTGATGGATCTGCTGAGCGAGGGAAAGACCGACCTGGTCGCCGAAGACATCGTCATGGACGGCGGCACCAACATCGACTGCATCGAGGTCGGCGGCCCCAAACCGGGCGTGGGCTGCGCAGGGCGCGGACTCGGGCGGCTTTTTGAAGAGCTCGAAGAGATGGAGGTCCTCGACAGAGACTACGACTACGTCTTTTACGATGTGCTCGGTGATGTGGTGTGCGGTGGTTTTGCCGTGCCCATGCGCTCTGGATACGCCGAAGAGGTCTTCGTGGTGACGTCGGGCGAATTCATGAGCCTGTACGCCGCTAACAATATCGCCCGCGGCATTCGCAACTATGCCCTCGACGGTGACGTGCGCATGGGTGGCCTCATCGCCAATGTGAAGGACCTCGACTTCGACAGAGAGCTCATCGAGCAGTTTGCCGCCAAGATCGGCACGCACGTGGTGCACTATGTCGAGTGGGACAAGGCCATCTACCAGGCCGAGCGCCGCCGCCAGACCGTTGTGCGGCATGCGCCCGACCATCCCTGTACGCAGGGTTGGCTCGCGCTGGCCAAGGCGATCGAGGATGCACCCAGACCTCACATCCCGACACCCATGGGCGACAAGGAGCTCGACGTCTTTTTGGATAGTCTATACGGATTCGAACCAAATGCTTTGAGTGCTTAGCGTCTGCGGTCGAGTCTGGTTTCGAGGGCCGTTAAGACCCGCTCCAACAACCGCAGCGCGCCGTTTGGTCCCATCCACGGTGCTGGGAAGAGGCTGTGGTGCAACTCCGACGGAAAGCCCATCTCCACCCAGGGTAGTTGCGCCGCTGCGAGCTGTTCCCGATCCAATGTTGAGCCTAGACCCACCTCGGCCCGTGCCAATGCGGGGATCACGTCCGGCATCGCCGCCAGCCTGCCGTCGGCGGTGACAACGCCCGCCCTGCCCCTCGCCAGCTGCCGCAACGCCAAGGGTGTCGGATCTTCCATCACCAGCGTGCTATCGGGCAGCTTCCGACCGAAGTTCTCAGCCAACTCACGCGCCAACGCCTCAGCGCCGCCAAGGCTGAAGTGAGTCGTACCGAGCACATAGGGCACCATCCCAACTTCCATCAGCACCGCTGCCATGCCCGCAACCCGGGGCACCTCGCCAAAGGCAGCAAAGCCGCGCCCCGCTAACCGTTGATGGGCGAGGCCGAATAGCTCTTTGACCCGGGCATTTTCCTGCCGAATGACCCGCTCTGCACGCTCCGGCTTGACCCCGGTCTCACGTGCCACATGCCGCAGCCACCGCGCGGTGCCGTCGAGCCCCATCGGCAATCCGGCCTTGATCGGCGAGCGGCCGGCCTTGGTCAGCACTTTGTGCGTCTGCGACTGTGCCCAGGGCAGCGCGATGATGTGCCGCGCCGTCGTGATCTGCTGCAGGGTCTCGTAGGGCTCGCCAGCTAGCCAAACCGCTCGTGCCCGCAGACCCAGGCCAAAGAGCAAGCGTCGCAACTCGGAGATCGTGCCCGTGTGGTCGGGTTCGTAGCGATCGAATGGGTAGCCGACAATGGCCACGTCTGCGGCATCGGTCTCGTCCAGTTCGGGCCACGTCTGTCGCTTGAGGATCGCCGCCATGGCCGTGTCGTAGCCCTGCCAAAGGTCGGCGTCATAGTTGCGCGTGTCACAGTGAACCACATGCACACCGGTCTTTTCCTCCAACCGCTCGCAGACGCGTTTGAACGGCTGGCCTTGGAGGGAAATCGGCGTGCTGGGGTCGATCAACACAATCTGCGAGTTGCGGCGGCGCTGAAACGCGACCACTTCGTCTTCAAGCTGCTGCGTGCTGCCTTCGATGAGGTCTTCGTCGATAAATTGCGAGTACCGCATCCGATTGTGGGCGTCTTTGATGCCGTCGTGAGCGACGAGGTGCCGCTGGGTCTTCACCTTGCAGCCGACACTGGCGTGGCACATACACAGCGAGTCGGAGATGGCGTGGCTAGCGAGGTACACGCCAAAGAACGGCGTGTGACTCGACGCCTTGATGACCAGATCCTCAATGGTCGTCGGTTTGCGGACGGGGCCGTCGTCGATCATGCGTCTGCCTCATCGCGCGTTGGCGGCACTGGAATCCCCTTGCCGAGACCGATCATCTCGTCGAGCTGCTCAACCCCGCCGGTGGACTGCACATTGGCCTCGAATCGCTCGTAGAACTTGGAATCTAAGGTCGCCTCGACGATGGCGATATTGCGGGTGACGGCGTCAAAGCCGAGGCCCAGCTCCTGATGCGGCAGGAGGGCCAACTGCACCTGCTCGAGCTGATCCCGTAGGAAGCGCGCGCCATACCAGATGTCGAACTGACCCGGCTTGAGAAAGTGAGCCAATGCGCCCGGGTCCGGGAAGAGGATGAAGCGCTCCGTCACCCCGAGCTCGCCCAGGACCTTGGCGACCCGGTCCCAGTTGGCTTCCGACTGGCTCGTCTGAATGAACAGGCGGGTGTCGAAGCCCATCTCACGGAAGAACCCGAGCTCGCCGAGCTCTTCATGGGCCACGCGGCGCAAGTCGAAGCTGCGAACCGATCCGATGTTGTAGGCCAGCGCCGGCTTGCGGCCAGCAAAACGCGCTTGCACTTGGGTGAGCGACGCGCGGGCTTTGCGCAATCTGCCCGAAATTGCGGCCTCTACGCGCGTTTCCGGCACACCAACAGCCGCACCGATGCGCCGATAGAACGCCTCTGTCGCAGCCACGCCGTAGGGCAGCGGCACCTCTACGGCCACTTGCCCCAGCCGCTCAGCACAGGCTTTGTCGAAGGACAACAGCATGTTGGGGCCGGGATGCACATTGAAGCCAGCGGCGCCCACAGCCAGAAACTCATCGAGATCCGCGTGATCATCGAGCACCACGCCAACGGCGATGCCCATCGCCTCAAGCACGGCCGTGATCTCCATCCGCTCGTCGGTGCGCAGCCCCATGCCCACCAGATTGACGGTGTGGCTCCGGTCCCCCTCGGGCACTTTCGCGGCCTTGGTCAGGGTGCAGTACAGGTCGTCGACCACCTCCGCTGGGCTCTTTGGCTTGAGGCCATGGGTCAGCTGGGCGACCGCGTCGATACCGAGTTTACGGGCCGTTTTACGGGTCACATTCTTGATGTTGTCGCCGATCATCACCGTCGGGCAGGTCGACAGGACGATGAGCAGGCGCGGGGCGTAGGTCTCCGCAATGACGCCAATCGCCTCACGCAGCCGGCGGTTGCCCTGCCCTGTCACCATCTCGTCTTCGCGCATGTTGGTGCACAGAAACTTGTAGTCGTGGTGGGCATGGACATGCGACGCGCGCTTGCCGATGACGTTGCTGCAATCCCGGTCACTGTGGACCAACACCATCAGGTCGCCGCGCATCTTGGCGAGCAGCTGGGTGTTGGCCTGATAGGAACAACACTCCTGAGCAAGGAGCGCGCCGGGATACATACGATGGGGGCGAAATCGGGCCATGGTGCGTGAGCATGGCTGAGGCCCGTCGGGGCTTCAAGGCGTGGCGGCTGAGGATGCGGTGCAATGCCACAAGTCGAAGTCACCTGTAGACGCGACGGTCTGGCAGCGAGCGGGCGCTGTGGGGCGCTTGTCGCGGCGAATCGCGACAAAACCGCGGTCGAATTGCTGCAGCTCACGGCTCACATCGCCAGAGCTGTCGCCAGCGGCGCACAGACGCATGCCTGCGGCGTCGTAGCACGGCGCGCCACCTGGGCGGTGACCTTGCAGCGGAAACGCGCGCTGGTGGGGATCGCCATCGACCAGCTCGACCAGCAGGCAGTGGGGATCGCCGCCGATTTGCACAAGCACGTCGCCAGTACCGGGCTTGTCGGCACCCTGGGTACGCAGCGCGTCCGCCAGCCTGTGACAATCCAGCCCAAACGCCATGTCTGCGATGCTGTCATGGACCTGATTGGCATAGAGCGTGCGCCACTGCGGCACACGCGCGGCCAGAATCAGGACGATAGCGACAGCCAGCGCCTGCGGGCGGCGACGCAACAGCTGCACCAGCCCGATGGCGAGCAAGAGTTGGGTGAGGGTGAGCAGGAACCCGAGGTTTTGGGGGCGCAGGTACACCGTGGCGGCGAGCCCGGCGGCGAGACCTAGCCACAACAGCCAGGTGAGAACCACAGACCGCGCGGTACGCCAGGCGCCTATGAGCGCAAGCATGAGGCAAATCACGGCGAGGAGGGACTGCTCCGCCGGGCCGAACGCGTCGAATTCAAGACGGAAGACAGATAACTCTAACAACTCACCGAACCCGCGACCGGCCATGGCGTCGGTCGGTGGCGCATGAGGTGCATTATTGGGGAAGCCCGGCAGGGGCGGGCCGCCGTTCGTGCGCATGGCCGAATATTGGGCACCGGCCAGGGCCAAGGGGAGCAGGGGCAGCGCTGCCAGGCTGGCGATGAGGCCCGCAGGCAGGAGCGTCGGCCACGTGCTGCGGTGACGAAGCCCAACCAGCGCAGCAAGGGCCAGCGCGAGCGCTGCGGGGTAGTCCAACCAGGCCACGGTTGCGGCGAGCAGCGCGACCCAGGCGACGCGACGCCGCGTCTGGCGCGACTGTTGCTGCTGCCGTGGGGGGTGCGCCAAGTTGGCATGGTGAAGGTCACGGTAGGCAGCAAGGCACGCAACCACAGCGCACGTCGTCATCGCGTAGGGCTTGGCGAGGTTGCTGATGAACACGCCGTGCGGCAGCGCGCCGAACAGCACCGCCGCTGTGATGGCCACGGCCGCGCCGCCGAACTGCCAGCCGACCCGCCAAATCAAGGCGATGGTCGCCGTGCCCGTGACCAGCGACGGGAGCCGCCACCACCACCGCGGCGCTGCGTGCTGGCCCGGCCATATGGACGTCCAACCGCGGAAGATCGCGCGGGCGAGGGGCGGGTGGTAGAGCGAGTCGTCATCGCCGCGAAAGACGTCGAGCCACGAGGCTGCGTCGAGGCTCGCGTGTTCGTCGGGGTTGAGGGTGAAGATGCCGACCATGATCAAGCGCAAGGTCAGCGAAAAGCCGATGATTCCGGCCAGAATCAGCCATTGTCGGCTTGGAATTTCAGTCGCCGATACGGGCAGAGATGAACCGCTCGCTGCGTCGCCGCGTCGCACCCAGATCGCGACCAACATGAGGACGAAGAGCAGCCACCAGCCGCTGATGTCGCGTAGCGGCATCCCCACAGCGCGCTCCACTGAGACCGTGAAGCGTGTGTCCTTCGCTGAGCCGTGGGTGTGCAATTGGGGTGCAGGGCGATGGTGCGAACCTGCCGGCGGCATCAGCTCTTCGCACGACAGCCCCAACCCCTGCACTGCCTTCGCCAGAGAGTTCACCGCTTCGGCCAGCGGTTCAGGTGTCGCCCCGCGCCTGCCAATCCGCAGATCAAATAGCCGGGTGTGCGCCGCGGCCGGCAATTTTGGATCGTCCGCCGCGCGGCAGATGAGAATGATTTGGGTCGAACGATGCGCCTGGGTCGACAGCCAAACTGCGGCTTGCCCTGGCGACCGCACGCGCACAGATGAAACGCGGTAGGCGCCATGCACGCCGCCCATGAGGGAATCGATGCCCGCCGCATGCGCCTCATTGGATTGCAACCCGGCCAGCATGAGGAAAATGCCTCCCAAAGCGAGAGGTCTGATGAGCGGGCGTAGAAGTTTCAGGTCGCAACTCGCTTTCATGACTCTCTCGGGAAGGCGACGCAAGCAGGTGATTGCCCGCAGCGGCCACTCATGTGCCGCGATACGCTTGGCGACAGGCACCTGAGGGCGGTAGGATAAACCCAGCCAGCGGTGGACCCAAACCCCCGCGACGCGACCCGGCCCCGCTCATCCCGATGGACCCCAAGGAACTGACGATGTCGGCAGCGCAAATTTGGATGGTAGGGCGCTCATCGCTCGTCACCACGCTCACCGCGGCTTTGGAACGTAGCGGCATTACCGTCTACAACGGCGAAGAGCCCGACGCCAATTTGCCGGTCGTGGTCGTCGACTGTACGCAACAGGGCGCGCACGTTCAGTGCAAGTTGGCGTTTGACGCCGCTCCCGGGGCAGCCAAGCTCGCCCTCGTTCGGTCGTCTGCCCATGGGGTGATCGCCCAAGTGTTTGCAGCCGGTGCGGACGATTTTGTGGTGCTCAGCCATGACGCCGCGCAAGCGGTGGAGACGGCGCGGCTGCATGTGCAGCTGACACTCTCCCGCTTGGGCCAGCTTCCCACGGCCGCAGGCACGCGACTCCACCCACTGAACGAGCCAATCATCGCGCGGTCTGCCACGCCCGATCGCAGCAAAGAAAACGGTACGAGTTGGTCATGCGTGGTCACGTCTCGGGGCCGAATCTTGAGCTCCTCACCCTCGATGGCGACGTTCATCGCGGCGGCGCGATCTGGCGCAACATTCTTCGAGCTCTTACACAATGACGACCGCCCGGCTGTCCGCAATGCTGCGGTCTTGCTACAGGCAGGCGAAGCCGCCGTCGACATCGCCGCCCGCCTGGTGTCGGACACCGGCGAGCGCGCCCTAGACTGGCACCTCGTGCTGCACCCCTCCGGACGCCAATTCCTCGCAATCGGTTGCCTATCCGAAGGTGCCTAGCTTGGATCGCCGCCGCTAAAGTGGCCCGCCAGCCGCTGGCCGTGCGCGCCAATCCCTGAATTTCTCTCGCCTGGACGAGATTTTGGGTCCAATTCTGGCGTCATTGGGCTACAATAAGAGGGAGTGAACAACTAGGCGACACAGTCGTCACTGCTGCGCGCAGTGGGAGGCCGCTATGAGTATGTACGAGACCGCGATCAACTATGTTCGGCAGCTTGCGAGGCCTCGGCCTAGCCCGTTGTCCTTCGTGACGGTGGGCGGCCCCGACGCGGACTTTCGGCCGCCACGTAGCCGTCGCAGCAAGATTCGCCGTGCGGCCAAGCGCGCCCATCGCCGGGTTGTGACGCGCCTGAAGCAGCCCAAGCGGCAGGCGCACTAGGACCGCATTGCCACCACAGCACCTCACCGAACATCACGCGCCTGATGGCGAGACGATCTATCAAGACGACCGTTGTGAGGTGCGTATTGTCGCGCTGCGGTCTTCTGATGAGGGCGCCGCTCAGTCGCCGCCAATTCGCCGCGCGCTGATCGTCCATCCTGGCGCAGTGGTGATCCTGCCCATCCTGAGCGATGGCAGCGTTGTCTTGATTCGCAATGACCGTTGGTCCCTGGGTCGCCCGTTGCTGGAGCTCCCCGCCGGCGGCTTGGATCCGGAGGAGTCGCCGCTCGCAGCAGCCGGGCGCGAGCTCATCGAAGAGACCGGCTACCAAGCAGAAAAGATCACGCCCTTTGGCTCCTTCTTTGCGGCGCCGGGCACCTCAAACGAGGTCATGCACGCCTTTATCGCGACCGACCTGGCCTTTGTGGGCCAACGGCTGCAGCCAGACGAGAAGATTGAGGTCGTGACGATGACCCGCGAGGCGGTGCGCATGGCGATCGTCGAAGGTCAGTTCGAAGACGGCAAGACCCTGGCGATTTTAGGGCGCTGGCTGTTGTCGAGCACGTAACAACACGAGCGACAATCCCGCCATGGGGCCGCAAAACCGGGCCGTTCATGGCAGTATCAACGCGCACAGATATGAAAACCGAGACGACGCGAGGGATGCATGGCCAACCGTGAATTGCTGATTTTCGTGAGCGACCTGCACCTGACCGAGCATGCGCCGCCCGTAGCTGTGCCGCGTGAGGCCTTGTTTGAGCGGTTCTGGATTCGGGTCGCTGCGGCGCGCGGGGAACGTCCGGCGCACTTGGTCTTTGTGGGAGATCTCTTCGATATCGTACGGTCCCCGACATGGTTTTCGACGCTCTACCGGCCGTACCTGCTCCCTGATCCGGGTATGTGTGAGGTCATTGAGCAGATCGTCGACCGGATCATCGTCGCGGAGAAGCCGTTCTTCGATGCGGTGCGCAGGCGCGTGGAGGCAGGCGCGCTGAACATCAGCTTCATTTTGGGCAATCACGACCGGCTGCTGGCCTTTGCCCCGCGCGCGAGGCGCCGCATTTGGAAGGCGCTGACCGGCCGCGATGAAGACGTGGTGTTCCCCGAGAAGATGGTCTTTCCCGAGCATGCGGTGCTGGCCTACCACGGTAATCAGGCTGACTTTATGTGCAACGCGCCTGACGGCACCGGCAACATGGGTGATGCCATCGGCAGCGAGCTGATCGTGCGATTTCCGATGATTCTGCGCGAGCGTTTGGGTGAGCCGCTGCCGGAGCTGGACGAAATCGACGACGTGCGGCCGATCTACGCCGTGCCTGCCTGGGTACGTCACTACGGCGCGCGGCGCGGCATGATGAAGACGGTCGCCACCACGTGGAAGGAGCTCGTCGACGAGTTTCAGGAGAACCCTTTTGTGCGCGAGTGGATGCGCGGCAACGCGGGTGGCTTTGGCCCTGCCCGGCAGCTGAACACGCTGCTGCAGCTGTCCACCGGTCGCATCATGCGCCGCACCAGTGACCATCGGCTGGCCCAGTTATTTACCCACCTGCAAACCTACTTTGACGGGCGTTTTGCCAGTCACGCGGCCGACTTGCTGATGCAGGATGAGCACGCCGGGCTGCGTTATGTGATCAACGGTCACTCACACTTTGCGTCGATGGTCCCGCTGGGGCTGCTGCGCGGCCAGCCGGCTTGTTACTTCAACACCGGCAGTTGGCGCACGGTTCACCAGATGGGACGGCTGCTAAAAGGGCGGCCGGCGTTTTTGAAGTACGAGTCGATGAGCTACGTGGTGTTCTTCCCCGATCCGGATGAGATGGGGCGCGACTATGAATGGTGGAACGGCGTGCTGGTGCCCGTCACCTACTCGCAGGAATCCGGGGTGCCCGCGCTGACTTGAACCACGGTCTACGGAACATTGGCGACGGAGCGTTGGCGACAGAACATGGGCGACGGGCCTACAGGAAACAGCTCAAGCCGCAGCTCACCAGCGCTGTGGCCGCCGTGTTGCCGGCGGTTTTGGCTCCGCACGCGCCGAGACAGCCAAAATCACTCTTTTTGCAGCTAAGCGTGCATGTGACACCAGCCGCCACCGCTGACTGGCACGCTGGCTCTTTCAGACACTTCGCTGTCTGCGATGGACACTTGCCCTTCACGCAGCTGTACACCTTTGCAATGGCCGGATCGCAGTCGAAGGCACAGGTCTTGGCGTCCTCGTTGGCGCCACACTTGCCATCGCCGCAGGGCGGAAATTTGGGCGCGCAATCCTTAGCGCACGTCAGTTGCGACTCAGGCAGTTCACACTTGCCGTCGCCGCAGACCGTCTTGCAATCGAGTCCGCAGGTCAGGGGCGTCTCATTGCTATCGCATGTGCCATCGCCACAAACCGGCCCGGGCGCGGTGATGCAGCCTTTGGTGATGGCGCAACTCATCAAGGAAAGGGCATCGGAGTTGGCTCCAAGTGCGCTCTGACACTGCGTAATACACGTCGTGCTCAGCGTAGTGCAGGCGTCCGCACAGGAGAGCCCAGCGCCAATGGCGGAAACACAAGCTGGGGAGCCCTGGCACTTCTGTGTCTGGCTCGCACACGACGACTTGGCGCATGCCCACACCTGCCCGCCGGTGGTGCTGCAATCGAAGGGGCAGGACTTAGCCGTCTCATTACCTGTGCACTGCAAGTCACCACATGAATTCGCAGGCTGCGTGTCCGCTAGTCCGGTGTCGGCGACGCCCGTATCTGCTGTGCCCGTGTCAGGCGTGCCCGTGTCAGGCGTGCCCGTGTCTGCAGGCCCCGAATCCTTCGCGCCCGTGTCAGGCGTGCCCGTGTCTGCAGGCCCGCTGTCGGTAACGCCCGCATCTACCGCTCCGGCATCGGAGTTGGCCGTGTCCGCCGGCGCTGCATCCACAAGCCCACCGCTGTCTTTCGACCCGGAATCCTGGGCCGTATCGCTGATTGTAGCTACTGAATCGGATGCGGACCGCAGCGCGGTGTCTTGCGCAGTGGACGCGTCTTGCGCCCCGTTACCATCAACAGGCGCAACGTCACCGCCAAATCCCCCGTCGGCCACAGCATCGACGGTGATGATCGTCGGCCCGACCTCTTCGTCCGATCCACATCCAGCAGAGAGTCCCAGCGCGAGCCCGACTAGAACTGACACCCGAACAGCTGAGGCCAAAGTGGCCGCGCCGCTCGTCTCGCGCAATCGATTGACGGTGCTCTGAATCAGTCGTCGCATGGTCTCTCTCCTCTCCAGGTCATGTTGGCATTAGGGCGCGCATCAATAGACCAAAGATCCGCCGTAGCCAGGTTGAATCAGCTCGAACTCATCGGCCAACCAACGCCAGAGATGGCGCGTCTCGTAGCCAGCGTCCTCACCAAAGGCGACGCCAACACGGTGTTCAAACCACTGTCCAGACAAGTCATTGGGCACATGTTCGATATGTTTTACTTCAGGAGCGTCGATGGCCTTGAACTCTCCGATATGCTCGACGTGGTGCGCGCAACCCCAGTCCGGCTGCTCGGTCATCCACGGGTCAAACACCTCACGCGGCGCGGCGATCAACTGGGGCGCGTCCGGCGCGATCATCGCGGCCGCGGCGATCATCCCTGGCTCATCGGTGATCCAGATCAGCAGCGGCGGGAGCAGCTCTCCGTCCTCGCCCTGCCCTGCATTCCCGTCTTGCGCTGCGTCGTTCTGAGCCGGGTCGCGATGGGCCGCCTCCCGCTCAGCGATCAGGCGTGGTGCCTGTTCTTGCACAAAGGAGGCGAACGCCCCGCCCTGCACCTCGGCCATCGCGCGCTGCAACGCTGCGGCGTCTTCGATCGTGGGGAGGGGGTGCGCAGCGAGCCATTGGTCGACCTTGGCACGCAGCCCGGCAGCCCATTGCGACTGGGTGAGAGATGTTGAAGTTTCGCTTGTCATACGTGGACTCCCGCCTTGCACACCGACCATCGGCCGGCGCATCCTACTTGAAACACACGGAGGACACGATGGCAGAGCTCACGGGGCACGACGACGAGCGCGCGCGCGTGCGAAAACTGGGGCTCATGGTGCTCGGCGCATTTGGTGCGCTATTTGTGCTGGCGTTCTGCGGTGGTGGCGCGTGGGTCGGATATGCGGGCTACCACAGCGAGAGCGCCGGTGTACGCGCGATGTACATGGCTGCTTTGCCGCTCGGGTTTAGCTTTTTCGGGCTGCTCGGGGCGGCTGCCGCTCACTTTTTCGTCAAAGAAAAGGCGATATTCAAGGTCGTGATCCCCGTGGTCGCCGGGGGCGTCGGCGGACCGCTGGTGCTCGGCCTGATCTTCGTGTTCTTCGAGTTTATCTTCCCGGCGCTATAGCCAACGCTCTCTCCAACTCCGCGCTAGGGAGCGGGCACAGTCGGTGTTGGCTTCTTCGCTGACTTGCGTGGCGCCTTTGGTTTCGCCGCTGCCTTGGGCTTTGCTGCTGCTTTCGCCTTCGTTGCTGCCTTGGGCTTCGCTGCGGCTTTGGGCTTTGCCGCTGCCTTGGGCTTCGCTGCGGCTTTGGGCTTTGCTGCGGCTTTGGGCTTTGCTGCGGCTTTGGGCTTTGCCGCTGCCTTGGGCTTCGCTGCCGCTTTGGGCTTCGCTGCCGCTTTGGGCTTCGCTGCCGCTTTGGGCTTCGCTGCCGCTTTGGGCTT
>JAGSHB010000129.1 GCA_023954815.1 Myxococcales bacterium | reverse complement strand
TGCAGGCGATTTCCGGCGCGCAACTCGATCCGAAGTACAAGTCCTACATGCGCATGCTGGGCAACGCCAAGGACAGCAGCTTGCTCAACCCCAGCTGGGATCTCGGCAAGCCAACCGGCTGGAAGAAGCTCGGCGATGGCCGCGTCATCTCGCGCCTCGGCGGCACCGTCCCTGTGGCTGGCAAGTTCATGGGCATCATCTCCACCGGGCTCGGATTCACGACACAGACCGGCTCCCTGGAGCAACCGTTCTGCGTGCCGAAAGGTAGCAAGGAGATGTGCTACTACTGGAAGTTCTACAGCGAAGAATTCATTGAGTTCTGCGGCTCGTCGTACATGGATCGCTTCACGGCGCAGCTCGTCGGCGCTAAGGGCAAGATCACGATGACGGACGTTTGGATCGACCCGCTCTGCCCCTACGATTGCGGCGGAAAAGTGGCCTGCACGCCCGGGTCTCCGAGCTGCAAGTGCGGCAAGCAGTGGAAGACACTCACGAAGTCGGACGTCTCCTTCGACAAAGGTGATGTGCACATGACCCCCTGGCAGAAAGAGTGCAAAGACGTGAGCCCCTTCGAAGGCTCAAGGGTCAATCTGAAGTTCTTTTGTACCGACGTCGGTGACTCGATCTACGACAGTGCTGTCCTGATCGACGAGGTCACAATTAAGTAAGACGTGCCTGTCATCCGAAAACTCGCATCTCCCGAGGATCATCATGCGGTCTGTAGCGTTGCTGTCATTTGGCCTTGTCCTGTCTTGTGCTGTCGCCTGCTCGGATCCACCGCAGGACGTCGCAGATACCCAAACGCTGCCCACGGATGCCGGTGCGGTCACGGATGGCGCCGCGGCTGAGGATGGTCAAGGCGGCGCCGATGTGGCGGCCGACGGCGCTACAGCGGGCGAGTCGGTTTGGTTGACGTTCGAGGTCGATGATTCAGCGAACAAGACCTTCGAAGACGGCGACATCAAGTGGACTGGCTCCTTCAAGTGGGACAGCAAGACCAACGAGATCGTGCCGGCCGCGAGCTGGTTGCCGACCGATGGCCCGTACCCATTGTTGTACGACGACGGTCCGATCTCCGACGGTGGCCACGAGAAAGAGGGCGCCAAGAAGGGTGACCACATCTTCAGTGTCGCGGTGAAGTTCAAGGCGACCGAGGCGGTAACCTTCGAATACGGTGCGCTCAACGAGTTTGATAACTGGATGTGGCTGGGCACCAACGGCCAACTAAAGGTGGATAAAGGTGCGACCGGGATCATCGACGCCAAGGGTTTGGTGCTGCCCAAGCACGGGACCATCGACCTCAAGCTCGAGCTCGATACCGCCAAGCTCAATGAGAAGTTCAAGACCTGGACCACCAAGAGCCACAAGTTCTACGCCAAGGGCACCATGAACATGTGGACGCCTGTGCAGCTGCTCGACGACGGTAAGAAGGGCGACGCCAAAGCGGCCGACGAGAAGCTGACCTACCTGCACAGCGGCAATCTGGGCAAGCACGACGGCCTACTGACGGAAAAAGACGAGGTGCAGTTCATCTTCGTGACGACGACGGGCGATGCGTTCCCCGATGCGGGTCAGGAGTACAAGGCGGCGACGCAGGCCTACAGCGAGGGCGTGAAGGCGTGGACGAACACGGGAGCCGATGGCGCCTGGGTGGAAGCCAAAGTTGAGCTTCGCGTCGATTCGAAGGGCAAGTTCAAGAATACGTCGATCATTGTTCCAGCTGCTGCCGCTGCACCGAAGTGCGATCCGGTCTGCAAGGCAGGGGAGACCTGTACCGACGGCAAATGCATCAAGGATTCGCCCAAGACCTGCGATCCAGTGTGCCAGACAGGGGAGACCTGCACCGACGGCAAATGCATCAAGGATTCGCCCAAGACCTGCGATCCGGTGTGCAAGACGGGCCAGACGTGCACCGATGGCAAGTGCATCGATGACAAGCCCAAGGTGTGCACGCCAGCGTGCAAGAGCACTGAGCTCTGTACTGACGGTAAGTGTGTCGCTAAGACCTGCAATCCGGGCTGCGGTGGCGATCAGAAGTGCATCGTCGACGTCTGTGTGGACCTGCCTGCGATCACCAAGGTGGAGCCCATCAAGGGGCCCATGGCCGGCGGCACCAACGCGACGGTGACCGGCAAGGGGTTCGCTGCACCGGCTAAGGTTTGGTTTGGCGGCGCAGAAGCGACCAATGTCGTGGTCAAGAGCGCGACCGTGATCACCTGCACGACACCAGCGGGCACGCCTGGCACCGTAAAGGTCGAGGTTGCCATCGCCGGTGATAAAGCCAGCAAGGCGGACGGGTTTACCTACGACAAAGCCCCGAAACCGACGGCGTTGTTGGTCGCGCCGTTGACGTTCGCCGTTGAAGAGAAGGCCGCGATCAAGGGCTTAAAGTCGATTATCAAGGTGCCGACACTGAGTCAGACACCGGGCCCGACCAAGGGACTCAAGGTGGAGTTTGGCCATGGGCCAGCTGCATCTGATCCCGCCAAGAAGCCAACGGATAGCAAGGATGCGTGGACCTGGTTCGATGCCAAGTTCAGCAACGAAAACACGGCCAAAGGCGAGGAGACCTGGACGGCAGACTTTCCGGCGCTGCCTTTGGGGTCGTACAGCTTCACAGTGCGCGCCACGTTCATGGGCGCCGTGGTCTACGGCGATACCAATGGGTCCGAAGATGGCGCCGATCCGAAGAAGATGGGCGCGATTCAGGTCACGAAGCCCGATACCAAGCCAACGGTTACCGGCCTAGAGCCGCCGTGGGTCTCCGTACTGGGCGGCAAGGTCACCATTTTGGGCAAATTCCTGACGAAAGACACGGTGGTCGTCGCGCAGAGTCAGGTGCCGTACAAGCCGATTACCGGTACGAACGTGACCGTGGTCGCTGGTAAGGGCATCTCGGTGAGCCTGGAGGGGATGCCGCCGCGGCCCGCGACGTTGACGGTCACCCCGAAAGGGTTTCCCGCGATCGTGTTGAAGGATGGTCTCGACGTCGTCCCTGTTTTCACACCCAAGCTTGACGGCAACCCGGCGATGCCGAAGTGGCATCCGTTCACCATCTTGGACAACAACGGTGGCGTGGCGTCGGAGTGGTCTGCCACGAACAACGTCTCGCAGGTCTTCGGCGCCTACGACAAAGACAACCTGTATCTCGGTATCAGCGGCACAGTTGAGGGCAAGAACGCCATCGTGGCCTACATCGACACCGACTATGGCTCTGCAACGGGCGTGAAGAGTCCGCTGGACATCAAAGACACCAACGGTGCACTCGACAACGCATTGAGCAACCCGCTGAAGGTCACCGACAGTAAATTTGGCGCCGAGTTTGCGATGGGCACCATTGGCATGAAGAGTTTCTTGTCTGGCAAGCCGGCCGAATCCACCAGTGCGGGTTGGCGCTCTCTCTCCAAGCCGGGCGACCTCTCGTGGCTCGGTGGGCAAGTGATCGCGCAGGCAGGCAAGGGCATCGAAGCCAGTCTGCCGCTAAAAACCCTGTTTCCGAAGGGCATCCCGGCCAAGGGAGCAACAGTTGCCCTCTTTGTGAAGGTCGTCAATGCGACTGGATCGGTGGCACCGAAGGGCGCTATCGTGCCCAAGCAGACGGCGACGGACGCAGTGACCGTCGACACGGTCGTGAAGATCCGCGTCTATCCCGTTCTCTAAGAGCGACTGGCTTTGCGAGCCGAGAGGAGTCGATTTGAGACAGTGGTCCATCGTCACAGCCGTCGTTTTCGCCAGCTTGGTCGCCGCACCGGCTAGCGCCAAGGTCTTGCTGCAACAGTCCTTTGATGGCCAATCGTCCTATTTCTCCGGGAAACAAGGCTTTGCGAGCAAGTATTGCGCCGACAAGTGGACCACGGCGCTCAACGGCGGCGTGATCGCGCGGACCGACAGCGGCTGCACCTGTTCGGCTACCGGGAAGACCGTGTGTGACTACGCGGTCTACACGGCGCGCGGAAACAGCTGCTACAAGTCCGACCCGACGGACAATGTGCTGGTCGCTGGTGACGCGAAGTGGACCGACTACGAAGTCTCCGTGCGTCTACGCAACGTCGATAACGACACCATGGGTCTGGTCTTTCGCTACAAGAACACGGCCAATTACTATGCCTTGTGGTTGTCGCGCGATGTGGGACCGGGCGTACTGTCGCCGTGTGATGGCTCGTTTCCTGGGGCACGCTTGGTGAAGATCGCCTCTGGTCCTGGTGGCGGTGGCGGCAAGGGTCAGCTCATTGCAGCGAGCAAGCTCACCTACCAAATCGGCAAGACGCACCTCCTCCGCGTACGGGTGAAGGGTTCGAGTATCATCGTGCACTTCGACGTAAACGGGGACGGCAAGATCCATGACGCAAATGAGCTGCTGTTCAACGCAAAGGACAGCGCGCACACCACCGGCAAGGTCGGCCTCTATGCGTATCAGAACGGTGCGGCGCCTGGTGCGGCATGTGCGAAGGGTGGCTGTTGGTTCGACGATCTGCTCGTGAAGACCCTGCCGCCATCGCCCAATGCTGACAGCGACGGCGATGGTCTAACCAATGGCGAGGAGGCGAAGTTGGGCTCCAACCCGACTGATGTTGACTCGGATGATGACGGCTTACCGGACGGCCTGGAGAAGCAGCCAGGGGCGGACAGCGACAAGGACGGCAAGATCAACATCCTCGATCCTGACAGTGACAACGATGGGCTACCTGACGGCTTAGAGGCCGGATTCTCGGACCCGTCGAAGGGAACGGACTTGTCGAAGAAGCTGTTCATCCCAGATCTGGACCCCAATACGACCACGCTGTGGCTAGTGGCAGACACGGATGCGGATGGTATGACGGATGGGATTGAAGACGCCAATCACAACGGCCGAGTCGATACCTGTGAGTCCGATCCCACAAAGGCCGATGCGCCCCCCTGTGGTCAGCCTGATGCTGGCTCGACGGTGGATGCTGGGACGAGCGCGCCGGATACCGGTGGCGCGGGCGTTGATTCAACAAGCTCCGGGGATGTGGGTTCGACTGTGGATACCGCCACGACCGGGGACAGCGGCGGCACAAGTACGGCCAAGCCTGATGGTCTCGCGGCCCCCGATGGCCAGGCGGCAAAACCGCTCACATTGACTGTGGTCGACAACAGCGACGATGGCGGCTGTAGCGCCGGCTCGACTGCGCCTCATCGTGGCGGACTGATTTGGCTGTTGGCGATCAGTGCACTCGTGATGCTGCGGCGCCGCGTTATCTAAACGAACCTGGCTCAAGAACTTCCGGCTTCCCTGACGCGGCGCCTTTCGGACGCTTTGCGTTGGCGCCCTTTGCCTTTGAGCTTTTGCCCTTGGCGGCTTGCCCCTTTGGGCTCTCGCCCTTGGCTGAGGAGGTCTTGCCACCGGTTGCCGCTTTCTTGGCGGTCGCCTTCGTTGGCTTCTTCTTCTTCCGTGACCCTGCTTTGCCACCAGACGGCTGCCCACCGTTTTTCAGCGCGCGCGCCCAGAGCAACAGCAGCAAGACCAGCAGTAAAATGAGCGGCCAATCGCCGAGCACCGCGTAGACCGTCTTGCCTTCAAGCAGCGGGACGTCCGCCATCAGCGTTTCAGCGCCGGTGAGCTGGGTCTCTTTGACACGCCTGCCCATTGCGTCGATGAACACCGACACGCCCGTATTGGTCGATCGAATCAGCCAGCGCCGGTATTCGACCGACCGCATCTGCGACAGCTGCATGTGGTGGTAGGGCTCGGCTGTCATCCCAAACCACGCGTCGTTGGTCATGTTGATGTAGACGTTGGGATCGTGGGCAGCTACCCGTTGGGCGTGATCTGGCAGCAGGTCCTCGTAGCAGATCAACAGGCCGATCCGGGCGTCGCCAAGCACCACCGGCCGCGTCCGCGTACCCGCTTGGAAGCGCGAAGACTCCGGCAGCAGATCGTAGAGTTGAGGGTAGTCCTCGCCGAAAGGCATGTACTCGCCAAACACGAGCAAAAACGCCTTGTCGTAAAGATCGCGCACAGTGCCATCACGGTCGATGAGCAGCGCGCTGTTGTAGCAAGCCTTGCAGTCCGCGTTGCGCATCGGCAGCTCACCGCCGTGGGTCATCGCGCCCATGAGCAACGGCGCCGAGAAACCGCGGCGCGGGGTGTTGCGGTCAAACTCTGGTGTGCCAGCGTCCTTGTCGACGGCCTTGAGCAGTGGGCCCTTGGGTAGCCGTGTTGTCGCAGGCACGATGCGCTTGGCGCCTCGGGGAATCACATACGAAGCTTGCGCTTGGAAACCGACGAGGTCCGTCAACTCGCTGCCTTCCTTGCGAACCTGACGCCACGAACGACCGACGCGGAGCCACGCTTGCCCGCCGCGACCGACCACCAGCACACGGCCTTTGGCATCCATGGCACCGGCTAGCAGGTCGCTGCGCGTCGGACTCTTCACCTTCGTCCAGCGCCCGTTGCGTCGACGCTTCAGTAGCTGACCCTTCGCACCCGCGACCCACGCCGTTCCATCTGGCGCAAACCAAGTGGCGAACAGGTCCGTGCCGGTGCGATGCACGACTCGCAACTTGCCCGACGAGCCCATCAAGATGACGCCACCACTACCCGCCGCAACGAAGACGCGGCCGAGCGGATCTGCGGCGATCGCCCAGAGATCTTCGGTCGTACCGGTCGATTTGCGCTGCACGGAGTGGCCCATCAGACGCAGCATTTGGCCCTGCCGACCCACTGCCACAAAGTCGCCTGTGCCATTGACCGCCGCGGCCGTCATGTCGACCTTGCCGACGTCGTGCCCCGGAATCTCGGCCAACTCTGGCCGTGCGGGTGGGGGCAGGGGCCGACGCTTGCCGAGCGGCTGTTTCGGCCAGTCCAGATGCCACACGCGGCCCCGACGACCGAGCACAAAGCCGGGCTTGTTCTTCCCGAAGAGGTTGACCCCAGCGGTCGCCGTGTCCACCGCCTTCACCCCTTTGGGTAACTCGACCACGCTCGTGCCCCAGGGGGAGCTGGTCACCACTTTCTGCCCATCGATGAGGTAGCGCAGCAGATTTCCCTGCGGCGATGACAGCCCCGTCAGCAAGCCGGTCGTGCGCGGCAAGCCTCGTTTTTCATGCCGAACGGTCACCAATCGCTTGTCGTCCTGGCGCAGCACCGTGCCGTCGGAACCGATCGCGATAAATCGAGCAGACGTCCGCACCGTCGGAATCGCACCGTAGGGTTGGTAGGCACTCTCAGGCCAGACGATGAGCTCGGCACCGCGCTTGTCGAGCTCGGCGCTCATTCGCTGATGCTTGAGCAGGTTCTTTCGCAGCGTTCGGACGCGCTCCTCCGGCCCAAGATGACGCCCCTCTTTCTCCCAGATGCCGACGTCGCCCTCGACCAATCCAATGCGCAGGGTCTTGGCGGTCTCCTGCTGCGCGGTGACCTGGCCGACTCGCATGGTGCCGTAGCCGAAGGACAACGCGACAGCGACCACCGTCAGCGTCACAAAGCGCAGGGCAGGGCGGCGCTTGGCCATCAGCGCGTGCCCCAACTCAGCGAGCGCGGCGTTGGCAGCGTAGAGCTGCGCGGAGACCAAAGACAGACCGCCCAAGTCGGCGATCTGAATCATCTGGACTTCAGCCGTGATGCCATTGCCCATGAACCAGGGGAAGATCATCGGCGTCACGACCTCGCCTGCCCACATCGCGAGGAATGCTGACAGCGCCGAGGGCGCGCCCCGCCGCACCAGGTAGCGCCACAGGGCGACGCCAATGGCCATCGCTAGCCCTTGGGTCACGCCCTGAAGCAGCAAGATGGCCCACGTCACCACGGTCGGCAGGTGGCCGAACTCGTGGAGCATGTACGTAATCCAATGGAAGCCGCCGACGTTGGTGACCGTGCCGGCGACGAGGCCGAGCACAAAGCCGCGGCGGACTGTGACGCCCTCCGCGGCAATCAACAGCGGGACCAGGGCGAACCAGCACAGCTCGCTCATGTTCCAGTTGGGAAACGAGAGGAAGACGAGCACGCCCGATAGCGCAGCAGCAGCTGAGCGAATCATCTGTGTGGAGCGGTCACTCGACGCCATGGATCAGGTCCCAGCGCCGCGCGCTATGGTGCTGCGAAGCGGGTGCTCGCGGGTGGCAGGCCGTGCCCGTGCCCAGCATGATCGTGCCCAGCATGCCCATGGCCGCTATGATCGTGGCCAGGATGCTTGGGCGCCGTCTTGCCGTGGCCTTTCATGAGGTGAGCGGGCGGCTTCTTCACACCACCAGGCACGGCCTCATCGGGAGCCTTTGGCATCTTGGGCATCCACGGCGGCTGCTGGCCCTTCGCCAAGCCACGCGGGGTCGCTGTCACGATGAGTGGCCGAACCACGCGCAGCGCAATGCGATGTTGTTTGTAGAGCTTGGCAGCCCGCTCGATCTTCTGTTTGAGGGGGGCGGTGCGCTCGGCGGCACGCGCCATCACGGCCTTGCGCTCGGCCTCTGGCAGCGCGTTGAGGGTCTTTTCGCCGTCGAGACGCAGCTTGCGAAACTCGCCCTTGTGCTTGGAGCGGTAGCTCACAATGGCGATGCCGAGCTTCTCCACGTTGCCCTTGTTGTCGACCATCATGCGATGGGCTGCTTCGAGGTGCTTGACGCTGTCGTCGATCAGCTGGTCAACGGGCGACTTGGCACACCCGGACAGCGCTAAACTCCCACAAACTAGGGATAAAAGCGCAAAAACGGCTGCGACCCGCCGCCACACCGACTCTGGTGAGTCTTCCGTGTAGCATGCGGGTCGCAACATCTTACCATCTGCCCCGCAGCATGTGCCGCGAGTCGAGGTGCGAAAGGGGGGACTTGAACCCCCACGAGCGTATTGCCCACTAGAACCTGAATCTAGCGCGTCTACCAATTCCGCCACTTTCGCAATGGCCGTTCGGAGGAGCAGTCCTTCGAAGCGGCGCGTAGATTGCATCCGGTCTATGACGGTGTCAACCCGTCTACGGACGTTTTTCAGTGCCCTGTTTGGGCCGTTCCTAGCTCTCTGCGGTGGGTGCCGGCGCCTGCTGTCCGCCGCCCTGCTGCCCGCCGCTCTGCTGTCCGCCGCCCTGCTGGCCTTCGCCCTGCGGCTTCTTCTTCCGGCGACGACGACGCTTCTTCTTCGGCGCGCCTTCTCCGGGAGCGGTGTTGCTCGGTGCTGCGCTTTTGCCGAGATCTTGGGGCTGCGTGCCGTGCGAGGTCTTCTTGCGACCACGTCCGCCATCGCGCCCGCCACGTCCGCCATCACGGCCGCCGCGTCCACCGCGACCGCCGTCACGCTTGTCCTTGCGACGCTTGTTGACGACCGTCTCTCTAAAGGACGGCGACTTGTCGATCAGGAAGTTGTCATCGTCTGGCACGATGCTCTTGATCTGGTGTCCCAGGTAGCGCTCGATGGCCGGTAGGTTCTCCACCAGACGCTCATCGGCGATGGCGATGGCCTTGCCTTCTGCGCCAGCACGGCCGGTCCGACCGATACGGTGAACGTAGTCAGCGGCGTCGTCGGGCAGGTCGAAGTTGACGACCACGTCGACGTCATCCACGTGCAGACCGCGGGCGGCGACGTCGGTGGCGACCAGCAGCTCCAAGGCGCCGCTCTTGAACTCTTCCACCAGCTTGAGACGCTTTTTCTGCGCCACGTCACCGCTGATGTAGCCGGTGTTCCAGCCGTTGTGCCACAGCTTGAACGCCAGCCACTCGCCGGTACGTTTGGTGTTGATGAAGATGAGCGCTTTCTTCGGCTGCTTCTCTTCCAGCAGCCACAGACAGAACTGCAGCTTCTCAAAGTGAGGCACGTGATAGAGCACCTGCTCCACTGTCGTCGCTGCGACGCGGTCCGGCGTGATCTTCACGTCGAGCGGGTTGCGCAGGAAACGGGTAGCGAGCTGCACCACGTCGAAGGGGAAGGTGGCCGAAAACAGCAGCGTCTGCCGATCTTTGGCGCAACGGCCGATGATCCAGCGAATGTCGTTGATAAAGCCCATGTCGAACATGCGATCGGCTTCGTCGATGACCACGACTTCCACGTTGTTGAGCTGAATCAGCCCACGCTTCATGTAGTCCATCATCCGGCCGGGGGTACCCACGACCAAATCGACGGTGCCGTCGAGCTGACGGGCCTGCTTTTCCCAATCCATGCCACCAAAGACGGCGACCGTGCGCAGATCCGTGTGGCGCGACAGCCCGGCTGCGTCCTCGGCGATCTGCAGGGCCAACTCGCGGGTCGGCGCGACCACCACGGCACGCGGCGCGGTCGGGTGCACACGCTCATTGCGGAGCATCTTCGAAAAGGCGGTGATCAGGAACGCCGCCGTCTTGCCGGTACCCGTCTGGGCCTGACCCATGAGGTCCCGGCCTTTCAGGCACTCGGGCAGCGCCGCGGCCTGAATCGGCGTGCAGTGCGTGAATCCGAGATCGTCGACCGCACGCTGGATCTCCTCCGGCAGGCCGATTTCCGCGAACGGAACCTGGTTTTTGGCCTCGGCCTCGGCGAGCTCAATCGACTCGATGTGATCTGGCGGCGGCGGCAAGTTGTCTGTGAGATCGATGACTGCGTTGATGGCGATCTTAGGCGAGCCGCCAGCGCTGGTTGGGTCGGACATGTGACTGTATTTCCTTGTTGTAGTGCCCACGCCTCTGGGTATTGCCTTGGCCAGCAGCATCGTGCGCTGTGGTGGCCGCAGTAGGCGAGTCGGGGAGGGCCGTTGTTGGCCTGCAAACCCCGTCTAGGTGGAGGCGAGGGGCGATGGCGTCCCCGACAGGAATCGAACCTGTAGCCTTTCGCTTAGGAGGCGAACGCTCTATCCAGTTGAGCTACGGGGACCTCTAAAGCGCGCGGAGCCTAGCAGCGCCATGTGCCCACTTCAACCCTGAACGATCTGGACCTGTTTTTGGCTCCTTAGGACGAGTCGGCTGATGTGGCTTGCCGCTTTGCTGGGACCTTGCCACCCTCTGCCGATGGCTACTGCACCCTACGCTTCACGCGCTCCCGACACCCTCACCGCAGCAGAACTCGCTGAGGCGATCCAGTTCCACAACGCGGCCTACTGGCGTCACAACACACCCCAGATCCCCGATCAGGTCTACGATCAACTGGTTGAACGCCTGCGCTCGCTCGACCCGGCCCATCCCGTTTTAGATGAGCTCGGTGCAGGCGACACCACCGACGACGGTCTGACAGCGGGCGACAAAGTTGTGCACGCGGTCCCCATGTTGTCTTTGGGCAAGTGCTACGGAGAGGCCGAGCTGCTGCATTGGGCGCGACAATACGACGGCAAGCTCATCGCCAGTCCCAAAGTCGACGGCGCTGCTTGTAGCGTTCGCTATGACGACAGTGGTGCGTTTGTGGCTGCTGCGACCCGGGGAGACGGCGTTCGTGGCGAGTCCATTGGCCACCAAGTCGCGTTGATCCCGAATGTGCCTGCGCAGCTCCCCAAGGCGCTTGTCGACAAATGGGGCGGCGCTGTCGAGGTTCGCGGCGAGGTGTACCTGCCGTTGACCGCATTCGACGTGGTCAGTGAGCTGTACGCCAACCCCCGCAACGTGGCTGCCGGAGCGCTCAAGGCGAAGGAGCAAGGCGCGGTCGCAGCGACGGAGTTGCGGCTCTTTGCCTACGATTTATTAGGCTGGGAAACCGCCACAGAGGCCGAAAAAGTCACTGTTTTGCGCGAAATGGGCTTCGATCCAGCGCCAGCGCATCCATGCACGCGGGACTCCGCGCAGCACGTCTACGACAAGATCAGCGCCGAGCGTGGCGATTACGACTACGAGACAGACGGCGTCGTCTATAAAATGGACGACATCGCAGCGCAAAAGCGTCTCGGCAGCACCGCGCACCACCCCCGCTGGGCCATCGCCTACAAGTTTCAGGGCGACAGCGGCGACAGCGAGCTCATCGAGGTGCAGTGGAGCTTGGCCCGTACTGGGACCATCACGCCCGTCGCCATCGTCAAGCCGGTGCTGCTGTCCGGCGCCATGGTCTCGCGCGCCACGCTGCACAACCTGTCCAACGTCGAGCGGCTGGCCTTGCACGTGGGCGATCGCCTGCAACTGACCCGCCGCGGCGGTGTCATTCCGCATGTGGAGGGCAATCTCGGCGGCGGCAAGGACGAGGTCGCCTATCCGCCATTCTGTCCGAGCTGCGGCAAGGCGACTGAGGTTCACACCTCCACGCGGCGGGTCTCCGGTGAAGATCTGGTCACGCGAACGCTGCACTGCACGGTGCCGGCGGAATGCCCGCAGACCTTGCGCGGACAGCTGTTTCACTACACCCGCGTGCTCGATATCGATGGGTTCGGCGACAAGATCCTCAAGCAGCTGCTCAGCCGCGGTCTCGTGCGGGACGCCGCTGGCCTGTACGCCCTGACACCCAGCGACCTGAACCAGCTCGAGCGACTCGGTCCCAAGTTGGCCGTGAAGCTGGTCGACAACGTCGCCGCTCGCCGAAGCGTGCCGCTGGCGCGGTTTCTAGTCGCGCTCGGCATCGAGACCCTGGGCAAGCACGCCGCCAAGTTGCTCGCATCGAAGTGGACCCTGGCCGAGCTGCGTAGCCGTGAAGTCGCTGATTTTTCGGAGCTGCCGGGCCTGGGCCAGCTCACCGCCGAGCAGATCGTTGCTGGGCTGGCAGCGCAATCGGCGCTCATCGACAGGCTCTCGATGCACGTCACGATCGAGGCGCCGCAACAGACTGTGACGTCCGGTGTGCTCGATGGGCAGGTGGTCGTCTTCACCGGTAAGCTGGAGACGATGAACCGCCGTGACGCTCAGCATTTGGTTGTGGGTTTGGGGGGAACGGCAGGCAGCTCCGTCACCAAGGAAACCACCCTCGTTGTGGTCGGCGGAGATGGGCTCACTGCCGCCAAACCCTCCTCCAAGATCAAGAAAGCGCGGAAGCTCGCCGAATCGGGTACCGGCCTAATGCTCTTGAGCGAAGCGGATTTTCAGCAGCAGTACCTGAGCGAGTCCGCATCATGAGCGAGCCCGTGCCGGTCGTTGCGAGAGGACGTTTGCTGCAGCCCGTGCGCGCCCAGCTTTTCTGTCGGCGTTGGCTGGGGATGGCGGCGCTGCTCGGGATGTTGGCGCTCCCCACAGCGAGCGTCGCCAGCGAGGGGGATCACGAGCTGTGGGCCGGAGTGGCGGTCACCGAGACGCCCAAGCTCGGCGCTGCGCTGCGCTATCGCTATGCGTTCACAGATTTCTGGGCGATTGGCGCCGCTTTGCAGCATCGTCGCGACTTGGATGGTGCCCACGAAAGCGCTGGCCTGGGTGAGGTTCGCCTGACCATCGATGCGCTGACCTGGGTGCCCAGTATTGCGGTCGGTGTCGGTGCGGCGATGGCTGGCGGGGCGGATCCGGCGCTTATGGCCCGGGTTGCTGGTGAGTTGGCCTACCGTCCCGCCCGAGATTGGGCGCTATCGGTACAAGTAGGCGTCGAGCAGCTCCAAGACGTGCCGCGACTGTACGTCGGCTTCAGCTACGGATGGCTACGAACCAAAGCCAGCGATCTGGATTTCTAGCGAGCGTCTGCGCCGGGGTTCGCCCGATGACCGGCTTTCGCAGCCTCGGCAGCTTTGGCGCGTAGGACCTCTTCTGGGGTCATCGACTGGGGCGGCAGATCGATGTAGATGCGATGCTCGCCTGGGCGCCGAGCCTTCGCACCGGGCTTGTTACTGGCCGGCGTCGGTTTGGCCGCCTTGGCCGCTTTCGCGGGGCTAGTTGCCGGGGCGTCCGCATGTTGGACGGGCGCCGGCAACGCGGCTTGTGGCGGCAGCGGCGGCGGCAGTCGCGGCTCACCCGTTTCGACAGTACGGCCCGGTTTTGCGGGCGCTGAGCGGGCTTCTGGCTTTTCTTCGGGCGAGACAGCAGTGGGCGCTGTCGCTTTTCGTTTTGATGCGGATACCTCCGTCACACGTCCCTTCAAAGGCGCCCGGCGAGCTGCGCGGGCAGCCCGTGCTGTGGGCGCAGCGGCTGGTGCCTGATCGGTGTCGCCCTCTGGCGCGTCGCTCGCCACCGCCTCGGCAACTGGCGCTGCGGGAGCCTGTGCAGCCGGAATCTGCGCAGCCGGAATCTGCGCAGCCGGAATCTGCGCCGCCGGCGCCACGGCAGGCACAATCGGACCCAGATCCATGCGCCCACCGGTGAAGCGCCAACGGTTGCCAGCGCGCACGACCACGGTGGTCTCGCCCGCATCGCGCCACGGATCAGCCGCCTCTTCGACGCGCACCGCACCCTCGCTCACCTCAACGGCCACGCGGCCTTGGTCGTCATGTCGCACGGTAAACTCCGTGCCCACCACGCTGGCACGGAACTGCCCAGCCAGCACCCCAAAGCGCTGGCCAGGCTTCCGTTTTCCGACTTGGCACCTGACCTCGCCATGACGCAGTCGAACAAAAAACTCACGCTCGTTATCGGCGAGCACCCGCACAACGGCACCTTGGCCCAACTTCATCTCGAAGTTGCCAGCCACAACCAAGCGGCCTTGCTCGGTACCGACATTTCTGATCTGACCATTGCGCTCGAGCTTGTCGCCAGCGGCAAGCCGACGGAAGCGGCCATCTGCGCCAGCGAACTCCATCGCGCCTTCGGCCATCGCCACCTCGACAGCGGCAAATGCCCCCGCAACGCGCGCTTGACCATTGGGAGAGAGGATCGATGTGGGAGACTCTCCACGATCACTCATCAACTGCCACGCGCCGATAGCGAACAACGACAGCGCCGCAGCGATAGCGACCCCCCAGTAGATGCGACCCGCCACGCGGCCACCCGTGGGCGGCGGCTCGCCAGCGAGCATCTCCACCCGCTGATCGAGTAGCCGCCACTGCTCGTCGTCGAGCGTTGGCACACGGGTGCGCAGCAGCAACGTGCGAAACAGCCGCAACTCTTCGACCTGGTCGGTGCAGACGTTGCAGGAACCGAGATGGGTGTCGATAGCGGAGCGTTCGGCGCTGGCGAGGGTCTCATCGCGTTCATCGACCCAGGCATGGAGCTCGTCTTCGCTCGGACAGGAAGTCAGTGCATGGTTCATTTGATCACCTGAAGCGTATGGGTGGGCATGGCGCCCCGGCGCTTAACCTCGCTGAAAATCTCGCGGCGAGCGTGAAAAAGCCTTGATTTGACGGTGTTGACGCTGGTGCCGACGGCTTGGGAGATCTCCTCCAAACTCAGGCCTTCCAGCTCGTACAGCGAAAACACCACCCGCTTTTTCTCGGTGAGGGTTTCGAGCACTTCGTAGAGCACCCGTACGGTCTCGCGCGCTTCGGTCTGCCGTTCCAGGCTACGGGAGCGCGGCGCATGACGTGGGACTTGGTCGAGGCTCGTCCAGCGCGCCCAGCCCTTGCGCTTTTTCTTGCGCAAATGCTGAAGGCTGACGTTGACGGTGACCCGGTGCAGCCACGTGGTGAAGCGGGACTCGCCTCTGAACTTGTGAAGTGCCCGCTGTAGCTCGATGAACACGTCCTGAACGATGTCCTCGACCTCATCGATGGGCCCGACGACATGGCGCGCCACGGACTCCACTCTACGCGAGTGACGCCGATAGAGTTCGCTGAGCGCGTGGCTGTTGCCGCGTGTGTAGGCCGCGATGAGACGCTTATCGACGGCGTCTTCCCGAACCTTGTCATCCCTCGTTTGCACTGCGGCCATCCCGGGCTCCTCGCTACGGTTGCGCTGCGGACCTTATCCCTTCCCTACTAGGTGGCGCCAGCGCGGCAAAAGGTTCATCTGCCCAGCGAATCGTCCGGCAATTCACTGTCAGAGTTTGTTTAAAGTTTTGAAAATAAAAGATAATCGTTGAGGTCGTGCATCGGTGCGAAAGCGCCAGCGGGCAAACAACATGGCGCGTCTTATCGGCCTCCGCTAGCCTCCGCCCGCCTAGCAGGGCTCGCCGCGCCCCACTATCGCGCGGGCCAATCCCATCACGGCGTTAAGATGCCCTGACATCGCGCCAACCTAGGGAGCATCTTCAATGCGCCAACTTCGAACTTCAATCGCCGGCCTTGCGCTGATGACCACGTGGGCCTTGCTGCCCGGATGTGGCGCGGATTCCGCCGTGTCGAGCGCCAAAGCGGCCGACGCAGGTCCCGAGGACGTCGGTACCGCTGATGTGAGCAGCCAATCTACAGTGGTTGCGGTGTCGACCGGCGCTGAGACAGGCCCGCGGGTCGAGCTGGAAGGCACAGTCGAAAAAGACCAGAGCGTCACTGTGCGGGTGCTCGTTCGCGACTTCGACAACCTCTATGCCATCGCCAGTCACCTCACGTGGGACAAGGACGCCCTGCGGCTGCTTGAACACAAGGGCCACACAATGATGCTGGGCACCGGCTACCTGTCGCGGACGTTGGTCAAGCCAGCCGAAAAAGACACGTTGCTGCTAGGCGCCGCGCGCTTTCGGAACAGCGGAAGCCCTTGGGCCAAACTCGATGGTGCGAAGGTAGGAACGGAGCTGTGGGCGACCTTACGCTTTGAGTTACTGGGAGAAAAGGCGGAATTGCGCTTCTCCGCAGACCACAGCCTGGCCCGGATGTCGACCTACAAACCGGTCGACGCCGGCTGGCAAACGCTCGCCATCTCCCGCAGCGCTGGAGGTGCCCAATGAGCCGCCTCCTTCGCGTGTGCGTCACCACTGGCGCTGTGATTTCAACCCTATTTGTCAGCGCGGTCGCGCTAGCAGCCCCCGACGCCGCGCTGCACGGTCCAGCGGGCGTCATCCATGCGCCGCCAGATCCAGCGAGCGCCTTTGCTCGGCGCCTGTACCACCACAAGTCGGAGCACCATCGGCCGGGCTTCGCCGCTGATGGCAGCCAAGGCATCCACGGCGAGGCGGGCGACCAAATTAGCCCCTTCGCCGCCAATTTCGAGTCGATCTCGGACGGTGATTGGTCACTGAAGCACCAGGACATCACGGTCAGCGTTGATCCGACAGCGGCCAAACTCTCGGCAGAGCTCACCGTCACAGTCGCCTTTCACAAAGACGGACTCGAAGACATCCAGTTCCGTTTCGGCCTCGCTGACACCGTCGAAGTTCGCTCGGAAGCAGGCGAGCTGCTCAAGGCGAAATACACAACGTACTTCAACCAGATGGGGCAACTCACGGTGACCCTGCCCGAGGCCTCGACCGCCACGTCGAGCATGAAGGTGCGGATCAAGTACGAGCGTGTCATGCAGTGCAATACGAACAAGAGTCCGCTCAAGTTCTGCAACTTCGACAACAACATCTGGTCGGTCATGTTCTACCGTTACTACATGGCCCACGGCAGCGCGTATCACGCGCCATTCACCTCCGACCTGCACGTCATTACGCCGGTTGGCCGGGTCGCAGCGGCACCAGGCACGCCTTCGGGGCCCGACAAGCTCGGTGATGACAAGCTGATCTGGCACTTCACGCAGAAAGAGCGCACCGCGAACGGCGGCTTCGCCATCGGCAAGTATTCCGTGGTGGGGGACAAAGACGTCAGCGCCCAAATTGCCGCGGACAAGCCATTCGTACGCATGTATGTACTGAAGAACTACGTGTTTGCCGCCACGTCCCTCGTCGGCGCTGCGAAGGACATCATCTCCTTCTATGGCCAACGCTTCGGGGCGTTCCCTTGGGCAGGCATCAACATCACCCAGCTTGCCAAGAATTTCGGCGGTGGCTACGCGCCGCTGTCGGGCACATTCATGTCCCAGAACGTCTTTGGCGCCAAGGTCGGCGGTCAGGGCTACACCGGGTTCACAGAGCTCACGGCCCACGAACTCGCGCACCAGTGGTGGGGGAATCTGACCGCGCCCATGGGCAGCGCGGACGTCAGCCTGTCGGAGAGCCTAGCTGAGTTTTCGTCGTGCTACTTCACCGAAAAACACCTGAAAAACCGGTCCCAAATCATCTCAGACAACTTGAGCT
>JAGSHB010000115.1 GCA_023954815.1 Myxococcales bacterium | reverse complement strand
TCTTCGACCGTGATGACGCCCTCTTTGCCGACCTTCTCCATGGCCTCAGCGATGATCTCGCCGATCTCGGAGTCGCCGTTGGCGGAGATCGTGGCGACCTGAGCGATCTCGTCTTTCGACGCGATGGGGTTGCTCATGCCGTCGAGCGCGACGATCAACTCGCGAACGGCCGCGTCCATGCCGCGCTTGAGGTCCATCGGGTTGGCGCCAGCTTCGATGAGCTTGCGGCCCTCGCGGTACATCGCCTGAGCGAGCACCGTGGCGGTCGTGGTGCCGTCGCCGGCCACGTCGGAGGTCTTCGAAGCGACCTCGCGAACCATCTGTGCGCCCATGTTCTCGAACTTGTCAGCAAGCTCGATCTCTTTGGCGACGGTGACGCCGTCCTTGGTGACTGTCGGCGCGCCGAAGCTGCGCTCGATCACGACGTTGCGGCCTTTCGGTCCGAGCGTGACCTTGACGGCGTTGGCGAGCTGATTGACACCGGCGAGGATCTTCACCTTCGCGTCGGAGCCGTAGATAATGTCCTTTGCGGCCATGATGTTCTCCTATCTGAGATCTGTCTGAGAGACCGGCGTTGCGGCCTGATTGTTTGGGGTGGGCTCAGCCGTTGATGACAGCTAGGACCTCGTCTTCGCGCATGACCAAGAACGTCTCGCCTTCGAGATCGATCTCGCTGCCGGCGTACTTGCCAAATAGAACGGTCTCGCCGCCCTGAAGCTCGAGCGGCACCACGGTGCCGTCGTCGAACACTTTGCCTTCGCCCACGGCGATGACTTTGCCTTCATTGCGCTTTTCTTTGGCCGCGTCGGGCAGAAAAATACCACCAGAGGTGACGGACTCCTCGTCCATGCGCTGCACAATGATTCGATCGAAAAGAGGCTTGAGCTGCATCAGCATCTCCCAAAGTGCGGCCAAATCAGGCCGCGGAGAAAAGTTCGGGCGCCGTCGGTAGCCCGTAAGATCTACGGTCCTTTAGCCAACGGCAGAGGGAAACTAGGATAGGGCGCTGCGCTGTCAAGGCTCGCCGAGCAACATTTCTTGAGCGATGGCGCTCCGACGAGCCTGTTTCCCTTGTACTAGGCGGTGTGCTGCGGTAGCCCGCTTGCATGACCGCCCTACCCCGCCGCTTGGCGTGCTCCCAGCATTTATCCTTCTTTCATCGCCGGGACGCGGTGTTCCTCTACCATGACGTCTGGGGCTACCTGCTCGAAATGTCATCCGATCTCGTCGATTTCGTTCGCGGGTTTGGCACTGGTATTCCCGTCGGACCAGCCCTGGCAGCGGCGCCGTTTTCGATGGATGAGGGCCACGAGTTCGCTCAGATCTTGATGGGTCACGCGGTGCTGCTCGACTGCGACACAGGACGACCGACCGCCGAAGAAGAATTGCAGTCGCTGCAGGACGGCTATCCGGTCAAGGGTGTGTGGCGCGTGGCGCTGACGGAGGCTGATGGCACCGTGGTCGTCGTTCAGGGGCGCAACCTGCCGGCCACACGTCATCTGATCACATTGACCTCCCAAGAGTCCCAGCTGTGGCGCAGCATCGATGGCGAGCGAAATTGCCGCCAACTCGCCGCCATGCTGGCGACCGGAGATGAGCCAGACGCGCCAAAATCGCCGTTGGAGGCTGATACATCTGGTGAATTGCTCGATTGGGTCTGCGATCGCGTGGCCCACTGGACCCACAGCGACCGCCAGTGGACCCGTGTGAGCTCGGTGCCCATGAGTCTGTGGCAAAATCGCAAGCCGCCCTACCTGACCAGCACCATGCCCTACCCCAGGTTGACCACGGCGGGCACCCACGACCCTTATCTCGACCTGGATATCGACGGCGATGGAGACGCAGACGTCGTACAAAACGAGGGCTACCACACCACCGCCATCGCCAACGCCGACGCGCAGTTTGAAGATGTGGAGACCACCCTGTCGCACCTGTTCCGCGATCCCCACCCCGCTTTGGCAGACCGTTCTTGGGCCCACGCCATGCGGGACGCCTTGATCGACAAGGGGCTGTGGACACCGGAGACCAAGGACGTCATCGAGATCGGCGGCGGGCTGGGGTGGTTTGCCAAGCGCATGGTCGAGAGCTGCTCGGAGGCGGAGCGAGAGGGCCTGTCCTACCAGGTCCTCGACATCGCGCCGACCCTGCAAGCCGCCCAGCGCGCGCGTCTAGGTGACGTGCCTGAGGCAGCGATTGTGACCAGCGACGCAGAGCAGCTGGATTTGCCCGACGCATCGGTCGATCTCGCCATCAGCAACGAGGTCATCGCCGATCTGCGCACCGCATGGCTCAATCTTGATGATGTGATCGCCCTGCGGGAAGCGGGTCAGACCTGGGGCGATACCGCCGGGCTGACGGCCGTGCTCAAGTACGAACTGCCGGTGACGGACGCGCCAGAGCGCTTCGCTATCAACCTGGGCGCGATGCGGCTCATCGAGCGGCTGGCCGATGTGCTCAAGCCCGGAGGCGCCGCTATTTTGACGGAGTTTGGCCACCGTTTTCGCTATCCGGTCGAGTCCACACACCTCGATCACCCAGAGTTCTCGATTCACTTCGGACACTTGGCACATGTCGCCGAGAAATGTGGGCTCACAGCCGAGGTTGTGGAGCTGCCAGAGTTGGTTGGCCTGATGGGGGACGCATCGGCGCTACGATCGACGCAGACGTGGTGGGCAAACCTCCGGGCCCTCGCCGCGAGCCGGGATGTCACCCTCGACAAGCGGGCATGGACCCGCGGCATGCTCGAAGCGGTCTGCGAGGGCAAGCTGCCACTCGATGACGTCGAGTTGTTGCAGTGGCAGCCGCTCGGTGAACGGACCATGGGCCTGGTGCCGTCCGAGTTTCTCGCGTTGATTATTCGCCGCCCTACGGCTGGAGCATAAAATGAGCCGACACTACCTCGCCAAGCGATCGCAACTCGATGACGGTCGGCTGATGGTCGACCTGCCCGACGGTGAGCAGGTGCTGCTGATCGAGACGAACGGCAAAATGTACGCCGTGGGTGCCATGTGTCCCCATCAGTACGCGCCACTCATCGGCGGTGATGTCGACGACGAAGCGGTCTTGACCTGCCCACTACACGGCTGGCGCTTTTCGCTGAAAGACGGCCAAGATCCCGACAATCCTCACTCCTGTGTACCCACTTGGCCTTGCGGCGAGGACGCAGACGGCATCTGGGTCGATCCTGAGGGCCGCCAGGGAGACGTCTGGTAGCACCATGGAGCTCGTCAACCTGCACATCACCGTCATCGACGGCGACGAATCAGCGCTCCAGACGCTGAAGACTGAGCTGGCGGCGGCGTTTGGTGCCAGTTTGCGTTTGGCGAGATTCACCGAGACCACAGCGGGTCTGGACTACGTCGGCCTGCACGCTCCAGACATCCTGATACTCGGGGAGTCGCTGGTTCCAGACGATCGAGCGTCGTTGGTGAAGAAGCTGCGAGGCAGCGGATTTGCGGGGGCGTTTATCGCTCTTGCGCAAGAGTCGAGTGACGCCGTCCCCAGTTTTGCGACAGACACCCTCCTCCACAGTGAAATGACGGCTCCGTTGTTGCGCCGGTCGGTGCGCTATTGCCTCAGCAAAATGAACGCCGCACGCGAGCTGCAGCGGAGCAGAAACGCCTTGGAGGCGGCAGACGCGCTCGTACACGCCCTGGAATCTGCTGCCGACGACGGTATTTTGACCGTGGCTGCCGATGGCGAGATTCGACGGGTCAACGACAGAGCAGAACAGATCTTTGGCGAGGGGCGGACCTCACTCGTCGGGCGTCACATCACCGTGCTGCTGCCTTGGGCCCGAGACGGACTTCCAGGCAAGCAGCAAGCGCAGCGCTCAGCTCTGCAGCCGGCGCCGCGCCGTACCGTCGAGGGGATGCGGGCCGGTGGCGAACGCTTTTCGTTGGCGCTCACCGCGACGGCAGTCAGCAGCGGCCCCGCCCCCATGAGCATCCTTGTGGTCCACGATTTGACCGAAGCCCGTGAGGCGCAGGCGGAGGAGGAGGAGCGCCAAACAGCGCAAGACAGTGCCCTGTCAGTGGTGACGAGTCTGCGCGTGGCTGCGGTGGTGCTAGACGAAGATGGCGTCGTCGCCCTCTGCAACCCGGCGGCCCGGCGCCTGCTGGAACGGCAGGATTTGGTCGGCATACACTGGACTGCGGTCGGGGAACTGGATGCCACCGCCCGCGCGGCTCTGCGGACGGCCATGGCGGCGCCGGCGTCGATGAATCGCCGAGTCCCGCTGCGACTGACGGTGCAGTCGGGTCGTCAGTTAGAACTCGAAATCGACGTACACGATGCAGTCGCGTCGCCCCACGGCCGCGTCATGTTCCTGCACGAGGTGAGCGGCAACGCTGCCCTGCACACAGACTTAGAAGGTCGCCTCGAGTTTCCCGGCCTCATCGGTCACAGCGCGCAGATGGACCAGGTCTTTGAGCTCATTCGTGACATCTCGCCAGTGGATGTGACCGTGCTAATCGAAGGCGAGACCGGCACCGGCAAGGAGCTGGTCGCCCGGGCGATTCACGCGGCGAGCCCGCGCGCCGAACAGCCCTACGTGGTAGTCAATTGCGCTGGGCTCAGCGATTCCTTGCTCAGCAGCCAGCTTTTTGGTCACGTGCGGGGCTCGTTTACCGGCGCGGTGTCGGACCATAAGGGCGTCTTCGAGGCGGCCCACGGCGGCACGATCTTCCTCGATGAGATAGGTGACGTATCGCCCCGGGTGCAAACGAGCTTGCTGCGGGTGCTCCAGGAGCGAGAGGTCACGCGGCTGGGCGAATCGGCACCGCGCCGCATCAACGTACGAATCATCGCCGCCACGCATCGCGACCTGAACGCCGACGTCGCCTCCGGGCGGTTCCGGCTCGATCTCTTGTATCGACTGCGCGTGGCCCGCATCGCCGTGCCGCCCCTGCGTGCTAGGCCAAGTGATGTGCCCTTACTGGCGCGTTGGTTCTTGCGGCAGGTGTGCGGCCAGACCGGTAAACAGGTCGACGGTATCGGCGAGGACGCCATGCGACAGTTGGCGTTGCATACATGGCCTGGAAATGTGCGGGAGCTGCGTAGCGCCATCGCGTTTGCTGTGGTTCGGAGCAAGGGCGGGCTGGTGCGGAGCGCAGATCTCCCGGCTGAGACCCTGGGCGGCGGCGAGTTGGGGGCCCTCAGTGAACGCGACCGCGTACTGGAGGCGTTGCAACGCGCCGGTTTCAACCGCACGGCCGCGGCGCGACTGATGGGGTTAAGTCGGGCCACGTTCTATCGTCGCCTCACCGAGTTTGACATCGACCTGAGTGGCCGCAGGTGAGAGCGCGAAATCGAACCGCCCGACCAGTAGAGTCGCCGCGCCGAGTGCGCTAGGCTGCGCGCACTGGAGGTCCTATGAGTCACGACACCGACTTTGGCGGCTCGCTTAGCGATGCCGAGATCAAGAAGCTCGCAGCCAAGCTGGACGAAGCCACGTTGCTGCACTTCGGCAACGACGGCCGCGCGATCGCTCGTCGCAATGGCTGGCGGGCGCTCCTCGCCAAGGGCAAGCCGACTGCCTACGTGACCTCGCGCGCAGTCGTGGCGACCCGCGACTCGGACACTCAGGTACAGAAGCACGCCGCGACCTTGTTGAGCGCTGCCCACGCCGACCACATGACGGGGGCCGTCATGGCCTTGGTGGAGCTCACCGCAGACAACGCGCTCGCCGACGTCGCCAACGCCTCGATCGACAAGCTGGGCAAGGCAGCCCTGTCGACGCTCCTGACCCAACTCGATGCTCGCGATGGGGACAAGGCAGATCGCATCATCGACGCGGTGTTGCGCTTTGGCCAAACCGCGGGCACGGGGCTCAAGCCGCTGGCCTCCGATCCGAACGCTGTGGTCCGGACACTCGCCCGTATCGCGCTGTACGAGATCGGCGGCAAGGCGCTCACAGGCAGCGCGGCAGCGATGGTCGATGGCCTCAAGGATCCGTGGGACCAAGGTCGTGCCGCGGCCGTGCGCACCATGGGGGTGCTGTGCCCCAAGCATGTGAAGGACCCCGACAGCGTCGTCGACATCCTGTCTTTCCTCTACGAAGAAGATCCTCACTCGGTGGTGCGCAAGGCCGCAGAGGACGCGTTGAAGGCCATTGGATAGCGCATCAGGAGTGCCCGTGTCGCATCAGTACCAAAGTGTGTTTCGTGCCGATCTTTTCGCTGGCAAGGTCGCCCTGGTGACAGGTGGCGGCACAGGGATTGGCCGCTGCATCGCCCACGAGCTCGCGTTTCTCGGCGCGCATGTTGTGGTGGCTGGCCGTCGCCCTGATCCCCTCGAACAGACCGTCGCAGAGATCGCCCAAAGCGGCGGCGCTGCCAGCGCAATTGTGCTGGATATTCGCGATCAAGAGGCGGTTTTGAGCCAGGTTACGCAGATCGTCGCGGACCACGGCAGCCTCGATCTCCTCGTCAACAACGCAGGCGGGCAGTTCATGTCTGGCGCGGAGGACATTCGCCCCAAGGGTTGGCGCGCGGTCATCGACACCAACCTCAACGGTACGTTTTGGGTCACTCAGGCCGCCTTTCACGCTTGGATGGGCGACAACGGCGGCAGCATCGTCAATATCATCGCAGACATGCGCAACGGTTTTCCAGGCATGAGCCACACCGGCGCGGCCAGAGCTGCGGTGGACAACTTGACGAAGACACTGGCCGTGGAATGGGCCTGCCATGGCATCCGAATCAACGCTATCGCACCGGGTGTCATCCTCTCCTCCGGGATGAAGACGTATCCCAAAAGTGTCCTGGAGATGATCATCCCGATGATGAAGCGCACCCCCAGCGCCCGGCTCGGTACAGAGGCGGAGGTCAGCGCAGCCGCGGTCTACTTCTTGTCACCTGCCGCGGCCTTCACGACGGGTGCAACCCTGCGACTCGATGGTGGATCATCTCTCGCGAAGGTGCCAATGATGCCGCTCGATGAACACGACCGCATGCCCGCATGGTCTGGATTTCACCTCGACGTAGACGCCCCTGACGAGCTTTCCTAGCAGCGTGCTGCGTCATCAAGATGACTATCGCAGCACGCTGCTAGTTTTCTTCATTATTGGGGGGCTACGAGCGCCCCCAGTCGCGGCAAGCCGCGACTTCCCCATCCCAGCAGACAGCGCGCCGTGGATCGCGTCTCCGAAAAAAACGAGAAAAAGCGCAGTCTGCTAGAGGCTGAGTCGCATCCTCGTCATCTTTGCTTGCCTCAACACCAATTGTTGAGGTACAAGCCGCCCCCTCGCACGCGCTACCCGTGCGACTCGACAATACATTGCGCCGCCAAAGAGAGCGCCGGAGCCCACAATGGCCAACACCAAGACGATCACCGACCGTAACCTTCGCAAGTCCGCCAAGCGCGCTGCCCGCCGCCGCCTCGTCGCTCTCGACGTCGCACTGAGCCCCAAGCAGCGCCGCGCACTTCGCCGCGCCCGCGCCGAGAAGAACATCGGCATCAAGCAGTTCCTCGGTTCGCAGAAGGGCTAAGCCGCTCTACGTCTGGCAATGAGGGCTCACCGATTGGTGTGGGCCACTCAGACCGCCAGACAGCTGGGATCCCGTGTCTGCGCCCATCGACTTTTGGTTCGATTTTTCGTGCCCCTACGCCTACCTCGGCTCCACGCAGGTAGCGCGAGTCGCAGCGCAGTCCGGTAGAGAAGTCAGGCTCGCACCCTTTCTTCTCGGTGGCGTATTTCGCGCGCTCGAGCAGCCGCAGAATATGTCGGTCACGCTGAATCCCCCGAAAAAGCAGCACAATCGCGCAGATCTTGTCCGTTGGGCCACGTGGTTCAATGTGCCGCTGCGCACCCCGCATCATCATCCCAATCGCACGGTGACCGCGCTGCGCACCCTGCTCGCCTGTCCCCAGGACCGCTGGCCAGAGGTGATGGCTGCGCTGTTTCGTGTGTATTGGGTGGACGCAGCGGACATCTCAGATCCACAGGTGATCAGTGGCACACTCGATGCCCTTGGCCTCGCTGGCACCGAGTTGGTCGCCGCTGCCGGGTCTCCAGAGATCAAGGCTGAGTTATTCACCCGAACCGACGCTGCGATCGCAGCCGGTGTCTTCGGCGCACCTGCCTGGGTCGTGGATGGTCAGCTATTTTGGGGCCAAGACCGCATCGAGATGGTGATTCGTGCCGCGCGCGACCGGTGGACCATCGACTCGGCGTATGATGACTTCACCTTCGACCAAGAGACCACATAGGTCACAACCGCCAGGAGTAAACGAGCCATGAGCGAGACAAAGACCCTGGAGTACTTCTACGACTTCTCGTCGCCATACGCGTACCTCGCCCACGAAGAGGCCGCAAAGGTCGCCGCCGACCATGACGCGACGCTGATTTACCGGCCTTTCTTCCTCGGCGGGCTGTTCAAAGAGCTGGGCAGCGCCCTCGTTCCAATCAACGACGCGAGCCCACAGAAGCGGGCCTGGCTCAACAAGGACATCAGTCGGTGGGCCGAGATGCGCGATCTGCCCTACGCGTGGCCCGAGAAGTTTCCGATGAACACCATCACCGCTCTGCGCGTGGTGCTGCAGTTGCTCGGACCAGCACATGCCGACGCACACCAGCGTGCGTGTAGCGCCATCTTTCGAGGCTACTGGGCCGACGGCAAGGATATCAGCGACCCGGCCGTGCTCTTCGAGCTGCTCACGGCCGCAGGGTTGGATGCCCAGACACTACTCGAAAACACCCGCGATCCGGGCGTAAAGGCGCGTCTATTCGAAGCGACTGGCGAAGCCTTGAAGCGCGGCGCCATTGGCGCACCGACCTTCTTTGTTGGCGACCTCGCATTTTGGGGCCAGGACCGCTTCGCCATGGTCGAAGCCGCGCTGGACGGCTGGCAGCCCAAAGCCGGCTGATGAGCTCCGCTGCCCCGGGAGACGCCGCACGCCGCTGCGCTGCCCACCTTGAAGACGCCCCTTGGGCTCTGAAAGAGTGGGGCTCATTGGTTGCGCCACTGTTATCGGGCGACGTCGCCCTGCTCATCCGCCGCGGGGGTATCCACGAACCGGGCTTTGCGGTGCGCGGAAGTCACGCGGTCATCTTCCCGACCGCATTCCACGACCGGGGCAACGCAGCCAGCGAGATCGCAGCAAAACTGCCGGCAGCACAAGCTGTCCGCTCCAAATCAGCTACTCCGCAGGCTGCCTCGAGAGAGGGCGGCGTGCCGCTCGCAGCCGCAGTAGAGATCGTCTGTACGTGGCGTGTGGACTCGCCCGACACGCTGGCCCCATTGGCCAAGCTCGCTGGCCTGACGGTCGACGAAGTCTATGCACGGCGGCCTCTCAAACCCACCCACGGCCTCTGGGTGCTGCTGGTACGCGCCTATCCACTCACGTCACCGATCCATCTCCCATGGCACCGGAGCTATGGCGGATGTCGGTCGTGGATCACGTTGCACGCGCCGCCGCCGTTGGTGCCAGGGGATCCAGTGTTGACGGAGGATGCGTTGGCGTCTGTTCGCCTTCAGGTAGCCTCGCTCGTCGGCCCTGCCCGCGTGTAATTATACGCCAGCGTCAGATTTGTCGTCTCGGTCATGTAACATCTGTTCACCCCCTGCGACCTTGCTTCGACGTTATCTACGACCTCGCCCACTCACGGAGACTTGACCCATGGCACACACACAGCGCACATCCACCGAACGCCTCACTCGCTTGGCACTCATCGCGCTCCTAGCGACCGCTGCTGGCTGCGCGTCTGAGCTCGATTCAAACGCATACTTCCCCAAGACCTACACCTCCGACTACGCCAAAATCGTAAAGTGCGAAAAGAGTGGTGCCCATGGTGGGAAATACGTAACCACGTACGTCACAAAAGATGCAGAAACACCTTGGAAAAACAAATCATACCCGTTTTCTGAGGGCACAGTTTTCGTGAAGGTTGGCCACAGCGACAGCGCGTGCTCCGACATCTCTGGCTACTTTGCCATGAAGAAGCTCGCCGCTGGCTCAGGCGGAAAGGCTGGCGACTGGGATTGGCAAAGTCTCGACGCGGACGGCCAGGTTACGGGATCGGGGCAACTTGGCGGGTGCACAGGCTGCCATTCGGGCTACAAAGACAATGACTTCGTTGGCACGCTGCCGTAGAGATCTAGTTCCAATCTGCTCAGCCAAGTTGAGTGCTTGCCCCTTCCTGGGCATCCCCTGCCCGAACGCCGACATCTCAGAACCAGCGGCCCCAGTCGAGACGCCAGTTCGTGACGGGCGTTCGCCTTGACCGCATGCGGCGGCTCAGTAACCCTGCCCCCCCCCCTCCAGTGGCGTCGTCGATGCCGCTCGCAGCCTCCCTGAGACAACTCAGAAAAGACAATCTAGGAACCGAACGATGACGAAATCATCTCGCGCGCCGACGCCCTCCATTGCCAATCAGGTATCGAGACGCCGCTTTCTGCGCAACGTGGCTGGCGGCTGCGCTGCCGTCGGATTGGTAGGCTGCGAAGTCTCCGAAATCAGAACGTCGGGCGGCAGCGCTAACGAGCTGGCTTTTGATCTGAGCGAGTCACAGTTCGCGGCCCTGAAGGACACCGGCGCCATGGTGGCCGCCAACGCCGGCAAGACCAAGCTGCTGCTCATCCGCAGCAACGAGACCACGATGGTGGCGCTCAACCGGGTTTGCCCGCATCTACTGTGCGAGATGACGCCGGGCGGCATCGGGGAGTGGCACGACAAAGAGCAGAACCTGGAGTGCCTCTGTCACAACTCCAAGTTCGGCGCCGACGGCAAGTACGTCGCCAACTCGGTCAAGGGTGGGGGCAACGTCGACGACCTGGAGAGCTACCCGGTGTCCTTCGACGCCGCCGCTGGCACAGGCGTCGTCGACCTCGGAGGTGCCTCGTGAGCTGGCACGTGAAGGGGTTGCTCGCCGTCACTGTGCTCTTGATGAGTACAAGCGCTCACGCGCTACCGCGTATGTCGTTGACCGCAGGTTCACCCTGCGCGACCTGCCACGTCACCGCGCAGGGTGGTGGTGCACGCAATGAAATCGGCTGGAGCACGCAGCTGTTCACCCGCATGGTGGGGTTCGAAAAAGTCGGAATGGCCAGCTGGGATGAAGCCGAAACCAACACGATGATGGACGGAAAGCTGGCGATCGGCATCGATTTGCGCAGCCAAATCGCCAGACTCGGCAAGCCCAAGGCAAAGACGGATGGCACGAGCACGCCGGGCTTCAACAAGGGATTCGTAGAGGCGGACAAACCCGACCTCATCATGATCCCGATGCAGTTTCAGCCCTATGTGAGTGTGATGCCGACGTCTTGGTTGACGGTCACGGGCAGCTACAACATCTCGACGGTCGAGATCGGCCCGAAAAAATCCGTGATGTACCCGGGCCAATCGGCGTGGGATGCACAGCTCGTGCTGCACGGCGACCCGAAGTTGCCGCAGCTACGTCTGGGCTACCTGCAGCCCACGATCGGCATCCGCCACGATGACCACACCATGCTGATTCGGGCAGATGCCCTGGCGCCGCGGCGTCCTGCCATCCCCGCTGGCTACGCGGAGGCGGGTGGCGAGCTCAACTACCAACCCAAGTCTTGGTTGCGGGTCGACGCTGGCGCCTACCTCAACAACAACCTGCACACCGCCATGAGCGGTAGGCCCGTCAATCCGCTGGGCACCAAAGAGGGCGGCGGTCTCGCCTGGCTGGGTCGCGTAAGCCTGATGCCGCAGCTGCTGGACCTTGGCCTGAACACGTGGATCGGTGCGTCGGCCTTCGGATCTGAGGCCTTCATGATGTTCAACGGCTTTGTCGGTGTCGGCAAAAACGAGATTGGATCGCTGCAGCTCGAAGCGTCCATGTCGCAGGGAGACGGGTCCTACGAAACCCTGAATCTGATGGCACTTGCATCCTATAATTTAAAGGAGTGGTTCATCATTGAAGCGCGGCTTGAACAGGCCACCGCGAGCGCCAAGACCGAGATCGGGCAACGTGACGCCGTCACACGCCAAGCCGTGTTCGGCGTGCAGTTCTTTCCCCTGCCCTACATCGAACTGCGCCCCGAGTACCGCTACATTCTGGCAAGTGATGACGAAGCCGGGCTGAAAAATGAATACGCCTTGGGTCAGTACACGTTACAGATCCACATGTTTTTCTAGCATGCACGCCGAGACCACGAATGGCGGCGTCGAGACAGCCCGCGCTGTAACAAAAACCAATCCACACCGTCGCTGGTAGGAAGCCAGCACCGGGGCCACGCCCCGCCAAGGAGACAGGCCGATGAATCGCAACAAGTTTATCCTCGGATCCCTCACCCTCGCCGTCGCGACCCTCGTCGCCGGTACCGCATTCGCGCAGCTGACCGTCAAGGCCAAAGGCCCGCAGAAGGTCGCCCTGTCGGACGCGATTCGCGCCAATCAGATCAGCTGGTTGAGCGACGCGCCGGTGGAGAAGATCAAGGGCACAGCGCCGAACGTCAAAGGCAACTTCGTGATGGACCCAGCCAACATGAAGGCGATGACGGGGCTCATCACGGTGCCGGTCAAGGGCATGAAGACGGGCAACCCTATCCGCGATCATCACCTCGCTGGCAAGAGCTGGTTGGATGCGCGCAAGTTCCCGAACATCACGTTCAAGATCACCAAAATCGCCGCAGCTCGCGTCTCAGGCAAGAAGGCGAATGTCAAAGCAGTGGGCGTCTTTACCTGCCATGGTGTGAGCAAGACTATCACGGTCCCTGTCGAAATCAGCTGGAAGGAAGCCGGCGCCAAGACAAAGCGCGTGGCTGGGGACTGGGTCAAGATCAAGACGGCCTTCGCCATCAAGCTCGCTGACTACAAGGTCGCCGGTAAGGCCGGCAACATCGGCAGAGAGGTCGGTGACACCATTCAGATCAACGCGACGCTCTACGGCCACACCGTCCGCTAAACAACCCGACTTCGGAGTCTGTCATGAAGAAGACCATCGCCATCGTCTGCTTTATTCTCGCCGCCGGTGTCATGGGCTATTGGGCCATGGATGGACAGCACATGGCCAACCAATTCAAGACGCTGAAAGTGACCATGGTCGAAGATGACTTTGGTGATAAGGAAGAGAAGAAGGAGTGGATCGAGGAGTTTCACCTCGGTTTGATGGACGGCGCTCTACCAGCCTCCGGCGCGCTCGCTGGGCTTGGCGCCGTTCTGATTTTCCTAGAGATGCGCGGCAAGACGTAGCCGAGACCGTGGTACAAGCGTTCGGGCCCGCTCACTTCACTGTGGGCGGGCCGTTTCGTGTCAGGGACCTTTGAAGCGGAGCCATGGCGATGCGCGTATTTGTAGCAGGGGCGACGGGCTACACCGGTCGCGAGGTCGTGCGGCAATTGTGTGAGGCGGGGCACGAGGTGATCGCCCACATCCGGCCGGACTCGAAGCGCAAATCCCACTGGGAGAGCCATTTCTCGGCCCTTGGCGCCTCGATCTCGCTCGCTGCGTGGACAGCGGAGTCCATGGGCAAGCAGATGGCTGACCATCCGCCAGAGGTCGTATTTGCGCTGCTCGGCACAACAGCTGCACGCAAGCGGCAGGCCTCTGACGGGCAGGCCGAGACCTATGACGCCATCGACTTTGGTCTGACGATTGTGTTGCTCGAGGCAGCCGAGGCCTGCAGCAGCACGCCGCGCTTTGTCTACCTATCGTCGATGGGGGTCCGCAAAGGTGGCCCCGGCGCCTACCTGCTCGCCCGTTGGAAGGTTGAGCAACGTCTGGAGAGCAGTCGCCTGCCGTGGACGGTGGCGCGGCCCTCATTCATCACTGGCGACAATCGCGACGACAACCGCACCGGCGAGCGCGTTGGCGCGACCATCGCGGACGCTGCCCTGGGCGGCCTCGCGGCGATGGGTCTGCACACGCTGCGCAACAAGTATGCGTCCATGCGGAACGACGAGCTCGCGGAAGGCCTGATTCGCCACGCGTTCCAGGCCGAGAGTGCCGGCCAGATTATCGAAGCCACAGGCCTCCGCCGTGTGACCCACTCCTAGGAGAACCCTTCATGCTGCGCGTACCCGAGCCCGAGATCATGGATGGCAGCGAGCAGAGCGCCGCCTATGCCGCTGCTGACTTTGCCGAGGTCAACGCGGACTTTGTGACGGCGCTGCTGGCGCGATTTCCGGGCCAACAATGGCAGCAAGTGGTCGATTTGGGCTGCGGCCCCGCCGATATCTGCGTCCGGCTGGCACAGCAGTTGCCGGCCGTAAACATCGTCGGACTCGACGCCTCAGCCGAAATGCTGGGCCACGGTGAGCGCGCCATCACGGAGCTGGGGTTGGGTTCGCAGATCCGGCTGCATCAACGGTATTTGCCGAGTATTGCGGGCATTGCACCTGCCGATGCCGTGATCAGCAACAGCCTCCTGCATCACCTCGCCGCCCCCGAGACGTTGTGGCAGGCGATTGGTGCCCTGGGTAAGCCGGGTGCCGCTGTGTACGTCATGGATCTGGCCCGTCCTGCCTCGCGGGACGACGCTCAGGAGATCGTGGATCGTCTCGCTGCGGATGAACCCGAGGTGCTGCGCCACGATTTTTTTCATTCGCTCTGCGCCGCCTACCGCACCGGTGAGGTCCGAAAACAGCTTGATTCGGCGGGTCTGACGAGCCTCATCGTCGAAATGGTCAGCGATCGACACCTCTGCGTGCACGGGACGCTGCCTCTGACTGATCGTGAAAATTGACGCGGCGCAGCAATCGATGATGAATCAGTCTTGAAAGGCGGGAGGCTGGAGCCTAGATTCCGTCTGTGTTGCAGGCCGCTCCGAGATGGAGGGCCGCCGCAAGTCATCGAGCCCGAGGGGCTCTGGAGGAACGAGAACATGCGTGATCAACTGTCCCGCCGTGGTTTTATTCAGAAGACGGTGTCCGTCGGCGCCCTGACCATCGGCACCGCTGCGCTCGTCAGCGCCTGCGGCAAGAAGGAAGGTGGCGGTGAGGCCAAGGCTGCAGCTGGCTGCAACGACCTCACCGGGCTGAGCGACGCCGACAAGGGCATGCGCACCAGCAACAAGTACGTGGACAAGGCTGCCGACGCGAAGAAGGCCTGCGATCTGTGCGCGCTCTACAAGGCCGCTGCCGCTGGTGCTGCCTGTGGTGGCTGCTCGGTCATCAAGGGACCGATCGCGCCCAAGGGCTCGTGCAACTTGTTCGCGCCGAAGGCTTAAGCCTCCGCGACCAACAAGTTAGAAAAGAAACTACGCGCATCGCCCAAGTCTGGGCGGTGCGCGCAGTTGTTTTTGGGCAATCGGTGAGGCTTGCCGCTACTTCTTGGCCTTGAGCGCAGCCAATGCCGCCGCCTTGAAGACGCTGACCTTGCCTGCGTTGATGCCGACGAGGCGCCGCAGGATCTTGCCGTCACGGCCCACCAGGAACGCGGTCGGCATGCCCTTGACCCCGAAAGCGCCCATCGAGACGGCCTTTGCGTCGTAGGCCACATCAAAGTTCAGCTTGAGGCTCGCCACAAAGTCCTTGGCGGCTTGCGGGCGTTTGTCGACGCCGATAGCGAGCACCTTCAGCCCCTTCGCCTTGTGCTCGGCGTAGAAGGTGTTGAGGTCCGGCAGCTCTCGGCGGCATGGGCCGCACCACGAAGCAAAGAAGCTGACGATCGTCACGTGGCCGCGTAGCACGCGCTCGGTCATCGGCTTGCCAGCCGCGCTCATCACCTGGAATTTCGGGGCGATGTTACCTTCCGCGCCGTGGGTGTGATGGGCGATGGCGTCTGCCTTCTTTGGCGGTGCCACGGCCTTGTCTGCGCAGCAGCGGAACCCGGTCGTTGCGTTGCGGTAGCCCAGGCCGAAGCGCTCCTGCCGCTTCATGCAGGTGGCTTTGGGGCCCCAGCGGAAGTCGGTACCAGACAACACGCCGGTCGCCTCCGATGTGCCCGTCCACTCGGCCAGGTTGCCGCTTTGGTCGAACACGCCAGCTGGGGAGCGACAGTTGGCCTTGGAGCCTGTGGCGACGGCTGGACCACTGCCGCGGCGATCGTCATTACACCGGCCTCCTTCGTGGAAGAAGCCATACGGAAAGAGCGAGCCCTCCACCGCGTCATCGGAAAAATCCTTGTCGCCGTCGTTGTCGACTGCTGGGGCACCTGTGCAGGCCGAGACCCACTCCTCCTCCGTGCACAGCCGCTTTCCGGCCTTCTTGCAGGCCGATTGCGCCTCAAACCACGACGCTTCAGCGGGGCGCACGTCTTTTTGGCTCAGCGCCCTGCCCTTGGCGTCGATGCTGGCCTCAAAGGCGTCGATCCAGAACGTCCCCTTGGCCGTGTGTTGTTCGACCATGCCATGGGCCGTCTTTGCTGCAGGTTTTGAGGCGCCCTTTGCCGCTGCTGCACCCTGTTTCGGCGACGCCTCAGCCTTCTTCAGCGCGGCGGCGATGTAGTAGTCGAGCACCTCTGTCGCGTTGACGCCGGGCACCAGGTGGCCATTGATAAACGTCCGCGGCGTGCCAGCGATGCGCGCAAAGCGACCGTCTCTACTGTCGGCGCGGGTCTTGGTGTGGGCGAGGGAGTCGTCTTTGAAACACGCGTCGTACTTGGCGCCGTCGACGCCGACCTCAACTGCCCACCGCCGGAGGTTCGGTGCGTTGATACGGAGTTTGCGGTCGTAGATGCGGTCGTGCATGGGCCAGAATTTGCCCTGGTAGCCGGCGCAGTTGGCAGCCTTGGCGGCGATGCAGGCGTCGGGGTGTTGCGTGCCCTTCATGACCTTGTTGCAGCGATTGTCCAGCGGAAAGTGCTTGAATACCCAGCGCACCTTGCCGGCGTACTTCTTCTTGAGCGGCTTCATGTTGGCTGTCAGCGCCCGGCAGTAGCCGCACTCGAAATCAGCGAACTCAACGATAGTGACAGGCGCATTGGCAGGCCCGAGCGGAAAGTCGCCAGCGGTGACGGGCACTTCAAAGTAGCTGCGGCCCTTGCGCATGATCTCGTCGCTGTAGCGGAAACCACGAGGATGCGTACGAATCGTGAGACGGGTGTTGGGGCCGGGGCCTGCCTGACGTCTCGCGGGCGCGGTATTTGCCGAAGCCGTCGCTGCCGAACCAGCGGCACTCGCCGCCCCCTGCGCACCAGCGTTGGCTGCTTTGGCTGTGCCCGCCGCCGCGGCCTTTGCGGGGGTGGCTGTGTCGGTGCCAGCGCCGAGCTGATGGGCGACCTGGGCCTTGGCCGCAGCGATGCGTGCGTCGGCCCAACTCTGGCGCACGGAGCCGTACGATGGGATCGCCACGGCCACCATGAGTCCGATCGCCAAAGCTGCCATGCCGCCAGCGACCCGGAAATCCGGCTTCTCAGCGCTGGAAGAGCTGCGCCACTGGGCGATAGCGAGCCCGGTGAGCGCCAGGTTCACGCCGTACATTCCCATGCAGTACACGCAATAGGCACCGATGACGAAGCTGGAGAGGTAGGCCAAGTAGACCGAGTGCAGACACACGACGATACCGCCCGCAGCCAGCAGGCCGACGATGGCGCGGCCATGCCGACCGGGCCGCAACGCTGCGATACCCAACAGCAGCACGGCGCCGTACGTCACAGCGCCCCACAGCGCCAGCGGAAAGCCAAAGGCCAGCGATTGGGCAGAGGTTTGCACCAGATCACAGTTGAGCTTGCTGCCGAAGTTGCACGACGATTGGAAGCTCGGGTCGAACTCCAGCCGCAACTTCACGTTGACCAGATACAAAGCGAGCGCAATTCCAACGCTCGCCAGGGTCAGCGTCATCGCGACCCAGGAGCGGCTCACACGGGGCTCAGTCATCTTTTGCGGATTCTCCGAGGGGTGAGTCGTCACTCACCAATTGGTGGGCTAAGCGTAGCCATTGGGATTGACGGCCCGCCCCAAGCACACGTTGGGCGGCGCGATCGGCGATCTGTGCATCCGCGCCAGCACGTACCTGGGCCCGCTCGAGGGCGGCGATGGCCAGGCTAAGTTCATCCCACCGGCCCTTGTCGGTGTCGCCAGCGAGCCAGCTCTGTGCGGAGCGGCAGGCTGCCTCTGCGGCCGAGAGGTCGCCCTGCTGTGCGCAGGCATGAGCGGTGAGCAGCTGGGCGCGCAAGTGCTGGCGTTTGTCGACGGAGGAGGCTGCTCGCTCGTCGACTGCTAACTCTTGGAGGCGCGCCTGTGCGCGATCAGGATCACCAGCGAGCAAGCAACGCATGGCATCGGCCAGCTTGATGTGGACCAGCAGCGCCAAGGCACCACAAGCGCGGGCGCCCTGGTCGGCGGCTTTGAGGGTGGCGGACGCCCGGTCGAGCTCCCCACGCTCCAGTTGCAGACAGCCCTGCAGCCACAACAGCATCGACTCTTGGCGCAAGGCACCGCGTTGCTGCGACGACACCAGCGCCGACACAATTGCGCTCTCGGCTTTGGTTAGCTCGCCCAAACTGAGCAGCGACTTGGCCATGAACATGCGGGTCACGGCCTCGCGCGGCAGGTCGCCATCGGCGCGCAGCAAGTCACTGCCGCGATCGAACAGATCGACGGCGGCGGGGTGATCTCCACGCTCCGACTGCACTTGGCCCTGCGCGCTGAGCGCACGACCGATTTGGCCAGGAAGGTTCGCACGCTCCGCCAACGCCTGTGCTTGTTGCGCACAGGTCTCGGCCTCAGCGAGCGCCCCCTGGGCCCGGGAGACGTGACTCAGCAGCAGCAAACACTCCGCTCGCTCGCCGTCGTCGACACCGGGACTACTGAGGCCCCGCTCGACAGCGCGGCGGGCCTCTCCGTGGCGCCGAGCGTCCAGGAGCATGCGCGCCGTCAGACGTTCGAGGCGTACACCGCTCGCGCCTGCGTTGGTGGCCAACATGAGGGTCTGCGAGCGACTGTCGATATCCGTCGCACCTTGGCCTGATGTGAGCAGCGCCTCGGCTAGGCTGAGCGCTTGCTCTCCTGCCTCGCCGGATGACGCTTCGGCGAGATGGCGCAATGCGACCTCCAAATTCGCCCGGTCGAGTCGTAGTTTGCGTGCGGCTAGATCGCCGCCGTGGTGGTGCCGTTCCAACAACCATGTTTGCGCATGGAGACCGTAGTACGCGGCATGGCTCGCCTGCGCGGCCTGCAGCGCGCCCGCCGGGGTTCTATCGACAGCGAAGGCCCGGATGCTGTTCAGCAACTCGAAGCGCGCCGCGCCGCCGGCTCGCTGCGGTACTGCACGTAGCAAACTGCGGTCACGAAGGTCGTCGAGCACGCCGAGCGCTCCACGGCCGACCACGGCCTCGGCGGCCGCCACGTCAAACCCGCCTTCAAAGACGGTGCAGGCGCTCATAGCGGTCTTTGCGGCATCAGAGAGGCCGTCCCAAGACTCGTCGAGTGCGTCCCGCAAGCTCGAACGCTCGCCCGGTCCGCCCAGCACGTCGAAACGATGGTCCAGCCGAGCGAGTAAGTCGGCAGGCTCCAACACCGCGATGCGTGCAGCTGCGAATTCGAGGGCCAGCGGCAAGCCATCGAGTTGCCGGACGAGGTCAGCGATGACGCCGGGCTCCGAGTCCGCTACGCGAAAGCCGGGTCGTGCGGTGGCAGCACGCGCGGCAAAAAGCAGCACAGCCTCCGAGCCGCCCAGGCGCTCACCTTTGGGCAGTGACAGGGGTGGCACATCGATGACGTCCTCTTCGGGAGCGCCCATGCGCTCGCGGCTCACCACGACCAGCTGTAAATCCGAGGCGCGGCGTAGCCACGTACGCACCAATTGGCCCAGTTTTGCTGCAACGCCATCGGCCGGGTCGAGCACCAGCAGCATCGGTCCCCGCGCGGCGAGGGCACTGCCAATGCGACCGGCCACTTTGTCTGCATCGACGCCAACCAACGGGATGTTGAGGTGACGTGCGACCGCGACGCACGCAGCCGGCAGGGAGGTCACGCCGGTCAGATCGACCCGCCATGCCCCGCCATCTGGCCGCCATTGCTCGATGTTATCGTGCAGCAGTTGCAGCGCCACGCGACTCTTGCCCACACCCGCTGGCCCAGTCAGCGAAATCCAGCGGTCTCCCTGTTCGAGGCGTAGCTGCAGATCAGCGAGAAGAGAGCGGCGCCCAATAAAGCTCGTAGCTGGCGTGTCGATCGCCGCTCGGTGGATCGGGATGTGGCTGTTGCTGCGCTCGGTGCCGCCCGGCAATGGTGTATCCGTAGGCTGTTGCCAACGCTGAGCGCGCTCTTCCGGCGTGGGCCAGATGGGGCCGCCGTGGGTGCGCACCCAGAAACTGAGCGCAGAGCGAATGTCCGACACACCGCGGCGACCGAGCCATGCGCTCAGGGCATCGCCCAACTCGGCGGCAGTCTGAAAGCGTTCGTCGGGGTCTTTGCGCAGCGCTCGAAGGGCGATGGCTCCCAAAATTGGATCCACCTCTGGGTTGCGCGATGACGGCTGCACGGGCTCTTCGGTTGTGATGCACTGCATCGTCTCGAGGTCACTCTTGTACTTGTACAGGCGACGGCGGGTCAGCAGCTCGTAGAGCAT
>JAGSHB010000244.1 GCA_023954815.1 Myxococcales bacterium | reverse complement strand
GTCGGGTTCGTCGAGACCCGGGTGTCCGCTGATCAAGATCGCCTGCTTGAGGTGCTGGCTGAGGTGCCCCAGGAGCGCCATGGCCACCCGCGCGCCGAGGGAGTAGCCAACGACCGATAGGGGTGCGCCGCGCAGCCCCGCCGCTTCGACCGTGGCCAGGATTTGCGCGCACACCAACTCAATTGCCGGTCGATCCGATGACAACGCTGGGCTGTCGCCATGGCCCGGCAAGTCGACGGTGAGATGTTGGTAATCCGGCAGCGCCGCGATCATGGCTCGCCAATCGCTTCCGCAGCCGAGGAAACCGTGGATCCACAGCACTGCCGGCGCAGATGCCGGCCCAGAGCGATGCCAACTGAGCGTGCCTGTCATGCTTGGGTCTGGAGATGGTGCGCCACCCAATCGGCCACATTCTCTCGCGCGGCGATCCAAGCCTGCTGGGCGGCCCCGCGGTCTGTGTACACCTCGATGAGATGCGGCCCGCCGCGGCCAAGCGCTTCAGCCAGAACGCTGGGCAGTCTAGAGACGTCGCTCAAGCCCTGCGCTCGCAGGCCAGCGGCATCAGCCCAAGGCAAGACCATCTTGTCGTGAGCGGCCGCAAATACGGGCTCAAACGCGGCGCTCGCCTGCCGGATTGGCAACAACGAGAAGATCCCGCCGCCGCCGTTGTTCATCACCACGACGACCAAGTCGGGTTTTTCAGCGTCGAGGATTTGTAAGGAGCCAATGTCGTGCAGCGCAGCCAAGTCACCGAGGAGCAGGACACAGGGTGATTTTCGGGCCATGGACCAACCCACGGCCTGCGCGATGAGACCGTCGATACCGCTGGCGCCGCGGGCAGATGCGACAGCGACCGGCGCCCCCCCAGCGGGAGCGAAGCTGTCGAGAAGACGAACGCTCATGGAACTCGCCGCCCACAGGCCGGCGCCAGCAGGTAACGCCCGGCAGACGTCACGGGCGATCGAGATCTCATCACCGGACACCGACCCAATCGCCGCGCCGATCTCATGGCTGACCGCCTGCCAGCGGCGGAGATGTCCACGCAGCGCAGCCTTCGGTCGTGGCCAGCGCCCGTCCATCGCAGCGACGAGTTCGGATACGTGGGCGCGTATCCGCAGAGAGACCAAGTGAGCTGGGTCGTGACGGACGCCATCCGGCCGAACGACCACGTGGTGAGTTGCACAGGACAGCCAATGTCCGATGGACTTTGACACCAGGGGCCCGCCCACCCGAACGACCACGTCCGGGCGCGTCTCTGCCGCCCACGCCGGTGCGCCGAGCATCAGATCGTGAAAAGGGAGCAAATTGGACGCTGGGGGACCAAGGCGCAGTCCGGAGGCGATGTCGGCAACCAACGGCCAGCCGAGCTCCAGGGCGAGGCGCGATGCGGCAGTCCGCTCCGCAGCGTCATCCATAGCGCCGGCGACGACAAAGCCGTTGTCCGCCTCTTTGACCACCGCAGCGAATGCGTCGAGCGCCGCCGCATTTGGACCGACTCGCCCGCCCAGCCAACGCGTATAGGGGTGGGCGCCTTCCAGCCAGCGACGCACGCGATCGACTGCGGCTTCGTCTGGCGCGATTTGGGCTGCGAGGCCCGCCAGACCGGGCGCTCCGCTCGGATCGAGCGGTTTTCGAAACATGAAATTGAGATGCGCTGGGCCGTCGTGGGCAGCAGCGACGACATGATCGATGGTGGTGAGTAGCGCTCGCATCGAAAAGTGCGCGTCGGGACAAGGCACATCGACGAAGGCCCGGACCCGGTCGCCGAACAGACGGACCTGATCGATCGTCTGATTCGCGCCGGTTCCCCGAAGCTCGGGCGGCCTGTCGGCGCTGAAGACCAACATCGGGATACGGGCGGCGTCGGCCTCAATAATCGCCGGGTAGGCGTGTGCGGCCGCAGAACCGGAGGTGGTCACCAAGACTGCGGGACGCCCTGTCGCCCGCCCAATACCCAGCGCAAAGAAGGCGGCGGATCGCTCGTCGACAATGACGCGCAAACGCACGCCTGGATGCCGAGCGGCCGCGTCGGCGATGGGAGTGCTGCGGGAACCCGGGGCGATGACAATGTCGTGCACACCAAGGCGAACCAGCTCCTCGATGGCGATGCGGCCGGCCAAGGTGTTACGGAGTCCGGTGCTCATGACGTGGTCCCTTCCAGCCCAAAGGCTTGCCAGAGGGCAGCGATTTTGGCGTCGATTTCACCCCATTCTACGTCAGGTTCCGACCCACGTACCAACCCCGCGCCGCTAAAGAGGGACAGCTGCTTGTCTTCGATCAACGCCGAGCGAATGGCGACGGTGAACTCGGCCTGTCGCCCGCCGCCGATCCAACCAACGGGTGCCGCGTAGAGCCCTCGCTGGAAGGGCTCGAGCTTCTCGATGAGCGTCTGCGCTTGTCGTGATGGCGTACCGCCGACCGCAGGCGTCGGATGCAGCGCGCCGAGCACGTCGGCCAATCCATGCGCCCCGCCCATCTGCCCCCAAATCGGGGTGTGGAGGTGCTGAACGTGGGACAGCGCCATGATGTTGGGCTCAGCTGGCGCATCGACCGTTTGGCAGACACGCCCCAGAGTGTCGGTCACCATCTGCACCACCAGTGCGTGCTCTCGGCGGTCCTTGTCGGAGTTCTGCAGTTCCGCGCTCGCGGCAGCATCGATTTCAGGCGTCGCGCCACGGGCGCGAGTGCCCGCCAGGGCTTCACTCACAACATCACCTGCCGCCATCTTCAGCAATCGCTCCGGCGAGGCGCCAACAAAGGCGGAGTCCCCACGGGGTTGCAGACAAAATCGGAAGGATTTCGGTTCCCGCTCGGCGAGTTGTCGCAATAACCGGAGGGCATCGGGTTTTTCGGCGAGTTCCACCGTGCGTTTGCGGGCCAACACGACCTTGTCGAGGTCGCCGTCAGCCATGGCATCGAGCGCTCGCTCAACACCATCGCGCCAGCCCGCGCGATCCGGCTGATCGACGACAGCGAGGACCGTCGGCTCGGCGTGTTGCCGCTGGAGCGAAGTTGGTTCCGCCGACAGCAGCGCGAGCGCGTCAGCCTTTCGCTCGGCCCAATCGCTGGCGGTGCCATGGACGTGCAGGGCCAGCCACGCGCCATTGGCATCGCGACCGAGCTCCAACTGCGGCAGCGCAAATCGCCACGCACCAAACGCCTTCCACGGCCCCGAGGACCGCAGCTCGCCGTGAAAGCAGACGCCGCCCAGCATGCGCAGACGAGAAGACGCCGAGGCCAGGGTGCCTTCCAGCGCGGCAACCCCCTGGTCAAGCGTCCAGCCGAGACCACCGACATGCCACGCCTCACCGAGGCCAGCCAGCAGCAAGCTATCGTGCCGATCAGCCCAGAAACTTCGGGCTTTAGCAGGCTTTTCGGCAAGCCAACCGAGCACGGTCTGCACGTCTATCGTCATGTCCAGCGGTACTTCCAACCGCACCAGCGTCGCCGCGTCGACGTGGTCGGGCAGCGCCGCCGCATGTGACTGCAGTGTACGCACCGCTGAGGCGGAGTCTGAACAGGACGGCAGGGTCGAAGACCTGAGCAACATGGGTCACCTTGATGCCCGCAAATGATCGCAGGAGCCGGTCAGAGCCCATCAATGGGCGGCGGTAATCTACCGCACACGGGCGAGCGGTGCATGACCAAATCGAGGCGCGAAAGATCCCTACGATTGATACCCAATTCGCCAGGGCACGTTGTCCATGGCCAAGTCATTGAGGTGGCTGCGGCGCAGCGCATCAAAGCGCGGTTTCATCTCGGCGATGCTGTCCCCGCCCAACTTCTCGAGCAACGCGTCGGCGAGCACCAAAGCGACCATGGCCTCACAGATCGGCACGGCGCGGGGCGTGGCGCAGATGTCACTGCGTTCGTACTCGGTCTGGGCCGTCTCTCCATTGGCGAGGTCGACCGTATGCCGCGGCGTCAGCGTCGTGCTGATGGGCTTCATTGCGATGCGCACAAGCAGGGGTTCACCCGTCGTGATCCCACCTTCGAGCCCGCCAGCGTGGTTGGTATCTCGGGTTATCGCGCCATCAGCGCCAGCGGAAATACCATCGTGCACATCGGTGCCCATGCGGCTGGCGTTGTCGAACGCAGGGCCGATTTCGACCCCCTTCATCGCCTGGATACTCATCAAAGCCATGGCCAGGCGGCCCTCCAGCTTGCGATCCCACTGCACATGACTGCCGAGTCCTGGCGGCAAACCCAAAACCGCGACCTCCAGGACGCCGCCGAGGGTGTCTCTGGCCAAGATGGCCCGCTTGACCTCAGCACGCAGCGCGGCATCGGCGCTGGGATCGGGGCTCGCCATCTCGTCGTCGTGGGCGGCTCGCATGAACTGGGCCAGGGTCTCCGCGTCGGGCGAGCGACCGGCGTCCTGACATGCCGGCACCTCGACCTGACCGATCCGCCGTACCCAACCGCCAACCCGAATGCCAAACTGCGCCAGCAGCTGCACGCAAATCGCCCCCGCGCCGACGCGCATCGCGGTCTCTCGGGCGCTGGCCCGCTCCAGCGCCAAGCGCAGATCTGTGTAGCCGTACTTCACCGCAGCCGTCAGATCGGCGTGGCCAGGCCGCGGCTTGGTCATGGGCGCCACGTCGCGCTCGGCCCAACTAGCCCAATCGCGATTGCCGACCTCAAGCGCCAGCGGGCCGCCGGTGGTTTGCCCACCCATGTAGCCGCCGCTGAGCACGACCGTGTCGCGCTCAATCTTCATCCGGCCGCCAGCGCCGTATCCCTTCTGCCGCCGGCCCATCATCGTGCTGATGGCGTCGGGATCCAGCACAAGCCCTGCCGGGATGCCGTCGAGCACGCCGTTGAGGCGAGGGCCGTGGCTCTCTCCCGCAGAAAGAAACCGCAATCGCGTCAACATCAGGATGCCTCCAGGGGCGAGATTCGGCCGCCGATTTTGCGCAAATCGTCGAAGAATCCGGGGTAAGAGTCGGCAGCGCACGCCACGTCGCGCACGTTGGTCGTTCCTGTGGCGACGAGCCCCGCGACCGTCAACGCCATGGCGAGTCGGTGGTCTCCATGGCTGTGTACGTCGGCGCCGCGGAGGCCTGCGCCGCCCACAATTCGCCAACCATCGGGCGTCTCGCTGATCTGCGCGCCCATGTGGGCAAGCTGCTCGGCAGTGGTCGCGATCCGGTCGGTCTCTTTGACCCGCATCTCCGCCGCGTCCCGCACAACCGTCTCACCGGAGGCCATGGCAGCAGCGACCGCGACGATGGGCAACTCGTCGATGAGGGTCACGACTTCCGCGCCCTGAATCTCAGTCGCGGTCAGCGGCCCCGAGCGCACAGCCAGGTCAGCGACGGGCTCCCCGCCCTCCATGCGTTCATTTTCGAGCGTGATGTTGGCGCCCATCCGCTGCAGCACACGGATCACGCCATCGCGCGTCGGGTTGATGCAGACGTTTCTCAGCACCACATCCGAGCCCGGCACGATACACGCGGCGACGAGCGGAAAGGCAGCCGAGGAAGGATCAGCAGGCACCGTGAGGGACAGCGGCTGCAGCGGCTCCTGCAACCGTTCGATGCGATGCCAGCGCCGCCCGTCCGTGATGCCGCTCGTCAAGGGTGCGCCCTGAGCGATGAGCATGCGCTCGGTGTGATCCCGCGCTGGACCTGGCTCGACCACGACCGTTTCGCCGTGGGCGTCGAGTCCCGCGAGCAGCAGCGCACTTTTAACCTGGGCACTCGCCACCTTGAGCTCATGACGCACACCCTGCAGCTGACTGCCTGCAAAGGCTATTGGAGCACGGGTTCCACCCGCACGAGCGAGGTACTGGGCCCCCATCTCGGACAACGGCTCGAGCACCCGACCCATGGGCCGTTTGGCCAACTGTGGATCGGCCGTCAGAAAGGTCGGAAAGGGCCGGCCGGCGAGCAAACCGCACAGCAATCGCATGGTCGTGCCTGAGCGGCCGCAGTCGAGTTCGGCCTCCGGCTCCGATAGATCCCGCAAGCCGGGGCTGTCCACCAGCGTGACGCCGTTCTCATAGGAAATTCGACAGCCAAGTGCAGCGGCAATCGCCTTGCTATGCCCGCAATCTCCGGTCTCTAGGGCTGAACGAACTTCTGTGGTGCCGGTCGCGAGGGTCGCCAAGAGGAAGGACCGATGGCTGATAGATTTGTCTCCAGGGGGCGTCAACGTGCCCTGGAGAGCGGCGCCGGCGCTCACGCTGATCTCATCGACCGCGGTCAGCGTGGGGGACTCGGGGGCAGAACTGGGCATGAAGGCTCCTGAGACAAACGAACTGCCCTCAGCCTGTAGCGCATCGCTGCCGTGACCTCAATGGCTCGGGGGCGGTCACGTTTGGATGACTTCTGCGCCCCAGCCACGCTACCGTGCTGACCTGCATCCTAGGAGCTTTGATGAACGAACGCGTCGCGCAGCGCTTATCCCGAATTCTGGTGCTGGTCTTGGTGGGCCTAGCGGTCGGATGTAGCAGCGAACGGCAGGGCAGCGCACCTACCGATGATGTCGAAACCGGCGGTGATGCGGCAGTGCTCGCCGACGGTAGCCAGAGCGACGCACAGGCCGACGCAGAGGCGGACACCGCGGCGCCGGTGGTTTGCAAACAGGTGACTACTTGGCAGCCGGGCACGCCTGTGTTCGTGGAAGCCACAGCCGAGTGGGGGCTCACAGGTGTCGAGGGCACGCGTCTGTCGGTGGTGGACTACGACAGCGATGGTCTCCCCGACGTGCTGATTCGGCGCAACGCGGGGCCAGATGATTTTGCGAAAGACGGCAAACGCAACCGCTGGCTACTTCGAAGCACGGGGACAGGATTTGTGGACGTGACCGCTGCGTCGAAGCTGCTCAAAGCCCGTAAGTCCGGGACGAATGGCGCTCTCAAGGGTGTCGTATTCGCTGCAGGTGATGTGGACAATGACGGCGACGACGACATCTTCTTGGCGCGCGCCTCCGACAAACCCGGCGACGCGACAGATGGCGAGACGTCGGAGCTACTGCTCAACAACGGCGATGGCACGTACAGCATCGGCCCCGATAGCGCGGCGCGCATGGCGAAGTTGGCGACGTCCCCGGCCAGCGTGACATTTGTGGACGTCGATCGTGACGGCAATCTCGACCTGTGGATGACCCACAACGCGCCGGCCGGTGGCCAGTCGCCCATGCAGGACCGGTTGTTCAAAGGCGATGGTAAAGGCGGTTTTGTCGACATCACCGTCGCCAGCGGGCTCACCACCAAGCCGTGGAAGCTCTTGACCGACCTCAACGAGGCCAAGGCCCACTCGCGCGCATGGTCGAGCGCGGCCTGCGACTTGAACAACGATGGCTGGCCGGAGCTGCTGGCTTCGAGCTACGGCCGCGCGCCCAATCACCTGTGGCAAGCGAAATCGAGCGC
>JAGSHB010000233.1 GCA_023954815.1 Myxococcales bacterium | reverse complement strand
CTCGCGCTGCCCGACGCCCATCGGATGACGCCCCTGGCGGCGCTCAGTGGCAAGCCCGCGCGGGATAGCTCCAAGCGGGTGTTGCGTCACTTGGCCGAGCGGTATGTGCCGAAGTCCATCGTCTCGGCGCCGAAGCAGGGGTTTGTGGCGCCGCTGGGCACTTGGCTGGCGACCGATTTGCGAGATCGCACGAGCGAAGCCATAGGGCGGCTGGGGCACCGCGGGGTGATTCGGCCGGAACGCGCCGACCAGATGATGAAGGACCACACGAGCAAGCGGCGGGACTATTCCCACAACCTCTGGGCGCTGGTGGTGCTCGACGACTGGTTCGCACGCAGGATCGACAAGCTAGATCTGCCCGAAATCCCCGAAGACGCGGCCTGTGAGACCCATATCGCCTCGTAATCTGATGGCGCTCGTGTGGGGCAACTACCCGCCACCCAACCGCTGGATCAGCTGCGGATTGAGCGCGTTGAGGTGGTAGATCAGCAAGAAATAGTAGCCGAGAAAGGCAGCGAAAATACCGATGACCGCCAGGGGGCTGCGTCGCAATCGCCACAGCAAACCGCTGCCCAGGCTCACCAGCGCCGTCTTCACCGCGACAAACGCTACCGGATGCTCATGGGCGAGCTCTGCCAGCAGCGGGTTGGCCTCGATCGCCTTGTGCTCGCTGATCCAATAGATGGTGAACACCGCGTCGAGCACGTTCAGGATGAGAATCGCGCGCACCAGCCACTCAAGCCAGGCGAATTGCTCGGCCGTGCCGACCCAGGAATCGCCGCTTTCTGCGCTGCTGCTCGTGCCGGGTTCGGACATTGGACTCCTGGGTTGAGTGCAGTCTACCGGACCCGCCCCATTGGGACGAGGGGACCGCGCCGGCCGCGCTTGCAGGGGCCGAAATTGTCGCGTGCCAGTGCGGCGCGTCGCCTTTCCAAGCGGGAGCCATTGTGGCAGAACCTCGCCGGATTCCCGGCTGAAATCGCATTGGAGGAAAAATGCGCACCGTGCTCTCAACCCCTGCCCTCATTGTCCTTTGTCTGACAGCTGTGATGCTGACAGCGTGCGGAGGTGGGGCGAAGTCGGTCGTGAAGCAGCCGACGAAGGACAAGGCCGTGAAAGCGACTCCGAAAGCCACAGTGACCACAGCCGTCTCGGGTGAGGCGGGCGCGCTCGATCGGCGTTGCTCCGATTCCCTGACCGCCGCGAAGGGTCACCGCGAAGCCATCGTCACGTTGCCGAAAAAGGACGATACGGCCCACCGCGATCAGGTGCTGGCGCTGTTCAACAAGATGCAGACCGCCCTGGCCAACGCAGAGGCCGAATCGAGCCTATGGCGCTCGGTGCACCCTGACGGTGCCGTGCGCAAGGTGGCCGAGAAGTGTGAGCAGAGAATCGCCGCGCTCAGTACGCAGCTGTCCCTCGACCGGCAGCTCTTCGATGTGTTCTCCGGCTTGAACCTCAAGGGCGCCGATACCTTGGTCACGCGCTTGGTCACCAAGACCCTGCGTGACTTCAAGCGCGCTGGTGTCGACAAGGACGAGGCCACCCGCGCCCGCATCAAGAAGCTCAACGACGAAATCGTGAAGGTGGGCCAGAGCTTTTCGAAGACCATCATCCAAGACAAGCGCCACATCATGGTGGACGAAAAGGCCCTCGACGGATTGCCCGCTGATTGGATCGCCGCGCACAAGGCCAGCAAGAACAACAGCGGCGGCAAGATTCAGGTGACGACGGACTACCCCGACTACATCCCCTTCATGACGTACAGCAACGACGACGCCGCTCGGAAAGCGCTCTATCTCACGTATCGTCAGCGCGGAACGCCCAAAAACACCGCAAACCTGCAGCGTTTGCTGGAATTGCGCTACGAGTTGGCGACGCTGCTGGGCTACAAAAGCTGGGCGGCGTTCATCACCGAAGACAAGATGATCGGCAGCGCGGACAACGCTCAGAAGTTCATCGAGCGGATCCGCAAAATCGCCGACAAGCGCATGAAGCGGGAGCGTGGACTGCTGCTCGGCGAGCTGCACCGGACCGACAAGAAGGCCAAGGTCGTCAGCGATTGGCAGCAGGCTTGGCTGCTCGGCCGGCTCAAGAAGCGCACCTTCGATTTCGACGCCCAGAAGCTGCGGCCCTACCTGCACTACAACAAGGTCAAACAGGGCCTGCTCGACCTGACGTCGGACCTGTTTGGCCTGACCTACAAGCCCAACACCACGGCGAAAACCTGGCATCGTGATGTCAGCGTGTACGACGTGTACGAGGGTGAGAAGCTGCTCGGCACCATCTACCTCGACATGCATCCGCGCGACAATAAGTACAAGCATGCCGCCCAGTTCACCCTGACGAACGGCCTGACTGGCGTGCAGAAGCCCGCTGGCGTGCTGGTGTGCAACTTCCCCAATCCGCGGACCGGCAAGGGCCTGATGGAGCACAAGCAGGTGCAGACCTTCTTTCACGAGTTCGGCCACCTGATGCACCACGTGCTCGGCGGTCAGCAGAAGTGGATGCGTTTTTCGGGCGTCGCCACCGAGTGGGATTTCGTCGAGGCGCCGTCGCAGATCTTTGAGGAGTGGGCCACCGACTACGCCACGTTGGCCCGCTTTGCGACCGACAGCGCGGGCAAGACCATCCCCAAGCCGCTGGTCGACAAGATGCGCAAGGCCAAAGAGTTCGGTAAAGGCCTGTGGGTACGGCACCAGATGTTCTACGCCAGCGTCTCGCTCGGGTTTCACAGCCGCAACCCCAAGGACCTCGACCACGACAAGCTCGTCGCCGAGATGATGACCGCGCTGAGCCCGTACCCCTTCGTCGCTGGCACGCACATGCAGAACTCGTTCGGGCACCTCAACGGCTACTCGGCGATTTACTACACCTACATGTGGTCGCTGGTGATCGCGAAAGACCTGTTTTCGAAGTTCGAAAAGGCGGGCATCTTGGACCGCGCCACCGCCATGGCCTACCGCAACGCCGTGCTCAAGCCGGGCGGCACCAAGGACGCGGCCAAGTTGGTCGAAGACTTCCTCGGCCGGCCCTACTCCTTCGCCGCCTTTGAGGCTTGGCTCAACAAAGACTGAATACGTTGCAGCAGTCGCAGATTGGCTTGGGCCAGCAAGCCCAAATCCCGCCAATCCCCCGAATTGCCGGGCTGCCAGCGCACACGTAGCTGATCGACTCGCGGGGCGACGGGCCGGTGCAGGTTCGCCGCGTCGCACTGGCTGTAATGCGGCGTGGCTGCTAGGGTGCCGCCGCCCGACCGCGCAGATCATGTGTCCGCGGCGGGTATGAGCACCCCGAAACGAGGCGCTGAGCGCCCAACAAGGAGGAGCGATGTCCCGAGCATCAACATCCGCGCGATCCCGCCGCGGTCAGACCCCGAAAAAGCAGATTTCAACCGACGAGCAGAAGTTTCTGGAAGGCGCCTTGGCCGCCTTGCCGGAGGGCCCGTCTCAGGCTGGCAATGGGTTCGCCGACGACCTGCTGAAGTTCAGCTATCACCAAAACCCCTACATGCGGACGTTCACCAAGGTGCTGTGGAGCGGTTTCGCGCTGAGTCGTGGTCAGGTCGTGGAGTGCCATACGCGCTTCAAACAGGCCCATCGCGACGCCACCATGAGCAACATCGATCAGGTCACCGTACGCGCGCTCGACGAAGCCGCGAGCAGCCTCGACGCGGCATTGGCCCCTGATGGCTCGGTGTCGCTCTTTCTGGGCGAGCTCCGCGGCCGCACCATGCAGCGCATCTGGGCGCGCGTGTGTGAGACCTCCATGCTACCGCCGCCCAGTTTTAGCCGTATCTACGGAGACGAGGCCGAAATGACCGAAGAAGAGATGGACGCTGCTGAGGCCGCTGAGTTGGCCGAGCTGTTGAAGAACCCGGAAGACCTCGCTGAATTGACGGGCGTTGCGGTTGCCAACGACGAGTCGGCAGAGGCTGCCGACGCTGCGGACGCTGGAGACGATGCGGGCGAGGTCGCTGCCGCGCCTGCTGCTGCCGAGGGTGACGCTGCCGGCGGTGACACATCAGAGGCCGCTTCAGAGGACGGAGAGTCTGCCGAGCCAGCAGAGGCGAGCTTCGAGCTGGAGATGCGCCGCAGCGGTTCCGCTGAGCAGGCGCCTGAGCTGCTGTTGGCGGCCGCATCGGACCTGTTGCGCGAGCTGCGTGGCAAGGCCCCGAATGGCCAGCTGAAGATCACTGTTCGCGTCGAAGGCGTGGGGCAGGGCGGCAACAAGAAGCGCGGTCGTCGTCGTCGCCGCCGTCGGTGAGCGTGCATCACTGCTAGTACGTCAATGCATGACTAGCGCCGCGCCCGGTCAGCCGATGAGGTTGGTCGGGCGCGGTGCTTTTTGATCCGGCGCTCGGTTTCTTGTACCCAACCGGGCAAGTGCTAGCCTGCACACTCACCTGTATGGTGGAGGTATCCGTGCGCCGTCAGCTTCGCTTGTTCAACGTGGTCCTTCTGGTCTTTGGTTCGCTGTCTGCCGCAGCTTGCAGCACGCCGGCGACGCCGACGATTGAATGCAAGGAAGACGCGAACTGCAATTCCGGTGAGACCTGCAAAAAGGGCCGCTGCTTGGCGCCGACGGACTTTCTGTGCGAAGCCGCGTCCGATTGCGTCGATGCGCTCGCCGACAAGAGTTGGGACCCGGCTGAGACCACAGGAACAACCGTGCCGGCCTGCTACGAGGCCAAGTGCGTCGAGGACATCTGCCAACTCGCGCCGCTCGCTGCAAAAACCAGCTGCGCGGACGACGACGCCTATGACTGCACGCTTGGCGCATGTGATGGGGCGGGCAAGTGCACCACCGCGGCGACCATGGCTCCCAATACCTGCCTGCTCGGCGAGACAGACAAGGCCAAGTGCTTCGATAAGGATGTCGTAAATCCGGACAACGCCTGCGAACTTTGCGTGCCGGACATCAGCACAACCAAGTGGACTGGCATGCCCAAGGGCGCCTCGTGTGACGACAAGGATGGCCTTAACTGCACCATCGGACGCTGCGATGGCGCCGGAAAATGCGACGCGTGCAAGGACGGCAAATGCGAAGGCCAGGCCGAAATCTCGGCGGTTGCGTGCCTCATCGGCGGCGCGTGCATCAAAGCGGGTGACAAGAAGAGCGACAGTAACGGCTGCCAGAGCTGCCAGCCGAGCACCAACCAGACGGCGTGGAGCGAGGTCAAAGAGGGCACGGCGTGTGAAAAGGACGGCGAGGCTTGTCGCCCCGGCGCCTGCAAGAGCGGCACCTGCGAGTTCTCCACAGTCAGCGAGGGCTTCTGCTACATCCCTGGTACCAAAGACGGCGCCTGCATCAAGGACGGCGCCCTGGAGTCGGGCAACAGCTGCAAGACCTGTGACGCTGGCAACGCGCCGACGAAGTGGACCACCAAGAAGCTCGGCGCGGCCTGCGACAACGAGGACGGCATCGGCTGTACGCTCGACCAGTGCAACTCGGCGGGCAATTGCGTCGGCACCCCGAAAGACAGCCTGTGTAAAGCCAGCGGCCCGTGTACCCAGGGCAAATGCGACACCACGGCCAAGACCTGCACCTCGGTGAACCTGCCCAAGACGGCGACGTGCTCGGGCGATGACGGCATCGGCTGCACCGTCGAGCACTGCGATGGCAGCGGCAAATGCGACAACGTGGCGACGACCGACAAGGACGCCTGCGACGACCAAATCAAGTGCACGCTCGACGCCTGCGACCCAAAAGCAGACAAGGGCACGGATGGCTGCAAGCATACGCCGGACGCCAAGGCGTGCGCCGACGGCAACGTCTGCACCACCAACACCTGCGACGTGGCCAAGGGCTGCGTACCCACGAACAATGCGGCGGCCTGCAACACCGACAAGCTCTCGTGCACCCAGCAGAACTGTGTGGCTGGAAAGTGCGTCGCGAAGATCGATCCGGGCACGTGCAATATCGGCGGGGTGTGCAGCAAATCGGGCGATAAGTCTGAAAACGGCTGCACGAGCTGCCAGCCGAAGATCAGCGCTGAGAAGTGGAGCCCGCTGCAAAAAGGCGTGGTCTGCAAGACCGACGGAAAGGCGTGCACCATCGATCAATGCGACGGCAAGGGGCAGTGCACCCACGATGCGTTGGTCGCCGAGACGTGCCTCATCAAGGACGTGTGCGAGACCAAGGGAAAGAAGACCAGCGGCGGCTGCCTGGTGTGCGCGCCATCCCAATCGAAGACGGCTTGGTCGCCTGTCGCCAAGGGCACCGGCTGCGACGTCGACAAGTTCACCTGCACCAGCGACACCTGCGACGGCAAGGGCATCTGCGCCCACGCGCCGCAACACACCAAGTGCGACGACAAGCTCGGCTGCACCCGCGACGCCTGCGCGCCGACCAGCGCCTTCGCCAACGGCGCCACGGGCTGCGAAAACGTCGACCACTGCCCCTATGGCCACAGCTGCGACAAGACAGCCAAGGCCTGCCTGACCCCGAAGCCGGTGGTGCTCGTCACCGAGAGCGCGACCGACCCAGCGCCGACAAATCCGGCGGTGTTGCGCCATGTACTCGACCCGAAAAAGGGCACAACGCGGACCTGGGTGGTCTACCAGAGCGACAGCTGCGCGACGGTCAGCGGCGGCAAGTGGCAGATCACCAAGCCGGCAGCGATGCGGGCGGTGCTGCTCGATTCGGTCGAAGAGTCAAAACCGGGCGCGGGCAAGCCGAAGCCGAAGGTGGTGACGTTTGCGTCGGCGCTGAAGGGTAAGAATGTGTGCCAGGGCTTCCCAGCGGTGAGCGCGGACCCGAACTCGTCGAGTCAGGGTTGGTTGACGTGGCTGGAGGCCGATGTGAAGGCGGGGACGTGTCTGGTCAATAAGTACCAGGGCGGCATTCCGCGGTTGGCTCGGTTGGATGGAAGTGCGCCGAAAGGTGCGGCGCCTTGGGCGGCGGCCGGGGCGGTTTGTCCGGCGTCGGCTGGGCAGAAGCCGTCGTTTGTGACGCCTGGGTTTACAGCGTTGGCTGGGGCCGAGTCCGATCCCAGCAAGCGTGGCGGGATTTGGGTGCGTCCGAGCGGATTTGGCTTGTCGGAGGTGGGGGCGAATCAGTCCCTCATGTCTGGACCGGTAACCAAATCGTTGTGGAGCAAAGGTGTGCCGCAAATCGCGGAGTTCTCGACCACACGGAGTGTCGTCATCGACATGGGTAAGACCGACAAGACCGGCGCGCGTTACTGGGCCTTGGCCATGGACGAAGAGAAGTCGGGTAACAGCTACAACCGCGCAATTTGGGCCCAGGCGTTCGATTCCAGCGGCGCGAAGAAGTCGAAGTCGGCTTGGCTGTCGTCTTCGACAGGCAACGGAAAGGTTGTTCTCAGCGGGGTGACCGAAGTGTGCAGTGTCGATGCTGCCTATGACGCCAAATCCGGCAAGACGGGCATCGTTGTGGTGACTCGCAAGAGTGGGAAGGACTACGTTTGGCTGTTGATTCGGGATGCCGCCGGCATTGTCAGCCCACAGCAGGTGGTGAACAAGAACAGTAAGGGAGACTGCCGCACTGGATTCGCGAGCGCCCGGGTCGTGGCGGGCGACGGGGCCTGGTTCGTTGCTACCTACGAATCTCCGTTCGCCAGCCAGCCCACATACGGCAGTATCTTGATTCACCGGACCACGCTAACGGACTCAAAACAGGTTTCAACGTTGGACAGTGCTGGCTTGCGTACGACCGATTCCGTGGCGGGATCGGGCCCCTCTTCATCGCTCGCATGGCGCGGGTTGGCCGACCTTTGGTATTCGGCTGATGGCGTATTGAGCGTCGCGGCGGAGATTGATGGTGCGGGCAAACGGGCCATTGCGATACACGCGTTTAAGCCGAAGTAGGGAAACCAACAGCCCAGGCCATTGCTGACCGCCAACACCACGCTATCGCTTTCACACCGACGTTCGCAGGCATGCCGCCATGAGGTCGGACGTTGGCCTCTTCAATTTGCGGTTGGCCGGAGGGCCTTGCTGCAATCCCGGGCGGGTAGCATCTACGCCTGCGGGCTCGCGCAGTGCGGTCAGCGGCTCAGACGTCTCGCCAAACACAACCGTGTTT
>JAGSHB010000148.1 GCA_023954815.1 Myxococcales bacterium | reverse complement strand
CTCCTGGAGGGCGGCGCCGATGTAGCTGAACATGCCGATCATGCCGACGGCGAGTCCGGCGGACCCACCTGGGGCGATGTCGACGGCGAAGAGCCCGCCCAAGACGGCGATCAAGCCCCCGATCGTGAGCCCGTAGACAAAGATCGCGGCGATGAGCATCCAGGTGCTGCCCGGTGGTACTGCAAAGAACATCGCAAGTGAGATCACCTCCACCACGCCGAAAATCAGGGTCGGTGGCGGGCGGCGAGCTTGGAAGTAGCGATCCGAGAGCCAGCCGTAGAGCGCGGATCCGGCGATGCCAGAGAAGGTGCTCACGCCGATGATGCCGCCGGCCTCGACCAGGGAGTAGCCATGGGCTTCTTGCAAGAAGAGTACGCCCCACGAGTTGATAGCGTAGCGCGTCACGTACATCGTCGCCGACGCGAGGCCGAGTATCCACAGCGAGGGGCGCGTCAACAGCCGCAGGGCGACGCTCGGGTCACGCGTGGAGACGTCTTCGTGGGGAGCCGACTCGTCGAAGCAAAGGTCCGGTCGCCAGTCTCGGACATCCGGCAACCCCAAATGCTCGGGCCTGTCGATGAGAAACGAGCCGATCAAGACCGCGACGACCATGCAGGTGATCGCCGGGCCGATGTAGGCAAAATGCCAACTGGTCGCAGCGACCAACGCCGCGGTTCCCACGAAGGTCATGCCTTCGCCGATGGCATGAGCCACGCTCCACAGCCCGTAGGTGGTGCCGCGCTCTCTTGGCCCATACCAGCGTGTGATCGCGACGACGCTGACGGGTGCACCGGTGCCCTGGAACAAGCCATTGAGCGCCCAGAGTGCGGCGCAGAGCCAAACCAGGGTGGTGGTGCCCATCGCAAGATTGACCAGCGCGCTGGCGAACAGGCCCAACGACATGACCTTCCGCAGACTCGCATGATCGGCCAGCCAGCCATTGAGGAGCTTGCCGGCGGCATAGGCGTAAAAGAACGCAGCGCCGATGGTGCCAAAGTCGCTTGCGGTGAGTAGACCCGCGTCAATCAACGGTTTTTTGACCACGCTTAGCGGCAAGCGGCAGGTGTAAAAAAACGCGTATCCAAACGTCACGGTGGCAAGGGTGACGCGCCGCCGTCGGGTGAAGACCGAGGTGATCTGTGCCGGGTCAGAGAGTGGGACGGCGGTGATGGGGGACTCACGAATGAGGGACGGGGCCATCGGACTCCTAGCAATCGAAAGGAAGATGCATGCTGCGCCGGCGGGGGCTGGTCATCGTGGGTCGGATACTCAGAATCAGGGGTCGCCCGTTCAGACGCAAGGGCGGCCGCCGGATCTCGTACAACCGAACCGTGGCTAGCCTTCCAAAGCTCTTGGGGCCCCTGCGCGGCGACGCAACAAGCTAGAATCGGAGCTCGGTACTAGCGAGCCAACGTACCCCGCCGCCGCCGCCATACCACGTGACGCCGCCGCGCAGCGCCACTGGCCCAAACCGGACGTCTAGGCCCAGAGATTGGGGATGAAAGTGCGCTAGCGCCTCGTCACCGAGCCATGCGGCGACGTTGAGCGACAGACGCCCCCAGAACCCGATACGGCGACCGACCCGGAAGAAATAGCTCACGTCGAGGTTGCTGCTGCGAATCGTCCCGGTGGCACCGCTGGCCGTGACCTGATGGGTGGCATAGCGCAGCCCAAGGCCGCTCCACCCATGACGACCGGCGCCCACGTCAGCGCCGATTTGCCAGCCGTAAGTACCCCAGCCGAGCTGCGCCAACTCGACCCCACCGTAGAGACGTACGGCATCGGATACCTGCAGGCGCGCAAGAGAGACCAGACGCAGTCGGCTGGCGCGCAGCGGCGAGTTCGACAGCGATAGACCAACTACAGCCGGCATGTGTCGAGGACGATCCGGTGCCCACGCCGTGGTCCGCAGCTCCCGATACAGCCGCCGAACCGATCGGGAAGTCGGTGGGAGCGCTGGGTTGACCAATTCTGAGGGTGCCTGCTGACCGACGCCGCCAAAGGCTTGATCCATACTCAATGACAGCAGGTTGCGGCGCGCCTTGGCGACCCTGCGACGCCGGGGTTGCGGGCGAGATGTCCACCGATGCGGCTGCGACGCCACAGAAAGGGGGATGCGAAGCACCTTGGCAAAGCGGCGGACGTCACCCCGCGCCCCACGACCGCCCAAGAGCCAACTCCGAAGGGCAAAGTCGGTCGCTCGCAGTTCTTGTCCCGCCGCAGCCGCTGCCGTTGCTTGCTGCCTGAACGCGGCCGCCTGAGGGCGCAACGCCTGGGAGTGCAGCGCATGGACCTGCCCGCCAAATCGCGCGGCGGCTTGATTGGCCATGGCAGCGACCGAGATCCGTTTGACTGTGCGAGAACCCGCACGATCGCGGAAGCCATGATCTCGGAGTCCAGCGCTGTAGGACAGAGAAACCACGCGACTTCCGCCAGGCCATCGAACCTGCGCTCTGCCGGAAACACGAAGCTGGGTCTCGTACCAGTAGATCGTGCGAATCAAGCTGAGGCGCACCTGATACCGCTGCGTTCGCATCACCCATCGCTGCCGCGTGACGGGCCTGGAAACGTTTCGGCACCGTTGCATATTGTTGTAGTTGGCCCGACAGGTACGTCGGCTGTAGCCGTTGCCCACATACCGGCTCGTGCAGGTGGTGTTGGCGTACACCCGTACGTACCGGCATTTTCGCTCGTTGACGTAGGCGGTGTAGCTCTCTCGTACTCGGACTCTACGGGTCCGCCACTCCGTCCAAGAGACGCGCTTTTTGGTCTTCCAGGCCCGATCGACGGTCTGACAGCGCCCGAGTTGCACGCCGGAGGTCACTGTCACTCCCCGGGTGCCGCGCTCAATGGCCGAGCGCACACGCTGCTGGAGCGCCTGGCAGCCCTGATAGCCACCCATGCGAAAACGGACTTCGCGGAGTCGCTGGCGAAGCTGGACCGGGGCAGACGTGGAGCCGCCATACCGTGCAGCCAGCGCCAAATGACCCCACGTGATGCCCGGGTAAGCGCGCATGGCCCGGGCGCGTCCTCGGTGGTGCTCTGCCGCACGGTGCAGTGTTCGTCGGTATTGTTGGCGCAACGCGCGTTCCTTGGGAAAGACCGCGGCAAGGCGCTGGCCGAGCAGCACCGCAGCTTCGGTTCGCGCGGCCTTCAGGTGCTGATCGACGAGCTGCCAACCCCGTTTGAGCATTGGTCTCGCGACGTTGCCGAGCAGATCGAGCAACGGCCTGCGACCGTGAACCGGCACATGCCGCTCGATGCGCTGCCGTACGGACGACACGCGCTCAGAGACAGCCGTTACGCCGCCCTCACCGCGCGCCAACGCCTTCAGATCGACGCCGCTCGCAACAGAGATGGCTTGCCCAGCGAGCGGCAGCAACTTGCGTCTCGCCGATCGAAGTTGGGCGGGCGTCAGGTGTCGGTACAGTCCTTTTCCCCCGTACAACACTAGCACCAGGTCCAACGCGCGGCCCCCATCGGCCGAATCGACAGCAAGCGCAGCAGCTCGCAGCGCTGGTTTTGCGAGTTCGTGTACCAGGTCGTCGATATCCGCGGACAGGCGACGGAACTCGCTGCGAGACATCACGTGGCGCTCGGAGCGGCGTGCTGCCACAAGATTGGCTAACGCCCGGTGGTCGTCGCCGCTACGGAGCGCACGCTGGCCAGCCCGAAAGAAGTGAGGAGAGTTGCATCCGGAGACCACGATTACGACGGCAACCGAGAGGAGCATCGGTCGTGCGCCGTACGCGCTACGTAGACGGCGGCGCAACCGGGAAGCCGGCAGGCGGCATACGTGGCTCATTTGCGCCCCCGACGATAGCCGAGCGCTAGACCCGCAGACCTGCCGCAGTGCGCGTCCGCGCCGCCGCAACCCATGCGCAGTTGCATCCAGGCGCCAAGCGAGATGGGCCCGACGTCGAAGGCCGCCCGCAGCCATGCTGCGCTGGCAGTCGTCGGAGACTCGCTCATCAGCCCAGGGGCGACGTCAAATCGTAGGCGACCGCGAATACCATCTCCGTAACCCAGCAGTAAGCGAATACCGAGGCGTGGCGCGGCTTCTAAGCCGGTTTTACGGCCAAATCGCCGATCGTAAGCACCCCATAGGTCGGCGGTCAGTAGCAGCTCGCCCGGCCAGATTGCGTTCCATGCATAGACACTGCGGGCGAGCCCCAACCGTCCTTGTGCGGCGAATTGTCCGTTGGTCAGCCCAACGATGGGTGACTCGCCCTTGCCGATCCAGCCAAGACGAAGGCCCCAGCTCACGCCAAGAACGCCATCGCGCGCACCGGCGTCGATATCGAGCCAAGCTCCCGTGCCCTTGGCCTCATCGCGGGTAAGTCCGACCATCCACAGCTGTTCCGCACCCGCACTTGCAAAGCCCGGGAGGGCATCAGCGACGGTCGGTTGCACGCAGGTCCCGATCACCGCGATCACGAGCGCGACAAGGCGCCAACTGCTCGCTGAGCAGCACCGCAGACATCCGTCGCTCGGTCGCCATGTCACGTGCAAAAAGGGCCTCCTCGAGTCAGTTAGCTGTTTTCACGTCGCCATGCTGTGACGCACGTCAACACGGAACGATCCACCGTACATCCAACAACACGCGTGGGCATTACGAGTGAGCTGAATCCGCAAACTTCGTGTGCCGTCAGCATACGCGCTGACGGTCAAATAGCCCAAGAAATCGGCAGACGATTCCTGACAGCGGGCCGGCGCTTGCACCAGCGGGGCCTTGGGCTACCCTCATCGGCCAATGCGTGACTGCAGCACCGGCCTCTGCGACCCCTTCTCCTCCCCCCCCGATCGGGGCGTGGCCCCCCATCGCTATAGACAGTCGGCACGTCGAAAAATCGTGCTGTCTCCAGGTGTTGTTCACGCGTCACTCGGAGTAGTCGTCACGTGCGCGTTGCTGCTGGCTACGCCGTCCTACGCGCAGGCCAACAAGCCTGCTGTCACAAGCAACGCGCCCGCGAAGAAACCACAGGTCAAGGTCGCGGCGCTGAGCGAATGGGAAGAGGCGGTCAATGCGTTCAAGTACCAGGACTTCGACAACGCCATTCCCAAACTGCGAAAGCTTATCTATCCAAAGCCGAGGCTCGGGCGAAAGCGGGAGTGGCGCGCCCGCGAATATTTGGCCGCAGCCCTCTGGTGGAGTGGCAAGAAACCCCTAGCGCTCGACGAATTCACCGCGCTACTGGTGCGCAACCCGCAGTCTCGACTAGACCCGGCATACTACCCCCCCCAGATGATCAAGGACTTTGCGCAGCAGCGCGCCAATCTCATCCGACTTGGCGTGATCAAGAGGAACCAGAAAGCACGGCCTGGCAAACAAGTCTCTCACGCTGCGCCACCCGCCCTCGCGCTCAGCCTCTTTCCTTTTGGTGTCGGTCAGTTCGCAAACCGGGAGACGGTCAAGGGCATCGCGTTCCTCACCACCGAAGTTGCGCTAGCTGCGACGTCGACTGCCCTGTACGCCTACAACCGAGATCTTGGTGTGCAAGGGAAGAAGAGCGACAGCGCGCAGGTTTGGCAGCTTTCAACGGGCACAATTTTCTGGGCGGTGGCTGCCTGGGGTGTCGTGGACGCGGTCCTAGGACGTCGCGCCATTGCGGCGGAGATCGTGCGGGCTGCGAGGCGTGGCCATCCATGAGCGCGGCCTCGTTTGAGATGCTTCACCTGCTGTGTCGTCCGAGCCTACCCACCGATGCCGAGATCCGTCGTGATGCCATCGCAGGGGCGGTGGATTGGCGACACGTCACCGTTCGGTTGCTCCACTATGGCGGCGCCATGTGGGCCTGGCAGCACATTCAGTCCCTCGGTCTCGACGTTCCAACGCAGCAGGCTGAACGGATTGCGCGAGCTGCACGTACGGAAGTAGGGCGCGCACTGTTGACCGATCAAGTTCGAAATCAACTCGCCCCACTCCTGACTGGAGAGCGCCCCGAAGCGCTGATTCTGAAGGGCCGCGCTATTGAGGAACGTGCATACCCAGATGGGCTGTTTCGCCCAAGCAACGACTTGGATCTGTTGGTGAGGCCTGGGCGGCGCGGGTACGTCGAGCAGTGGCTCCGAGACCGTGACTACGCGCCGGTGGCCGTCGGCCGCGACGAGCAGCTTTGGCACGGTCCCGACCGGTCGGGCGCGGTCGACATTCATGATGCTCCCCTGAGAATTGCCCGGTTTTCCGGGCTTTCAGCTGTTCGCGTGTCCGCGTTGTTTGACGATACTGTCGCGTTGCATAGCGGCGGTTCGACGCTCGCCGACGACGCGCACACTGCGCTGTTGTTGGGTCATCTTCATGCGGGCGTGTTTACCGATCTACGCCACCTCGCGGACGTCGCGCAATGGCTCAACACGGTGCAGGTCTCGCCAACCGAAGTGCGATCGGTGCTGAGACAATGGGGCGGGCGGAGGTGCTTTGATGCAGCGATGACGGCGTTGCTCGCCTGGGACTCGGAGGTTCTGCCGAAGCCCTGGCGCCAATTTGGATCCGCGCCGGCCCTGTCGGATTGGCCGTGGCGATGGGTCGTAGAGCGGGCGGCGGCTGGAAGTCGGGCCGGCGAAATTCAGCCGCCAGGATGGCTGCGACGTGGGGGCTTGCTAACCCACCTGGATTCGCCGTTGGGATTCGTGCGACATCGGCTGCAGCGCTGACAGCGATCGCCGACAAAGGCGAAGCGTGCCGCGGCTGTGGTCCCTCGTAGCCCCCCCCAAATGACAAGACGGCTAGCTGGAGGCTGCGATAGACATGCAATGACGCGGCATCCTGCTAGCGAGCGACGGGCACCTCAACCATGAACTGAAGCTGTGCTTTCGGGTCGGGCTCACCTTCGATAATTGGATAGATGAGTCGATCACCAGGAATAGGCATAAAGCCAGCCGCGACCGCCTTCTTCTCAAACGCCACGACGGCCGCCACGAGCTCACCAGCTGCAGCCTTCATTCGCCCGGTGGCGACGCGCGCCTCAGGAGCGAGGCGAGTGCGTGTGCCAGCGTATTTGGCTGACAGCTGCAGCGCAAAGGCGATGGTCGAGCCGCGCACGACAAACAACCCGCCGCCCTCCTCGGCGATTCCCTGGTCACCAACTTTCTTGCTCAGCACGCCGACGCTGCGGAATAAAGCCGTTGCACCCACGGCAGCGGGGGCCAGAGCCACGTCTTGCCCGGCACGCGAGCGAATGCTGATTTTGTCGGAGGCCATAGGCAGCGCCAGCTTGGCGCCATCCGCTGCCGGAGCGATGTCGGAGACACGAATCGCGGCGGTGCATTCATCCAACTTCAGACGCCCCCCCTGTCCCTCCAGCCGGCCTTTGTCGCCGCGTTCGCACCACAGCGAGGGCAAACGAACAGCCATCGCAAAAGTGCGCCAACCGTCCAGGGCGAGGCTCGTCAGATCCCCTTCCGTGGGCGCGCGCTCTCCCTCCTTTGGCTTGAGAGCCGGCGTACCGGGCAGTAGTACGTTCTCTGGCATCTGCATACTTGCGTAACGCGTCTGAAGCTGAGCAGCATCGATGAAGACCTTCAACTTTGGACTCCTGGCGCCAAACTTCGCAATCAGCGAAGTCCAGCCCTCCTGTCCATCAGCCCCGGTGGCAATCTCGGAAACGCGCAGTCCCTGTGCCTGGGTGGCCAACATCACAGTGGCCGCGTGCGCGACGTAGGCCATCTGAGCCACGATCTTCACCTGCGTTGAGCAGTTCTCACGCCGACCCCGATAGAGGGCGACGCACTGAGTTGGGCGAAAAACGGCGGTCACGTCGAGCGCTGGATCACGAAGTAAAACCCCCTCCACCCCATGAACAGTCAAGCTGATCGAACGGCCATCGAAATGCGTCGTGTAGGTCGCCACACGCAGTTTCTTGAGCGCCTTTTCGTCGCCGCTCTGCCGACCCACTCGCTGAAGGTAGTCTCTGATTTGACGACTGTTTTGGGGTGCGGGTTTCGGGTTGGCTGCCGGAGGCGCCGCCGCGCCCACCTCGGTCGTTGCGCGCCAATCGGCGGCACGTGTCGCCGGCGCGGCGATCGGCGCTTCCGGTGCGGGAGCCTCCGGCGCTTCCGCTGCGGGTTTGGGCGCCTCCACAACCGGGTTTTCAGCCGACTCACCTGCCGGAGCAGGAGCCTGAGGGGTTGGCTGTAGGGTCAGTACGATAGCGACAGCCGCGGCAGCGCCGATGACTGCGCCAACAACCAACTTCATATTTCCCGAGGTGTCTGCCATGAGGACTCCGCGTGCTGCGAGATGATTGAAGCCACCGCTCCAGGGCCACCAGATTCAGCGGGCGCGGCGTTGGAGTCAAAGGCTCTGGTGCAAATCGTGCCGTGGAGCAATCGGCAAAGGTGCCCTACACTCGCACTGGCACGGCAACTTCGACGTGCGGCAGGAGTGCGACATGAGCGCCCAGATCGGCGTGGTCTTCAACCCAAACTCAAAGAAAAACCTGCGTGATCCAGATCGGTTTCAACGCCTTCAGCAACTCTTGGGCGGCGCCGGCGAGGTGCATCGTACCCGGCACGTGGATGACATCGCCGGCGTGGTACACGATCTGCTCGACCGCGGCGTCCCGTACTGGGTCGCGGATGGCGGTGACGGCGCGTTCCATTGGCTGGTCAACGTCGCCGATCAAGTTGTGCAAGCCCGTGGAAAAGGCGAGCCGATCCCAGCGATCATGCCCACCAACAGTGGAACGATCGACTTCATGGGTCGAAAAGCCGGTGTCTCGGGAACGGCAGAGACGCTACTCACAGAGTTGGCTTCGATGGCGGCGGAAGGCATTCAGCCCGAGCGAATTCCGATCGATAGCCTCCGCCTAGCGGGTCGCTACGGGCCTGGGTCGGAAAAACCGGGAGAGGATTTTGAGCGCGTGGGATTTGCCACGGCGTTGGCTGGCATCGGGCCGCGGTTCTTCGACAAGTTCTACGCCAATGGTCGGCTCAATGGCGTAGGGGTTCTGGAGACCCTGGGCCGAGTGCTCGCATCCGTTACGACCCGGGCGCGGCTGGTCTCTCATGTGCCGCTGCCGACAAGCCTCAGGAGCTACGGCGACAGCGTGTTCGAGCCGGTTGCACTCGAGGTGAGCGTGGATGGCGACGTCTTGCCAATGCGTCATTTTCGAATGGTCAACGCGGGTTCTATCGACATCAACCTCGCGTCGCTGTTTAGACTCTTCCCCCTGGCTGCCGAGCCAGGTGTGATGCATGTCCAAGTGGGCGACCCCTCGGTGGTCGATGTGGTCGGGCAGCTACCGCGCATGGCGGCCGGCAAAGTGCTCAACTACGACGGGGTTGTCGATCAAGCTGCCACTGAGCTTTCGATGCGTGTTGTTGGGTACGGCAGCATCGATCCAGTGATCGATGGAGAGCTGTTTTACGGTCTGGAGCAGCTGACCGTAACCAAGGGGCCCGCTATTGAGGTCCTCAAGGTCATCGCCAAGTCGTGAGTCGCCATTGGCGCCGGCCCCGATGCGCCCTTGCCGCCGCCTGTCAGGCCGGTACAATGGCGTATCCTGCGGAGCCGCTGAGCGCTCCAGTCGTCGACCTTCCGCCCGTAGTGGAGCCTGTTCTGGCCCAATCGCTGCCATCGTCTGGATCAATCGCCATCGGGAGTGGAGGCTGGCGCCCAGTCGTGCGCTGGCTTGTCGCTCTCTGCATTGCACTGACCTGCGCGAGCGGCTGCCTCCCCGGTAAACGGGATAACACCCCCACGACCGACGCGACGGTGGACGCGGCGACAGACACTGGCGCGGACAGCGACGAGGGCGCTGACACGGTGCCGTCGGTTGACACCGCGCAGCCTGAGGACGTGCCAGCAGACGATACAAACGGCGTTGCGCTACCCAAGGGCTGTAGCCAGGATACCGACTGTGAGTCGCTGAGTTTGTCGGATTGCACCGTTCCCAGTTGCGACATTGCGAGCGGGCTGTGTGCTTTAACAAAGGCGAAAAATGGCACCGCCTGCACGTTGCCGGACGAGTGTATCGTCAACACGACCTGTAAAAGCGGCGCGTGCACCGGCGAGGACAAATCGTGCGACGACAACAACGACTGCACGTTGGATCAATGCGTCGCATTCGAGGGGTGTAAGCACACCGTCGAGGACAAGATCTGCAACGACGGCAGCCCCTGCACGACCAATGACATCTGCGACAAAGGGGTGTGTAAGGGGTCACCAGTCAACTGTGACTCGGTCGATCCGTGTCGAATTGGTTCGTGCAACAAGTCAACTGGCCTCTGCAACTACGCGCAGTTCACCAAGGCTGGCACGAACTGCACCGACAACAACCCGTGCACCAAAGGTGACGGCTGCGACGGCAAGGGCTCCTGTGCCGGCAAGGACTTTGGTCCCAAAGACTGTGACGACGGCAAGCCCTGTACAAAGGATTCCTGCAACCTGGCAGCCGGTGGCTGTCTCCATATCCCGCTCGCCGGTCCCAAGGGATGCTCCGACGGAAAACCCTGCACGGACGATGCGTGCAAGGCTGGCAAGTGCATCTCAACGCCAGTGAAGTGTACCGACGGCAAGCCATGCACCAAGGATGCCTGCAAGCCCGCCGCCAACGGAACGGATAGCGAGTGCACCTTCACACCCATGAACGGCGCCCCCTGCACGGACGCCCTGCCCTGCGCTGCGGTGGCGACCTGCAACCAAGGCACCTGTAAGCAGACAAAGCCCATGGTGTGCGACGATGGCAATGCCTGTACGTCGGACGATTGCCTGGTCAAGGCGGGCGGCTGCCGATTCCTACCGAAGTCGGGGCCATGTAGCGACGGAAACGCCTGTACGACGGGCGATAAGTGCAAAGACAGCAAGTGTGTTGGCACCCCGAAGGACTGCAGCGACTCGGACCCATGCACCCTGGATCAGTGCGATCCAGTCACCACCAAGTGCAGTCATCCATTCGCGCCAGAGGGCCATGTCTGTGCTCCCGGGAAGGCCTGTAAAACCGGCAAATGCACGGAGGCCAAAGGATGAGGCGTGTCGCGCTCCCTCGCTTGATGCAGCTACCGACGCTGGCTGTGTTGACCTTGTTGGTTGGGTGCTTGCCCACACGGCGGGACAATGCACCCGCGCCGGACGTCGTGGCTGTCGACACGCAAGCTGCCAGCGATGCATCAGACGGAGCCGAGCAGGACGCCGACGACGATGCTGGGACAGAAGATGTACCAGTCGACACCCATTTGCCTGAGGGATGCAAGGAAGATAGTCAGTGCAGTGCGCTCGTGGATGATCCCTGTCACACCGCCGTCTGCGACAAGACTACCGGGTTGTGCAAAGCGGCGATCGCCACCAATGGCACAGACTGCAGTACTGGGAGCAAGTGCTTCACCAATCAAGTCTGCAAGGGGGGACACTGCATCGGTAAAGCGGTCGATTGCGATGATGACGACATCTGCACGACCGATCTGTGCAACAAGGACGTTGGCTGCATCAACAGCGAAAACGAGGCCCCCTGCAACGACGGCGACTTTTGCACAGAAAAGGACAAGTGCACCGACGGTAAATGTGGCGGCAAAGCGGTGCAATGCCTGCCCGCCAAAGACGCTTGCAGCGAGAGCAACTGCGAATCGAAATTAGGGTGCGTCATTCGGCCGGTGGAGGCGTCGGCGGCGGCGACCGTGACCTGTGATGACGGCGACGGCTGCACGGAGAAAGACAAGTGCGCCAAAGGGACGTGTGTGGGCACGATCAAGAACTGCGCAGACGATGGCGACCCCTGCACGATTGAGATGTGCACGACGCTGGGTAAGGAATCGAAGTGCAGGCCCGCTGGTATCCCCGGTCTCGCTTGCGACGACAAAAACCCATGCACGCAGATGGACCGCTGCGTATCGAAAGACGGCGGACCCATCAATTTTGAATGCAAGGGATACGTGCTGACCTGCGATGACAAGAACGCTTGTACGGATGACAGCTGCGCCGACGGAAAGTGCGTGAACAAACCGCGCGTCGGCGTCTGCAATGACAGCGATGTCTGCACGACTGCTGACCATTGCGAGAGCGGCAAATGCGTTGGATCAAAGCCAAACTGCGATGATGGCAACCTGTGCACCGATGACAAGTGCGACGCCAAAGCTGGTGGTTGTATAGGCCTGCCGAGCGGGGCCACGTGCAGCGACGGCGATGCATGCACGAGCGGTGATTCCTGCGAAAAGACGGTATGCGCAGGCACGAAAAACGCCTGCGATGACGGCAAGATCTGTACAAAAGATGCGTGCGATCCAGCAAGCGGCTGCAGCTACGAGATGGTCAAGAACGGGTCAACTTGCGTGGGCGGCGGCCAGTGCTGGGGCGGCGCGTGCGTCGTGGCGAAGTGTAGCAACACCATCTGTGAGTTCAGCGAAACGACGAGCAACTGCCCGGCAGACTGCCCCGCAGGCGGCGGTCTGTGCAAAGTGGATGACGCAAAGTGTATCGCCAGCTGCCAGACGTCCAACTGTGCTGCGGAAGACAAGGCGTGTGCGGCGGACGCGTCGTGCACTGGGTTGGCCGCCTGCGTTGATAAGTGCAGCGACAACGCGTGCAGGCTCGGATGCATACAAAAGGCGACGCCAGCATCGGTGGTCGCGTACTACGCCCGCGGCTATTGCCTGTCGACGAAATGCATGAAGAACGCCTGGAATGGCAAGCAGTGCAAGTCCTCGCAGCCTGGCTATGCGACCTGCATTGGGGCCTGTCAGTCAGGGGTTTGTCCGGAAGAGGAGACCACGTGCTATGGGTCGCCTGACTGCAAGAAGATCGCCGACTGTGTCGACAAATGCTCACTGTCGGACTCGGCTTGCCCAGTGGTCTGCATCAAGGCGGGAACGACGAAGGCGGCGAGTCAGTACGACAAACTTGCGGTGTGCGTACAGTCGAAGTGCCTATGAGCCTGCTGTCAGATGAGGACACAACGGCTCGCGAAACCTGAGGCAGGCATCCGGAGACAGCTACCCGTCGACGGCTGATAGTTGGCCAGTCGCCAGTGGCAAGAGTTGGCTGATGTCGTCCAACACGTAGTCCGCGCCGATGGCGAGCAGGCGTGCCCGGCCCGCCGACGGATTGCACAGCGCCGCCCGTACCCCGGCATTGCTCGCCGTGCGTGCGTCCACCCGACTGCTGCCGACAAAGACAGCGTGCGCAGGGTCTGTGTCGAGCTTGTCCAACAGGAGCAACAGGCCGGATGGATCGGGTTTATGCGGGAGGCCCATGTCGCCCGTCACCACGAAATCGAGGAAACGATCGAGGCCGAAGGTCTGCACGAGACGCAAAGCAGGAGCGGCGGGCTTGTTGGTCAGTACACTCTGGCGGGCGCCTGCATCCTGCAAAGTCTGCATGGCCTCAATCGCGCCGTCGTGGAGGGTGCTGAGGTCCAACAGCCAGTGATCGTAGCGCGCTCTGAAATGGACCAGACCAGCGTTCAGCTCGGCATCCGACAAAGCGCGGCCGGTGAGATGGCAGGCGGCACGCAGGAGTGCGCGGAGACCATGGTTTGCGTGGCGGCGAACTTGCTCCTCGGAGACGTGTCGGCGACCGAGATGAGCCAATGTTTCGTTGAGCCCGCGAGTCAACGCGCGCGACGTGTCGACGAGGGTGCCATCGAGATCTAAGATGATGGACGAGTACCGCATGACCGATTCCGCGCCGCGACCTGTGCAGCGGAACCGGAAGTGTTCCCGAGCGCGAGCGATCGGGCAACCCGTGAACGGCCACAAAAGTGAGCTAAATGCTCCACATCAATCACCACGAGGTCGCGGGATTGCGATTGAGCGGCCGGACGCGTTACCGTCAGGTGGCAACCACCTATCGAGGTCCTCGCCAGTGCCGCACGCCGACTCCCAGCCTCGTCGCCTGCGCGTCGCACAGTTCGTTGCGATTGCTGCGCTAATCGGCCTCGTCACCGAGGCATCAGCGGACATGCCGCCGCCCTCGATGATCGACTTGGCACCAGATTCAGCACGCCCATCTGTGCGAGGCGAATTGACACCAACACCAAGTGCCAAGCTACCGATTACATTGGATAAAGCAGCGGCAACTCCCCCGAAGAAGCCCAAACCCAAGGCGAAGCCCAAGCCCAAGGCGAAGCCCAAACCGAAGCCCAAACGCGAAGTACGGATTCGGAAGCCAGTGACGTACGGGCGCTCGCGTCGCGTCCGCAAGAAACGGTCAGCCAAGATGCAGGTGCCCAGGGCGCTGGTGCTGGTCGATGTCGGCCAAGTCTCGGTTCCGCGCCTGATCACGACCATCGCGGCTGGGGCGGATAAGACGCCTGAGCTTATGGGAATCTCAGTTGATATCACGGTGCTGCGTGCGGCTGTTTGGCGCCACGCCTACGGCTTGCGGGTAGGCCTGCTGTTGCCCCAAGTGCCAGCCGCCAACTGGTATCTCGAGGGCGGTGCAAAGGCGCCGCTGTACACCGAGTTTGACCTCGTCGGCTTGGACATCGCGTTTGAGTACATCTATCGCCGAAAGATCGTAGGCCCGGTTGGTTTCATGCTGCGCGGCGGAATAGGCGCAGCGTTGAGCCTCGGCACAGTAAAACGAATCGAGACCCTGCCAAGCTGCGACGACGCCCAGCGCCAGACCTGCCCTCACTGGCGGAAAGTCGGCCAACAGCCAAACGTCTTGCCCTCCCCGATTTGGCCGGCGCTGCGGGCGACTGGCGGGCTCTTTGCTGAGTTCGGTGGGCGCGTTGGTGTGCACGTGGAAGCCGGACTGCGCGATGCGCTCTACGTCGGCGCGGGTCTCAGCTTTCGCTTGTAGCGAATCGCCATTCGTCGGCGCGCTACCTCACTTGGGCACGCAGACACCAGCGCTATTGGGCAGCGGTTTCTTGTCCTGATCTTCCAACCCATAACAGGTCGCAGCGGTCGGACAGGACGGCGAGTCGGTGTTGCACAGGTGGTAGCACTTGGCGTCAGTGAAGTCGCAAATCAGCGGCGCGCCGCCGGTGCCCTGGCCGCAATCATTGAGCTTGAATGGGTCACACGTGGCGTTGAGCGCGCCAGAGCCGGAGGCCATACAGAGCGTTTGATCGACGGTGTCATCCCAGTAACAGCCCTGTCCAGCAGGGCAGCCTGACCAGTCAGCCACATTGCATTTGGTTGGCACCGGCCCGCCCGCATCGGTAGGTCCGGTGTCTGGCGTGCCAGCGTCCGGAGTCCCAGTATCCGTCTTGCCGGCGTCTGCGACCGTCACGTCTGCGCCGGCGTCGGTCAAACAAGCAACAGCGCCGGTCGCGGGTTGGCAGAAGTTGCAGATACACGAAAACCCAGTCTCGCAATCCGACTGTGCCGTGCAGGCCCATCGTTCGCTGCTACCGGTCACTGTGCGGTCCGTGCCGCACCCAAGGCCCAAGGCGGTGCAACACAAGAGGAGGAGGAGCCAACGCATTAGAACCTCCCCACGAGTGACCAGCCCAACCCTTTCGGCCCAAGCGTTGGGGCGAGAGAGAGTTTGCCGTCTGAATCGAGGCGTCGCGACAACCAGAGCCAGGTCCCAACGCCTGCGGCAGCCAAACCGAGGGTGATCGTCATGTTGCCGCCAAGGCGTAGACCATCGTGGCTATCGAGCGCCTGCTGAGCCGCTTTTTGCGTGATTCCACTGTAGTAGGTTACGCCGCCTTGGCTCGTTGTGCGACGTGCCATGTCATCGTCGAGCTCACTAAGGGTGCTCGATGCGACGGCGTGCAAGATCAGCCCGGTGACGATCATCGCGCCGCCGCCCGCCATGAGGGAGACAGCAGCGATTTCTCGCTCGGTCCATTTGTCGGCGCTGACG
>JAGSHB010000213.1 GCA_023954815.1 Myxococcales bacterium | reverse complement strand
GTCGACCCGCAGCCCTGAGCTTCGTTGCATCGCTTCCGGTGCGTCAAGACTCCGGGGCATCAACTGGCGTATTCGCGGGAGTAGATGCCCCGGTAGGACACCCCTACAACTGTGCGGAAGCCCAATCTTCGGGAAGCTGCAACAGCGCAATACTGGCGAGGTTTGCGGCCTCAATGATGGTTTCTGACTTTGCCCCCAGCTCGCGCACTGCGACGGCCGAGACTTTAGAGCGACGGAGCGCGTCGATCGCCTGAGGGTGTAGCAGCGTGCCATCGACCACCATGGCCGACTCACGCGCCAAACGCCGGGCCTTCGCGGTGGCTATCTGGATCGCATCCATCACGTGCGGCTGACCGCCGCATAGCGCAATCGTACCTTCCGCATCGGCGATGCAGACCGCGCGCTGTGGCAGTTGCCGGCAGCCATGCAGCGCGACAAGGAGGTTCGCGCGCTCATTGTCGTTGACCTCGATCGTTCCCAACTGCGTGAGCTCGGGCAGCTCAGCCGCGTATGGATCAGCCGTCTGCCGCATGAATACGCCAAAACTCGTCGGCCGCAATCGCGTCCTCGCGCCAAAGTTGCCGTCGCCAGGCAATTTCAGAAGGAGCAAATCCTCGCGGGTGGCCAGCAGCTCAATGGCTTCGTCCGAAAAATCTGGCGCCGCAAGAACGGCCAAAGTGGTGATGTTCGGATGGCGAAGCAGAGCCCTTGCAGCGGTCACATCGAGGGCGGTGCTGCAGGTCAGGATTCCACCCTGGGTTGCCACGGGATCAGCGCTCATCGCGCGCAAAAGGGCGCGCGGGGCGCCCGCCTGGGACAGCGCGAACGCACAAGGGAGGCCATTGATAGCGGTCGTAGCGCTCACGCCCTGTCCCGGCCAGTGCATCATTTGCAGCGCGGCATCCAGCGTCAGTAGCGTCTGGCCATCCGGTAGGGGCCCACTCAGTACTTCGATCGGCTGGACACCGCACAACCACCCACTCGGATCATGTAGGCGCTCGAGGCGCTCGGAGCCCTCCACCGGCCAGGGCGTGAGCACCAGCCCCCCACGCTGTTCGATGAGCGAGTCTGCACCACGGGCTTCTTGCAGGACCCGGTCAAAGGCGGCCACATGGGCCAGCGCCTTATTGCGTAGTACGGCACGTGTGTCGTCTGTTAGGTGCCCGCTCGCGAGCGCCGCCGCTCCTTGTTCAAAGTCTCCACTGTCGACAAGAACGGCCTCGACCGCGTCCGGATGAGTCGCAGCGAGACGCAGGAGATTGGCGCGTGCCTGGAGCGGGCCATGATCTAGCTGGGACCCGTCGCCGAGCGCCGCTGCGCTCGTTGGTAGCTGCGCAATCATCAGTCTGATCTGTGTAAATCCAGCTAATCCGGCACTTTTACGCGTTTCATTGTCCGACCAACGCACGGTCATCGCCCCGGTCAAGTGGGTGTGACCCAGATCCGTAGCTTCACCAAAACCTGACGACTCACCGATGAGCGCCGACAGCGACTCAACTGCGAAGCCTGCTTCTGCCAGAACTGCAGCCGTGTGGCTGACCGCCACAAGACGAAACTTGGCAGCGATCAGCGTTTCGAGCATTGGCTCAAGCCCATCGACTGCATCGAGCAGCAACAACGCGAAATGTGAGTCCTGTTGCGCGGCCATATCACCTCCCAATTACGCCGAACGGACGGTCGTTTCGCGATGCGGCGACGACATCATCCCTTCAGCCACGGCGGCAGTCCACAGTGCCATGGGAGCACGCAACCGACCGATGCATGTCTCGGACTGTGCCGCAGAACGGCTTTGAGCCCAAGCGGTCGAGTCGAAGTCAAGTGTGGAGGGGTGGGTTGCGCGGTGAGACAGGTCGTCATGACCGTGTCAGATCAGCGTCGCTGAAGGTGACTGATGCTGGGTAGAGGCGACAATTAGGAGTCCAACGTCTCTAGCTCATCTACCTCAGAGGCGAACCGCTCTTGCTGCAACTTGTCGAGCCCGTTGACCTCGACCTGCCGAATCCGCTCGCGAGTCAGGTTCATGATCGACCCCACCTCTTCCAGCGTGATCCCACCACGCTCAGCCACGTCGAGCGCGCACGTATGGCTCATCTCCCAGACTTCAACATCCGGGAAGTTGATCTTAATCGAGCCAGTATTGGGGTTGACGTCTAGATAGAGGTGATGCTTGCAGGACACAAACGGGCAGGGGCGGGGCCCACTGGCGCAGTCAGCCCGGCTCTGGGGGCGCCGGTAGTCCATGTATTCGGCGAGCGCGATGCCCTCGGAGATTTCGTCTCGTGTCAGCCTACGCATGGGAATTGTACGTGAACGTGTACGCTTAGCACCACGCTTGTCCGTCGGTTTGGAGTTGCGGGGCGTCGTGGGGAGCCTCGAGGATTGCTTGAGTGCTTTGATGCTGGACACTGCGAACTCCAACTGATTTTAGGGTGCACGAAACCACTGACTGTGAGGTCTCGTTCGTTTGGCTTCCCTTTGGCTGCCCGCTGACTATGTCCAGACAGTGAATAATTGACAACCATCGAGAGCACATAAGATGCGAATAACCTGAGTGAGTTACAGCATTATCGATGTGAGCGATCTGTGGATGGCGCGCTGTAACATTTTATATTTACAGCGGAAGATGACTTATCCACAGGGTTACATTTGTAAAGTTGGCGATCGCCGCGTGATGTTCGATACCGTGATCACACCGAGGACCATTACTAGGGGGGGGGAAGGTTAAGTATCTGTAAATCAAGAGATAATGGTGTGTAAACGACAAATTCGCCACGCTAGTCGATCGACAAGTGCGGGCAGTCATTGCTGATGTGAGAAAGTTGACCGCTATACCCTGAACAGGTGTTCAGATAGCCAGGATCTCCACCGGTTTTGATGAATCTGATAGACATTCATCAAGTAGTGGCGTTCGCTACGGAGCGTGGCACCTCAGGGCGTGGCGACAATCAGCGGCCGTAGCGGAATCTGAACATCTCGCACGCGCAGGGGAATCATACCTTCGACGGGTGGCTCACTGGCCGTGCGGACATGGGCCACAGTTGGCTGGCCGTCGCGGTCGAATCCCAAGTGTAGGAGCCGCACCTTGGGCATTGCGCCCCTCAGCACACCAACTCTTTTGGCCTTGGCGTAGCGACGCCAAACACCGGAGCCGTCACGCTCAAGACTGCCCGCTCTAATTGTGAGCGGACCGGTCTTTGCGCTGGCCAAATCGACAATCACCCAGGCGTCCGGACCGCGTGGAAGAAGGTCAATGTCGTCGTCCCGCAGTTTGGTGCTGACCGATGGCACGAGGACCTTTGTGGCAGGTTCAGCCTCATCAGCTGTGGATGGTGCTTGCTTGGAAGCCGAGTTAGGGCCGCGTTTCTGTGGCGATGGAGGCTTCGCAGGGGGTAGGTTGTCCTCTTCTGCCAGCTGGTTCGCAGCCGTTTGGTCACGCTCATCCTGATTTTTCGGCGTGATTGCTGCCTGCGCGCCGTTGGCTTCAGCGCTGGGCGCAAGCGGCGGTGGCTGATGGGAAGGGGCAATCCAACGCCAGCCTATCGCCGCTCCAAGCAGCACTGCGAGCACAAAGGTAACGATGATGCGGGTTGTCGTAGCCATGGGTCTCAGTTGAAAAGTGGATAGTTGCCTATCGACGCGCTCGCCTATCGATACACTTGCGGAGGGCCGCGGAGCAAGGCAATGCGCGGCATTGCTCGCCGACGAACCAGCGCAGTCTGCTAGCGACCCAACGATGGCAGCGCGCGCATGAGTTCGCGCTGCAGTTCGCTGGCGTCGCCGCCCATACCTCCTAGCGGTGCGGTCAAGAGTTGCTGCATGTGGCGAACAATGGACGCACCCACCAACACGGTGATGAGCAGGGTGAGTCCCAAACGTATCGCCGTGCCCATCCATTCCACCGCACGGCGGTACGCAATCGCTTGTTCGTTTGCCAGCCGCATGCACGCATCGGCCAGCCGACCACTTTGCACGCCGCTCGCAATCCGTGCGCGTGTCTCTCGGTTCACCCCAGAGATCTCCGCCAAAAGCTGCGCGAGGTCTTCACCCGCTACCAGGCGGGGCCCAATCTTGGCCATACGATTTCGAACGGAGCGCTCTCCTGTAGCGTTTGCTGCCAGCTCAAGAGCTTCTGTAATCGGGAGTCCGCACTCAAGCGCGGGCCCGAGTGCCCCGAACAGCAAGCTCAGCCTTCGCGTGCGGATGAACGTGCCAATGCCGGGAATCGGGTCCAAGACGGCGATGACGATGTCCGCAATTGCCGGCACGCGCAGGGCGGCAGGAATCCCCACTCCAATCACGGCGGCACCTGCGGCGAGGGCCCCGAGCCACATCGCGCACTCGGCGAGGTACGCGCCCACGCCCCGTTGAATCAGCGCAGGCACCGGCATCATCACTGCGCCCACCAAAACTGTGATCATCGGCCATGCCAGTGAGGCAAGCACGCGGGAGCGCACTTCGGCGAGCGCCTCGGCTCTATCGGCCAACTGGCCGAGAAGTTCCGGCAATCGGCCCGTGCGCTCGGCCGTGATCAGCAGCGCGCCTTCGACTGCCTCAAAGCCCGCACCGTCAACCAGGACCTCGCTCAACGGCGCGCCGTCTGCCAGTTGCCTTGCGGCACGGGCCAATGTTCGCCCATCTGCGCCGCCCAACGCGCTCGCCAAGGTTTGTAATGCCGCCGGAAGGGCGGTGCCCGCGGACGTCATGGTCGCCAGCTCACGCAAAATCAGCGCGCGTCGACGGACGCGTCGTGGGCGCGTTGCCGGCACGGTTTCAGTATTTGTCGGCGAGCTACCCCCATCGCCATGGGATATGCGATCGGCCGCGGCGCGTTTCGGCGCAGGGCGATCCACCGTAGCGCGGCGTGCCAGTTCTCGACCGAGCGCGGCCGCTGACCTACCGATCGACTTGGTGGCCGGCGATGACGCGCCGGACTGCGCACTGCTTCGTTCCGCTTCTTGCCCGGATTTTCGGGAGGTTCGCTGAGCCGCCGCCGTTGCAGATGCCGGGCGAGCCTTAGAAAAGATAACCCCGCACCGCATGCATTCGCGGCCTCTCGGCTGTTCGAAATCGCATTTGGGACATCGCATGTGCGTCGGAAACCCCCGTCCCCTGCAGCCGTCAGCCTGCTGGTAGCCCCTAGGCTAGCTTCGTGGATCGACCGGGCGCATACCGCGTGGGCGTCCGCCTCCCGTGCGCGTCATTGGCTGGTTCGATCGGGGACGGTTGTGAGTGGGGCGCGGTCGAGACGCTCGTGCATCTGGGCCGCGCAAGTCCATGAGCGTGCACATCTCCTGCAGACGTGACCAGACACGCGGCCCAAGGCGCGCACGGAGGGTTTCGTTGAGCTCCATCTCCGAGGCTGGCCCACGGCCAATCTGACCGGCAGAAATTCGGTAGTTCGTCGCGAAGAAAGTAGACAGTTTCGCGTTGTAGCGATGCGAAATGATGCTGTCGACGACGCCTCGTTCCCAGTCGCTGCCGCGGCCCTTTCCGAGCTCGTCGATCATCAGCACGGGCACCTCAGACACGGGGCTAAGTACGTGCGCTTCCCCCTTGCCTTGATCAAATCCCGCCTTGAGTTCCGCGATGAGATCGGAGAAATCGGCGTAGCGGACCTCGATGCCGCGCGTCAGGGTCATCCAGCCTGCGACGGCGGTCATGAGGTGTGTCTTGCCCACGCCGGGCGGGCCAAACAATCCCGCTCCCTTGTTGCCGGGATGAAAACCGTTTCTGATCCGCTCCAGGTGGCTGCGAGCGACGCTCTGGCTGTCGTCATGGCAACGAAAATCCGAGATCTTCGATTGGTGAAATCGAGCTGGCAGCCGCGCCTTGTTGTAGAGCACGACCCGTCGCGCGACCGCTAAAACACCGCAACGACAGGGAGAGAGTGTCTGCTGGCCATCTGGCGAGACGACCATCTCCTTGCCGGAGCCATCACAGTCGCTGCACGCTGCCATGTGTCGACAGACGCTCGCCACGGCGAACTTGGGGCCGGGGCGGGTGATGAAGGCGTGTCCATCGCACATGGGGCATGGGGCGTCGACCATCACAAGACCCTCGCTGCGGCATCGTCGCCTGTCTGTTCGTCGAGCCATGGGCCCACGGCACCCACGTCCGTGTGGCCCAGATTCCAGCCCTCCCAGTACGGGAAGGCCAGCTCAAATCGGCTGCCAAACTCGGCGATCATCTCATGACGCAGCATGGCAGCTCGCGTCGGTCCGATCAGGCCTTCAGGCAGGCGTCGTTCGGCAGCTGTGGTCAAGGTATCGGCCGCTTGTGGCCCGACACCCGCGAGCGCGGTCTTCAGCATGCGTTGTCTCAGCGGCATCAGCCGATCGATGAGCCCATCGGTCTTGTCTTGCTTCTGCCAGCGCACAAGACACCGAACGGCGGTGGCAATGGCGTGCCCCATGGCCGGGTCGTGGTGAGCGCTGGCGAGGTCCTTGCCGTGGCGCACGAGATCGTCGAGCACATCATTGGACGTCAGCGCGGCGAGCTGGCCCGGGCAGTTCGACGACTGATCCACAGGCACACCGTACGCAGTCTTTTCGACGGCCGATCGATACCAACGCAGTGATTGCGGCACCGGTGTATCCCCGTTGTTGTAGCGCCAGCTTCTGGTTTTTTCGACCAAAACACGGGCGACTGTGGCCAACTCAATGTCAGCATGGAACCAGACGGTCGCGAGCGCAGCGTCTTGCGGAGACCACTGAACTCCCCGGCCTCGCACATCGATGAAAAGCCCCTCAAGTTGTTGGATGTATGCCTGTAGGTCCGTTGAGTCGCGGGACCGAGAGGGCATCGGGCTGAACATCGAGGCTCCATCGTGGCCGGTGGGCGGCGAGGGGAGGGAAAATGGGTCGCTGCGCAGGTATCAGAAGCCCGGCCATCGCAATGGATAGTCGAGCTCGTTCGTCTGGGCCATGGTCATCTTGTGCCCGAGACGCGGTCAGCGCAATGAACTCGTGGGATGACGAGGTGGGCGTAGCGCTGGCGACCCCGCTAAGTCGGTCAGAACTTGTATACCCGGCGCCCAACCTAGACTCTCCACGGCGCGGTTGGGCGGCGCGTCTGTGCCGTTATCTCGATCTGAATGATGACGCCTGGGCGCGTCGATGCGGAGCTACCCGACTTGCCCCAACTTTTTCGCCACGACCCGAACGATGCCGCCAGTGTGCTCGCCTTTGTCGGTGAAGGCTGGCGCTATTTGCCAGGCCAAACGACCGCCGTGCCTGCCGATCACGTCGTCGATCAACGGGTCTGCACGCTGCCTAGTGACCCGCCGGCGGCACAAGACGAAGCGCATGCTACGCTGCGATGGCTCGACGATACGCTTGCCCGCGGGCTCCTCGTCGCCGGCTACATCGGCTACGAAGTCGGGGCCGCGCTGGAGTTGATCGTCTCCGGCGGACGCACACGGCAGGTCGGAGCGCTTCCGCCCGATGCCGTGCTCTATGCCTTTCCACCTCACGCGTTAACAGCACAATTGAGCGACGCGCATGCACAATCGCCGCCCAACGATCTACCGGCGCCGGCGGTGCCACACACCCTCTCAAAGCAGCGAGAATCGTATATCGCTGCGGTGACCCGTTCTTTGGAGGCCATCGCAAGCGGCCGTTATTACCAGCTGAATTTGAGCGTTGCGTGCGAGATTGTGGCGCCGACAGCGCTGGATCGACTCGACCTAGCCACGTCGCTGACGACGCTTGTGAGACCTCAACCTGTGCCCTTTGGAATGGCGCTCAAGGTGGGGCCTTGGCGCCTGTTCAGTCTATCGATGGAGCGGTTTTTGGCCACAACGTCCCGACATGCGAGCCCACGGCTGGCATGGACTCGGCCGATCAAGGGAACCGCCCCACGTGGCAAGACACCTGCGGCGGACGCAGCCCAACGCGCTGCGTTGCGATTGAGTGCAAAGGAGTGCGCTGAAAATGCGATGATCGTCGACATGGCACGCAACGATCTGGCTCGCGTGGCCGAGATCGGCAGCGTCACCGTGCCGTCGCTACTCGATACCGTGCCCTATCGGACCTTGTGGCATCTGGAGAGCGAGGTCCGCGCTCGCTTGCCGCCGGCTTGCAGCGCTGGCCAACTCCTGGGTGCAACGCTGCCGCCCGCCTCCGTCACGGGGTGTCCGAAAGTGTCTGCGATGACAGCGATCGCCCGGCTGGAGCAGCGTCACCGCGGACCGTACTGCGGCACGTTGGGGGTGTGGTATCCAGATGGGCGATCGGACCTCTCGGTGGGCATTCGTGGCGTCCTCCAACATGGGGCGCGCGCTTGGCTGAACGTAGGGTCGGGCATCGTCGCAGACTCGATCCCGGCGGCGGAATGGCAGGAGACGTGCTTGAAGGCCCAAGCTGCACTGCGCGGGCTCGCTCAATTATCCACGACGAACCCGTCGTCTCCGCCGGGCAGTTGAGCTGCTGCAGTTGAGATTGAGCGAGACGCATCAGGCCGCTTGCGAGGAGAGGACCATGGCGACGACTGGTCAACCGCTCATCCCCCTAGACCAGCTAACCTCGATCGATGGGTGCATCACCGAACGTGACATTCCGCGCGGACTTTGGACGGGCGAGGGCGTCTACGAAACGCTTCTCGTGCGCCGTAATTGCATCGGGCTGCCAGCGCTGTGGCGGTTGCACAAAGAGCGCTTTGAGGCCGGATCTAGGGCATTTTCGCTCCCCTGGCCTGGGAACGCGCAGATCGACAGGTGGTTGGCCAACGCTCTGGCTTCGGCCGACGAGCGGATGGCGCAGACGTCACCGGAGGATTTGTGGTGGCGGGTTCGACTGACGCTGCTCGCCGCCAAGCCTTTCTCTCCCGCGATCCCCCCCACTCGTGCAACGCTCTGGATCACCATCGTCCCGGCGACAACGCGGCTGCGCCCTCCAGCGACGTTGTGTACCGGCCCGAAACTACGCAACCCCGCCGATCCCCTCAGCGGTACCAAACGTGTCGGACTCGCATCCGACTTCGCTGCGCTGCGGCATGCAGCGGCACGTGGCTTCGACGACACCTTACTGCTTGACGTGCATGGGCGCGTGAGCGAGGCGTCGACCTCCACGCTGCTCGTCGGGATGAAGGCGGGCGGGCTGGGCTCTCCTGCACTGACAACAGGCTGCTTGCCCGGCACGACCCTGGCCTTGCTACAGGAGGTGGGTCACGACATCAGCCCGCTTGAGATGTCACCCCAGACGCTTTGCGAGATGGCGGAGTGGGTCGTCTTACTCAACGCTGTGTCCGGGGCTCGGCCGGTCGTTTCCCTGGACAACCATATCTTCTCACCACCTCCCGCGTCCTTCATTGCTGAGGTGCGCCGCCTCGTCGACGCGAGTTTGGCTTG
>JAGSHB010000071.1 GCA_023954815.1 Myxococcales bacterium | reverse complement strand
TAGGCATGCCGATGTGCGTCGCCAGCCTGCGAGGTCGTGAACCAGCAGGTCGGCGGGCAGCACGGGTTGTCTTCACGGACCGACCTACTCACCGATAGAACTGCTCATGTGCCTGCTCGACTTCACAACCGATGTAGCGTCGTGCCAGGGGCGTTTGCGGGCATCTTGATTGGTTGGCGGGGCTGCGCGGCACTTGCCACAGCGAGGAGCCACTGCGGTGCGCATGGTCCTTCAACGTCCGACAACTCACCCTCTTACAAACCACCCTGACGTGCGCTCACCTCCCCCACCGTGACAACTTGCGCGGGGCTACCCCTCTGTGTGTATGTGACGACCTTCATTTGACCCTCCGATGGTTCATCGTTGCTGCATGCGATTTAATCACGCCAGAGTTGCGGCGCAACCGCCAAATTTGCAGCCAAGAATTGCGGTTTTCACAATAATGGACTGGGTGAGACGTGTACCTGGGAGGGTCGAGTGGACAAGTTGCAGGCCATCCGCTTCTTCCTGAAGCTCGGCGAGACGCTCAGCTTCAAGGGCACGGCCACCTATTTCGGGGTACCACCGTCTACCGTCTCCCGCTCCATCAAGACCCTGGAAACGGACCTCGGCGTTTCCTTGGTGGAGCGCACTACACGCCAGGTGCGTCTGACTGAGACGGGTCATTGGTATCGGGGTGAGGTCGCTGCACCGCTCCGAGCGCTGGCCGCAGCCGATGAGATGGCCGACGCTCATTCGCGCGAGCCGACGGGCACGGTACGGCTGACTGCGCTGCCAGGTTACGGCGAGATGCGCTTGTTTTCCGTCCTCGACCGCTTCCGTGCAGCGCACCCGCGCATCGTCTGCGACGTGGAGTTGACCGACCGCTACCTCGACCTCTCTACAGGCGACATCGACATCGCCCTGCGCGCTACGGCTGACCCACCCGAGTACCTCGTCGCCAGGCGCCTGCACACCCATCGCTTCGTGTTGGTGGCGTCTCCTGGCTACCTGTCCGAGCACGGCCACCCAAAGACGGTGGCCGAGGTGGCGCACCACGCAGCAATCGGCTACCGCGGCCCCGGAGGGATAGCGCCGTGGATGGGGGTGCGTCCCACCGGCGAGGTGTCACGGTGGCGAGGAGTCTCGCGCTCATCACCAACCACGGCCAGCTGATGCTGCAATCGACGTTGGCTGGAGAGGGTCTCGCCTTCCTGCCGATGTGGGGGGTGTCGGAGGCCCTTGGAGAAGGCACGCTGGAGGAGATCACGCTGGATGACGCGCGCCTCGTGGCGTCGACGGGGCCAGAGATGAGTCTCTTCATGCTGTTCCACCCAAAGAAGGCTCGGTTGGGCAAGGTCCGCGCGATGGTGGACTTTCTTAGGGGAGCGCTGGCTGAGCCCTGACCCCCAAAGAGCAAAAGAGAACTCGGCGCCAACAAGCGACCGCATTAGCCGCTCGGTCGTGTCCACCCCGCTGCGAATCGCTCGTAGTCAGCGCACGCTGTGTCGTAGAGCGCCCGCCATTCCGTCTCAATTTCGTCCGCGTACGGCAACGCGTCGCTGTGGAATGCTGCAAGATAACGGCGTAGTTCTGAGAAATAGAAATCGAGTGCACTGGGTATGCTGCCTTGGTCCGATCGCGCTAGTAGCAGGGCGACGTCTTTGATGCCTGCGCCGCCGCCCACGTACTGAAAGTCCACCGCGGCCACAGTGTCCCCTCGACTCGACCAGCAGAAGTTTGCCGGCTTGGCGTCGCCATGAACGAGCGTCTGATGAACGGCCGCGTTGAGGCGTTGGTCCAGCGATCTAGCCGCCCTTCTCAGAGGTCCAGGGGGCATCGCGGCGAGCTCGTCGGGACGGGTGGCGAGGTGCCAGTACGTGCCCACCGGCCAAAGCCCCTCTGGGAGCGTTCCCATGAAGCGTGCGTGGAACGCAGCGAGCCAGCGCAGGCACGCATTGAGTCGCTCACCTGCTGGGGCGCGCACACGGCGAGGAAAGCCAGACGCGTCCAGGTCCTCCAGGAGAAAGAGCCATCCGGCGGCCGATTGCGCTACGTGCAGACATCGCGCCACGCGAGACGCGCTAGGGCAATGCGGGGCATAATCACGATAAAATGCCGCCTCGACACGGAAGGAGCGCAACTTTCGCTCGTGTGATCGACCGCTACCATCGGGGGGGCGCACCTGCTTGGCGATGATTGAAGTGTGCGCGCCGCCGCGAAAATGGTAGCGCACCAATTCGCCGTACCCGGACCAAACGGATTGCACGTGTTCAACGTCGACGACGGTACCGCCACCGCAGAGGGCTGCGATTGTCTTGTGGTCATCCGCTGTCATGGTGGGGAACGTAGCATGGGACTGAAGTGAGGTACGGGACGTTGCCACGGAGTTCGGTGCTCGGAACGGCGTAGCGCTCAGCCGACCCGGTCGATCCCTGGGATGCGTACCACCTTCAAAATCCGACACCGAGGGCTATGGAAGCTCAGTCTCGCGGCCTGATTCGGGCTTCTCAGGACTCATATTCCCTGTTCCCCGACATGAGTTACATCGAGCAAGTTTCATGTGTTACCTCTGCCTACCGCTTTGGCGTTCGCGCGGGGACCAGCGCCTGCAGCTCGACCAAGTCGAGGGCTTGGCTGGCTTCCATGACGCCGTCGGCGACCGGCTCTCTCGCTTGTTCGCCGACCTTTGGGTCGTCCAGCCGAGCTCGCTCATGCCAGAGGTGGGCGACTTTGGGGGCGGTTGGGTCTACCGATCCGCCAGTTACCGGAGCGGCCAGCGTAGCTCCCATTTCGGTGGCTAGGCGTGGCAGCGTGATGCTGGGTTCGTCTAGGGGATCGCAGTGGTCGTGGGAGATGACGATGGCATCGAGCTCGGGGAGGGCTTCGAGGGGACCAGCGTTTTGTGCAAGCGGGCGGGGTCAGCACAGCTGATGGGGGAGGCGCGGCGGCCCCAAACCGAATCGGTGAAGACCCGCGCGACGCATGGGCGCCGATGAGCATGCCGATCCTCGCCCGGGCATCACGGCAGCGATCGGGATGGCGGTCGTGCCTCAGGCCCAGCTGCGCTGGTTGGCGTCGGAAGGCGATGGTTCGCTTCGCAGCTTTATCGATGAAGCGTTTGCGACGCTCACTGATGTGGCCGTAGAGACAGCCGCCGTCGCCTAGGCTGTCCCGCCTGCGGCTCTAGCTCCCATCTCCTGCCCATAATGCCTATAATGCCTGAGAAGGCGGGTGTCAGGGGCACACGGTAGGAGGACAGCATGTGGCGATACACAGTAGGCGTTACGATCCTGGCAGCTGGCTTAGTATTCAGTGGTTGTAGCGGGGATGACGGTGGCGGCGGCGCAGGTGCGGGCGCTGACAACGATACGACGGCGTCGCTATCTGATACCCCACAGGCCGACGTCGCTCAGAAGGGGGACACGCAGTCGTCATCGGATGGCGTGGCCACAGACGCGCAGCTTGTCGATGCGGGGACTGCAGATACCGGGGGGCCACCCAGCAAGTTGAAGTGGTTTTCGACCTGCGGCGATCCGGTTTGCGGCGGCTGGAAGACCAAGCCCAACGTACAGCTATGCGCGAGTGAGAAGCTCGGTGCGGCCTGTTCGCCTGCGGATGGCAAATGCGATCCCAAAAATAGCTGCAACAGCATCCTCGTCTGCACCGACAAAGATCCGAAGCAGAACCCGGGCGGCTGTCCGATTTCGGCTCGCCGGTTCAAAAAGGCGATCGCCTACCTCGATGAAGCGTCCGAGGCGGGGCTCCGTGACCAGCTGCTCACCCTGCCGCTGGCCTCTTGGCAGTACAAACAGTCTCCAACAACGCGGCGTAGCCTGGGCTACATCCTGGACGATGCTCCGAAGATGCCGGCGACCGATCTCGGGCGGGAGCGGGTCGACGTATATGCCCTGACGACCATGGCCATCGCTGCGCTGAAGACCCAGCAGCGAGAGCTTCATGCCCTCCGTCAGGAAGTCGCCGAGCTCAAGCGCACCTGCCGGCCGTAGCCCACACAGCCCCGCGCCCACGCACCCCGATCGCGCAGGATGCCCTAGGACGGCCGGTAGAACGTCGGCCTCCCTAATCTACGGGTGACGACCGCATATGGCCCTGGCGGCCCTCCAGGGGCCTAGGACCGCGTTTTCTCCGCAAAATCATGCCCGATGTAGGTCAATTGACACCACATCTCACCCCTATCTCCGATGATTCGGATCGCTTGATGACGCCGGCAGACCAGGAGCGCGCAGAATCAAGTGGGATTCGTATCACCACCCTGGGCTTCATGCGCCTGGTACATCTCCTGTGACATCGACAACCTGCTCGCTGCGCGGCGTACGTGGTGCAGTCACGTACTGATCGATCCTCCACGACAGGACACCACCGGTAATTGCGGGCTATCGGCGTGGGGCGCATGGGGCGTGGGAAAGACGGTGGGGCCGCGCTGCTCGGCTCAATACAGCTTTGTACATGGTGTCTTACAGGACTTCATCCGTTTCTGATGTTTGTCGATGATCTTGGGGTCCATCTTGCCGCTGCACATGGCCTTGGCCAGCTTCTCGCACCACTGGCATTCGCTCGCGTAGCCCGCCGTGCACTTGCTCCCGATTGCAGATTTGGACAAGCACATGACGTTCTTCGATTTGTGGTACGACGCCCATTTCTTGGCCTCTGTACAGCTGCCATAGTCCTTCTTGTTGCACGTTCCGGTGTATTTGTTGCAGACCTTGCCTCCCCCGCAAGACTCGGATGTCCACAAGTGATACTTCGAGCTGCCGCTGCATTTGCCGGACGACCCAGTGCATAACCGCGTCCGCTTGTAGGTCTGAAGCTTCGTCGACGTGCACGCATATTTGGGCTTGGCGGTGGTGCTTGTCCCGCAGAACGCCCCTTTGTGCTTGTATCGCCACCATGTCACGCCCTTCTTGGTGCTCTTTTCACAGCAGGGATCGGAGGGTGCGCACTGATGAAACTTCTGGTCGCAATATTGCGTCAATTTGACTGAGCAAACCTCGAGGTTCGTGCAGGCGTAGGTTTGGGTGCCACCCACCCAGTACGCTTGATCGTAAAATGATTCACACGTGTCGTGATGGCTGCCGGAGCACCCCGCGTAGTATTTTCGCCGGGTCGCCTTTGTGGTGGACGCGCAACCGTACATCGCCAGCAACTTCTTGCCGCATTTGCTGCCCTTTGGCTTGAGCTTGAGCTTTTTGGTATCGCAGCACCGTCCCCACGTGCACTCCGCACATACCGCCTTGCCGCCGACCGTCTGGCATTTGCTGTTACCCGTGCACGACGTCAGCTTCTCCCAAGGTGACGTGTACAGATACGACGACGCGTAGGAGCACTGGGTCGCGGATTTGCCAGTGCACCCCGCATGACTGGTCTGCCGGTAGATCGTATTGCCCACACATTTGGTCTTGAAGTTGATCGGCTTGAAGCCACACTGCGTTCGTTTGGGTTGGAACAACTGGTTTTTCGTGTCGCAGCACACGTCGGCCTTGGTGCACTGCGGCGCGTCGGCCACGCTGAGGGTGACGATGCGCTTGTTGTTGCTCTCACTCATCTCTTTGGCGACCTTGTCGCTCGCGTCCGTCCAATAACCCACGTACCAAGTTCCCGTTTTGGTGGTGGTCGGGATGGTGACTTTTTGGGAGCCAGATCGGGATTTGCCAGCGGTGAGTCCGCTCCGGTTGACGGAGTACAGGACCTTGTCGGAGCTGCTGAGTGTTTTGTTGGAAGACAAAACGATGCGGTCGACGTGGGAGCCAGCGGCGCCGTCGCCGATGTTCTTCACCCCATAAGACAACGTCACCGCTTGGCCCGCCTTGAGCTTCTTCGTCGAGCTCGCCAGGGTCGTCACGGTTAGGTCCGGTTCCAACGCTTTGACTGTAATGGGGCGCTTGTAGGTGTTGTCCTTCTCGTCGGACTCCGGCACGTGCTTGTCCGCGTCGACCATGTAATGCAGGTACCACTTTCCTGGCGTGGTGCCGGTGGGAATGGTGATCTTGGGGGCAGGAAGCACGCTGCGAAGCTGACCCGGAGACAAGCCATACGAGGTCTTCTTTTGCCACAGCAGCTTCTTGGTCGAGCTGAAGTACGCGGATTTTGACAGGTAGAGGGCGTCGGTGAATGTGCCGGTCTTCACGCCCCCCGAGTTTTTGCGGTAGATGCCCACGAGGATGGTGCCGCCGGGTTTCGCCGACAGGGGCGACACATTGAGTGGGAGTGGCTCCAAATTCGCCTTGGTCAGGCAAGTGGCCTTCTTCGACACGATCTGGCACTTGGCCCCGCCGTCGCACGGCACCGACTTCCAGGTGGTCCAGTGGTAGTACGACGAGGACAGCGAGCACGCCGACGATTTACCGCTGCAGCCGTTGAAGGCCTTGCGCACCTTGAGATAGCTGCTGCCGATGGTGCTGCACTGGGTCTCGGTCTTGCGGACGGTGTGGCCGCATTGGCTTCCTTTGGGGCGCAATGTCAACGTGCTCGGCGCGCAGCAAGCGCCCGCTAGACACGCACCAACGGTAACGTCGAGCTCCAGCAGGTTGTTCTTTTCGTGCTGCTCGCTGACCGTGCTGGTGTGGTCTAGCCGCATCACCAGTCGCCAGCTTCCGTGGGCGAGGTTCGACGGCAGCTTGACTGAGCAATCGGCCGTCACCTTTGCCTTGGGCGCGAGAGACTGCTGGCTCCAACTTTTTAGGATCTTCCCGGTCGCGGCCCCTGGCGCGCGCAACACGACGGCGCGTCCGTAGTTGCCGGTCGACTTGCCGCCGGCATTTTGCCAGCTACAGCCCAGTGCTACCGCAGAGCCGGGCTTGTAGATCTTGGCGCTGCTCTTGGCCACAAAGGACAACGCGACCAAATCGGGCCCGGGTGTGGGGGCAACGCACTTGCCGTCCTCACAGGACATCGATGCAGCACAGGTGGTCGACTGCATCGGCTTGGTCCAGTGGAGGTAGGCGGCAGAAGTCGAGCAATCCGTCGTGCTCTTGCCCGTACAGCCAGCGTAGGCTTTGCGCTCCCAAGGATGACCGCCCATGCAGGTGAGCTTTTCCGACACCACCGCTGAGCCGCACTTGGTTCCCGCCGCAGCGGGGCCTCCCGACACGGGATCACAGCACGGTCCCGAGCAATCGGACTTTGGCGTACAGACGGCGGTCTTACCGCTTTGGGCGCACGGCGTCGCGTCCCCACAGGGTTGCTTGAGCGCCCAGCCGCCCCATACGAGGTCGGCCGCCGCCGCGGAGCAGCTCGTTGAGCCACCTGTGCATCCGCCAGACGAGCTGCGCTGGTAGACCGCGTTGTTTTGACACTGCTGCTCCGTGCCGACGATGGCCGTGCCGCACGCGCTACCCTTGGGCCGAAAGGCACCCTTGGCGATGTCGCAGCAGGCGCCAGCTGTACAGGCGCATGCGGCTCCTTGGCACGGACCAGCTTTGCAGTCCGCCGGGCACGTTGACGGCGTCTCGGCCCCCGCGCAGGTACCATCGCCGCACACCACCTTGCCGCAGCCCTCGATCGGGATGTGAGCGCAGCCGTCGCCCTTGCAAACATCGAGCGTGCAGGGGTCCTTGTCTGCACATTCACTGTCGTCAGTGCACGCGCCGCACACCTGGCCTAGATCTGCGCAACAATCGCCGTAGTCCGCGCATGCCGAGTCGCATTGACAGGCGTCCCCCTCGACGTACTTGCCGCATTTACCCTCGCAGCTGCTGCCAGCGGGAGCGACATCAGTCCCGACGTCTGGGCTCGCGTCGTCCGAGACGTCCGAGACGTCCGCGGCAGCGTCGCTTTCCGCATCTGCGTCGGTGGACGGGCACTGGGTCGGCATGTCGGCGCAGCAGTCTCCTGCGCCAGCGCATTCCGTATCGCATTGGCACGCTTGAGCGGCATCGTACGACCCACAACGGCCTGCGCAGGAGCCGTCGTTTGCTGGGGATGTGTCAGCGACGGACGCGTCTGGCTGGCAGTCGATCTCTGGCAAGAACTCGCAGGACCCGTCCAGGCAGACGTTCTGCGTGCAGGGGTCTCCGTCCTCACAGTCCTCGCCGCTGGCGCAGCCTGTGCACAGCTTGGCGGCGTCGTCGCAGCAGTCGCCGAACTCCGAGCACTCATCATCACATTGGCAGGGGGCGGCATCGTCATACAGGCCGCATCGCCCCACACAGCTCGCCGCGATTTCGACCGTTCCGTCGCCGTCGTCAGTGCTCCACACATCATCGTCTGAGGCTGCATCCCAGCCGCCTTGTCCGTCGGACACATCGCTTGCGCATGCGGGCGCATCACAGCTTCCGGCTTGGCAGACGGCGCCCGATCGGCACGCAGTTCCGTCGTCGCAAGTGGTGCCATCTAGCGTCGGCTCTAGTGCGCACAGCCCATCCGTCGCGCAGATGAAGCTCAGACAGGGGCTTGGTGCTGTGGGGCAGTTCGCCGCGGTGGAACATGGAATTGGAGGTTGGCCTCCTTGGGGCGCGAACCCCCCATTTGAGCTCGGGGATTGGCATCCCACGACGCAGAGGACGACAGCGACAACGGTTGAGCGCGAGATCCACACGGCTCCAGGCACGCCCCACCGGCTTGATGGCCGTCCCTCACGACCCTGCTCGCCCATGTTGGATTGTGGTAGTCGATGAACCATGCCCGCACCTCGCCGCTCTTCGCGGTCACTTTGCCCCGCTTGGCCGACCGGTTGTGCGGAACGGTCGCATGGCATCGTGCCCGGGAAATCTCCTAGTTAGCCGACAGTATACCGAAAACCGAGCCATTGTGGATTGACTTTCGACAAGTGCGGCAGCGCCTGAACCGTGGCGCGTGACCGCGGCTCACCCGCCGTCGTGACACCAGGGTGTCGTACCCATCGATCCTAATACGCTCGCTGACCGGTGAGCGCATGGCCGAGCACCAGGCTGTGGATCTCGTCGGTGCCCTCATAGGTGTACGTGCTCTCCAGGTTCATCGCGTGGCGCATCACGTGGTACTCGCCGGTGATGCCGTTGCCGCCCATGAGCCCGCGGGCCGTGCGTGCGCACATCAGGGCGATGCGGCAGTTGTTGCGCTTGAGCAGGCTCACTTGCGGCGCGCGCAGGGTGCCGGCTTCCTTCAACCGGCCGTAGTGCAGCGACAACAGACTGGCTTTGACGACCTCGCTGATCATGTCGGCGAGCTGGCCTTGCACGAGCTGCTTGCGCGCGATCGGGCCGCCCCACTGCTGACGTTCGACGCTGTACTCGGTGGCCTTTTCCAAGCAGAAACGCGCCGCCCCAAGCACACCCCAAGACACGCCGAAACGCGCGTTGTTGAGACACGACAGCGGCCCGCGCATGCCCGCTGCTTTGGGTAGTCGATTGCCCTCGGGGACCCGCACATTGTCCAGCATCAGCCCGCCGGTGCTCGACGCGCGCATACTGAGCTTGTGCGGGATGTCGTGCGCCGAAAAGCCGGCCATACCGCGCTCGACGATAAAACCGCGCATGCTGCTGGGGTCTTCGCCGGTCTTCGCCCAGACCACGGCCACGTCGGCGATGGACGCGCTGGTGATCCACATTTTGCTGCCCGTCAGGAGCCAGTCGTCGCCGTCTTTGACCGCGCGGGTGCCCATGCTCGCCGGATCGCTGCCGTGGTTGGGTTCGGTGAGGCCGAAGCAGCCGATCGCGCGGCCGGCGGCCATCTCTGGGAGCCAGCGGTTCTTCTGGTCCTCACTGCCCCAGCGCCAGATGGCGTACATGGCCAGGCTGGTCTGCACGGAGACGAAAGAGCGCAGGCCCGAGTCGCCGTACTCCAGCTCGTGGCACGCCATGCCGTAGGATACGTGGCTGATGCCTGGGCAGCCGTAGCCCGTCAGATTGGCGCCGAGGATGCCGAGCTCGCCGAGTTCGAGCGCCAGCTCCTTGCGGAAGCGCCCTTCAGCGAAGTCGTCGACGATGTGCGGCAGGATGCGATCGGCTACGAACTTGCGCGTCATGTCGCGAACGGCCTTTTCCTCTTCGCCGAGGAGACCTTCCCATCCGATGAACTGTTCTACGCTAGTGGCCATGAGTTCTCCTTGTGCACGATCTGCGCTGTCGCTAACGGTTGGGTGCGCCAGCAGGATGCGCGCCTTGAGCGACGCTGCCAACTGCCCCATTGTGGAGCCCTGACCTAGCGCAAGTTGGAGAGCCCATGCCCACGCCCGTTGCTATCTTAGGGACCGGAAATATCGGCACTGATCTCATGATCAAGCTACAAAAATCCGCCGTCTTGGACCTCGCGATGATGGTGGGGATCGATCCGGATAGCCCTGGATTGGCCCGTGCGCAGGCGCTGGGAATCGCGACTACGTCTGGTGGTATCGATGGCCTGATGGCGTCGGAGGTGTGGGGGGACATCGAGCTGGTGTTCGACGCGACTTCAGCGACCGCCCATCTGCACCACGCGCAGATCTTGAAGCAACACGGCAAGCGCGCGGTTGATCTGACGCCCGCTGCCGTGGGGCCCTATTGCGTTCCCATCGCCAATCTTGAGGCCATCGCTGGGGCCGACAACGTCAACATGGTGACCTGCGGCGGCCAGGCGACCATCCCAATCGTGTGGGCTGCGAGCCAGGTGGCGGAGGTCTACTACGCCGAGATCGTCGCCAGCATCTCGAGTCGCTCCGCCGGGCCGGGCACACGCGCCAACATCGATGAATTCACCACCACAACAGCTCGCGCGATCGAAGAAGTGGGCGGTGCGGGGCAGGGCAAGGCCATCATCGTGCTCAATCCGGCTGATCCGCCGCTGCTCATGCGCGACACGGTCTATCTGCTCATGGCTGAGGCACCCACTGATGCGGTTGCAAGCGCCATTGAGCGCGCCGTCGGTGAGGTCGCTACCTACGTGCCGGGCTACCGCATGGTGCAGGCGCCGGTCATCGATCCCATCGCTGGCTTGACGATCCCTGGCAGCGATCCCATCGACGGCCTCAAGGTGACGGTGCTGCTTGAAGTCGAGGGTGCGGGCGATTGGCTACCAAAGTACGCTGGCAACCTCGATATCATGACCTCGGCCGCCCTGCGGATGGGCGAGTTGATGGCCCAGTAGATGAATACCTCGGCGCCGCAAACCTCCACCTCAGGCCGCCAGTTCGATGCCCCTCAGGAGACTCCCATGAAGCCAATGGCACCAGCTGAAATCTGGCTTTCATCCCAGAAAATCAACCTCTTGGTGCTCCAAGTGGCTCTTCTGGCGGGCGTGATGCTGCTCGGCGGCTGCGGCGGAGACGAGCCAAAATCGGCCGGTGGCACCGTGGATGCGGCAGCCAGTGATGGCGCCGCCGATGGGCAGCAAGCGGACACCGCGGCGCCAGTGACGAGCGGCACGTTCATCGCGTTGACCTACAACGTCAAAGGGCTGCCCGATGCGATCACAGGCTGGGATACGGCCGACCACATGAAGCAGATCTCACCGCTGCTCAATGGGTTCGATCTCATCGGTATCCAGGAAGACTTTGTGGCTGCCAATCATGCGCACTTGGCCAAGGACGTCACCCTGACGCACAAGGATTGGTATTCGGACAAGCTGCCTGCCACGAAGGATGTGCCGAAAGCCTACGGCTCTGGCCTGGCGCTGTTTAGTCACTTCCCAGCATTGAAGACGGGGCACACCCACTACGCTGGTTGCGTCGGGATTTTCGACCACGCCAGCGACTGCTTGGCGAGCAAGGGGGTGATGTTCACACGCATCGCCCTATCGGATCACCCGGACGCCGTGCTCGACGTCTACAACACCCACATGGAGGCTGGCGGCGGCAAGGAAGACAACGCGGTTCGGGCGGAGCAGGTCGACCATGTGATCAAGTTGATCGAGGAAAACTCGAAGGGCCACGCGGTGCTGTTCATGGGCGACACCAACCTGCGGCCGAGCAAGGCGGTGGACAAAACCCAAATCGACAAGCTGGACAAGGCCGCGGGGCTCGTCGATGCGTGCGCCGCGGTCACGTGCCCGGAGACCAATCACATCGACCGTTTTCACTTTCGCAGCGGCGACAAGGTCAAACTCACCGCGACGTCATGGAAAAACGAGAAGAAGTTCATCGACGACAAAGGCAAGGACCTCAGCGACCACCCCGCGATTTCGACTCACTTCACGTGGAAGTTGAAGTGACAGCCGTGGCCCTCATCTGCGAGCTCGCGACTACAAATAGCGTACGTTCCCGACACCACCGCTCACCACCGCGTGTGGTTATGGCCGATCAACGCGACGACCGCCTGACTGCAGCTGATTGAGCAGGCTATCGAGCGCCGCGAAGAGGGCGCGGTTGCCGTGTTGCTTGTGCCGCCGGAGCGCGTCGGTGAAGTCATCGGCGCGGCTCAGAAGCTCACCGACTGCCTCCGTCGTGACTTCCTCGCGGTACAAGCCGTAGTTCAGCTTTTCTAGCCACAATGCGTTGAGCGTCTGCTCGAACTGGCCCACCAACGGCACCGTCAGCATCGGTTTACCGAGGTAGACCGCCTCGCCCATGAGCGAAAACCCGCCGCCGGCAATGACTGCAGCACTGGTGGCGAGGTCGTCGATAAAACCCTGCTGCGAAAACGGCCGCCAGGTGATGTTGCCGTCGCGCTCGGTCTCGACAAGGTCGCGCCGCAAGCCGTAGACGCGAAACTCCACGTCCGAAAAGCCGCGCAGGACCTCGACCAAGGCGCCGTGACTTTCGCCGGATTGGTAGACCAGGACGTGGCCATCGTTGCGGGCGATCGACTTCGCGGCGAGCACCTCGTCGCGTAAAATTGGCGGTACCAATGTGGTCCGTTTCTTGCGCACTTCTGGATAGAAGAACGTCGTCACCAAGTAGTGCGCACAGCGGGGCAACTTCGCCTTGATGATCGTCTTGGCGAGTCGAAAGCTCTTCTTGTGATTTTCCGTCAATGTACCGTGATTGCAGCGGTTGATGACCTGCATATTGTCGATGCTAATCACCGGAATGCGTCGGTTCTTGCCGTAGAGATACGACCAGCTCTCAAAGTCGCTGATCACCACCTCGGGCTCGAACTCACCCACCATGCGCAGCCACGTTTTGACGTTCTCCGGGAGGCCGACATTGAGCCCTTCGAGATTGGCCATGAGCGTCTTTCGTTTTTGCACGGCGTTGTCGGTGTAGACCATCTCAAGGCCAGCGATGCGGCGGACGTCGGGAAACTCGGCTGCGAGCAGATCATAGGCGCGGCCGCTGACGACGATCTGCACCTCATGGCCCGCCGTCACCAGATGCCGCAGGACAACGCGCGAGCGAGTCGCGTGCCCCATTCCTTCGCCGACCACGCCGTAGAGAATGCGCATCAATGCTCCTCGAGCTTGCTGAATTCTGGAAAGATCATTGTAAATTCAGTGTGTTTTTCGGAAACGAGCGTGCGCCGACGACCGACAAGCCGGGTAACGGTCGCTCATCGCAGCGTGATCTTCTTGAGCAGCGCCGCGGTCTTTTGCTGCAGGGTCGCCCGCTCAACTTCCAACTCCACCAGTCGCTTGGCGACGACCGCCGCCTTCTCACTGTTGGCCGTCAGCTGACCGACGAGCTGCTTGCGCAGTTTCTTCGCCACACGACCCAACGGCAGGCTGTCCAGATTTCGACGGATGCGGCGAGCGTTGTTGTTCAGCGTATTGCGTTGACGGCGCAGGCTGCTGCGCTCGCTGCCGATCTTCGCCGTGCGTGCGTGGATGGCTAGCAGCTCCTCGATGGGACCTTTGACGGCGTCGACAGCCTTTTCGTCGGTGAGGTACAGACGGAACGCGGTCAGCACCATGGAGCTGAGGTAGGTCGTCGTCCGGCGAATGGGATGCTCTTCGACCAAGACCGCCTTACCCTTGCCCTTGGGCGGCACGGTCACGCGCAGAAAAATATCCGCACCGGAACGCACCAGATCTTTGGGCGGCTCGATGAGCTTGTAGCCGGACGTGGTGCGCATCTTGATGTAGACGACCGAGGGCTTGTCGCGCTCCGAGCGCACCGTAAATGTGCAGGTGCGGCGCGTCTTGGCCTGGATGCTGATGCGACCGCCAACCGCGCGTACGAGACGCGTCTCGCTGGTCTTGTTGCGATAGCTGCGGCCAACTTTCAGGCCGGATTCCTGGGCGTAGGGCACAAAAGCGGTGGCGCCCTTGCCGAGCCGACCCAGGAAGCCCTCGCCAGCGAATGTGCCGTCGACGTACAGGGTGATGGGGCCGCTCTCCAGGTCGCCGCCCTTGGTCTTGGCCTTGCCGCCGATATTGCGCAGCAGCACCGCGCGGTAGGGCGCCTTGCCGTGGACCGAGCGAAAGAGAAAGACGTCCTCACCGGGCACCGTGCGATCGACGATGGGGATGAGCGCGGCCTGGCCGTCTGGCACTGTGACGGGCTCCAGGGCGTCGTAGCGGTACAGCGCTCCGACCTTGCGACCCGAGACCAACGCCGCCGCGCTGCGGGCCATGGCCTTCTTGCGCTCCGCCGAGCTCCAACCCCGCGGGCGCCGCGGTTTGGGTTTGTACATCCGACTCGCGGTCGCCGGCGCTGGTGCCGGAGACGCAGCCTCGTCAGCCATGGGGCCGCGCGTCCCGATGCCGCGCATCCCGCCGCTGCCGCCACCGCCGCGCCCAAAGCGTGCCCGGCTCTTGCGTTTCATTTTGGGGCGCGCGCGCGCGTACCCCACATCCGAAGGCGGCGGCGCCGCTGCGCTGTGGGCGAGCCGGGAGCTCAGATCGGGGCGCTGCACGTGATGGGGACGATGCAGGTTGTACCGAAACGACAGCGGCGCACCGACGACCAAGCTCAACGCCACGTCTTTCCAGTCCTCACCGGAGACGTTGTCGACCACGGCCCAGCCGCTCAGCCGCACCCCCTTGGTGTCGACCCAAGCCCGGTAGGCCGGACGCCAGATCGGCACCTCGAGGATGTAGCTGATCAGCAGGTCATGCGGCCCCTTCTTGGCAAACCGCAGAGTGACGTTGACGGGCTTCCACTGGCCATCGTTTTTCGAGATGTCGAGGCTGCGCGCCAAGCCGCTAGCCAGGGCGCGGTCATGGATCCGCACCTTCTTGATGTTCGACACCTTCACCGCCACGAGCCGGCGCTTGCCTTGCAGCAGCGTCACACGGGCGCTCTTCCCGTGGCCCTCCACGCCCACCACACGGCCGCGTTTGTCGTTGTCACCAAACTCAATGGTCACGTCCACGCCGCGCAGCACTTGCAGCAGGCCGATGAGCCCCCGCGCGCGCCGCACCTGGGCTGGCAACTCCGCCGCGAGGCGGTCGCTGCTGCGCTCCACCGGCAGGGTGACGCTCGATGCCCGCCCACCGCCACGCTTCATCACGGACAGGGACTTGAGCACGTCGTTGATCTGGTCAGGCCGCACACGCAGCTCAATACGCTTGCCCCGCACCACGCCGCTGCGCTCAAAATAGCCGACGCCATTTTGGTACAGCACCACGCGGCTGACCTCGAGCTGGCTCTTCTTGGTCGATTTTCCCAGCTGCGCGCATCCGGCGAGCGTCATAGCGGCCGAGAGGAGCATGACAAGCGGGAGCAAGGGTCGGCGACTGGCAGTCAGCATAACTAGGTCCGGGCTCGGGTTCGCCCAGAGCGTCGGGTGCCGGTCCATAAGATGCAAGCGGGCGGGTGCGATCGGCGCGGGCGCCCAATCCCGCGCGTGGCCCAGTCGGGCTCAGCCGAAGCCGAAATGGCGCGTCGTCGCAGGAAAATCAGTCTGGGTGCGGCAAAGTAGCGGCACCGTAGCTCTGCTAGAGGTCGAGGTTGATCTGCCCGAGCTTTTGCGCGCCTTTCACGGCATTGGCGTGGAACTTGAGCAGCTTCGACACGTCGCCATCGATCGTCACCATGGTCTTGTCCTCACCGCTGGCAAAGGCCTCGAGTGACTGGAGTGCGGTCAGCATGTTGTCGTTGAACCCCTTGACCGCCGTTTCGAGGAAGACCACGCCGGCGTCGAGGCCCGGGGTAGAGGTCGCTCCCGCGTCCTTGGCGAATTTGGCGTGCTTCAGGGCCTGGTTGAGCGGGGTGTCACCGGCCGCTAGCCCCATGGTGTATTTCGTCAGGTCTTTGGCGATGGCGCTGTCCTTGTTGAGGTCCTTCACTGACTTGTCGCCCACCAGCAGGTTGTGGATGTTCTCCGCGTGGCCGGTCGCTTCCTTCATGTTGCCCTTCTTGAAGGCTGCCTTGGTCATATCGTACTGCTTCTTGACCTCACCCATGATGGCGTCGGCCATTTGGATGTAGCCCGGCTCGTTACCGCCGCCGTCTTTGCGGGTGAGCACGTGCTGCACGTGGAGCCACGCGTTGAGTGGAATCTCGCCCTTCCAGACCAACGGCCCGGTTGGTTTCGCTAAATCGTCGGCGCCCACCGCGGTTTCGTAGGTAACGAACGCACCGTTGAAGTTGGCGATGTGCGGCTTGGTGCCGTCACCCGGATCGGCGACTAGCACCGAGAACGCAGGAACGTAGGGCACGTCTTCACGGGGCAACGTGCCGTAATTGGCAACGACACCGCTCGGTGAGCGCATCCACCAGACGTAGACCTTGTCTTTTTCCGGCTCCAGGGTCTCGAACATGATGAGCTTGACCGCCCGCATGTCCGCGGGGGTCTTGTCGGCCATCACTTCGATCTGACCTTGGCCGGTGAATTTAATGGTGGACGTGGGCCCCTCGTACCATTCGCTGCCGGTGCTACCGGTGTCTGTGGTTCCGCTGTCGGACTGTTCGCCATCGTTGCCCGCTACCGCATCGGCTTCGGATGCGCCTGTGTCCGCACCATTGAGGGTGGTGGGGGCGGCCTCGACGACGGGTTCACCACAGCCCAATGCGCCCAGCGACAAGAGCACGATCTGCGGTAGTGCCAACCGCGCAAAACGCGCTCGAAAGCCGGCGTGTGCGGTGTCGCCGAGCGTCGGCGACGCAGGGGTGCTGTCTGTAGAAATCATGATCGACATTGAGAATCCTCTGAGCCGCAATGCGCGGCAGCCTCACCAGTGTGGCCAGCGTCTGCCCTAGTCGTCCAGTTTACTGGTTAGACTCAGTGCTGCGCGCTCTCCGACCGGTCTTGACCCGAGGGTGGTAGCACTTTGCGCAAGATCAGCAAACCGACAACTGCCGCAACGAGGGATCCCCCCAAGATGCCGATCTTCGCCGGAGTGATGTGATCTGGGTTGGAAAACGCCAGCCCGGTCACGAACAGACTCATCGTGAAGCCGATGCCGCCGAGCACCGCCGCGCCAAAGAGCTGGCTCCAACGTGCGCCCTTGGGCAAATCGGCCACGCCGAGCTTCACGGCAATCCAGCTTGCACCCCAGATTCCTAGGGGTTTGCCCACCAAAAGCCCGAGCACAACCCCGATCGCGCAGTGGGTGCCAGCGGCCTCCATGGCATCCCCCGCGCTCACCGCGACGCCTGCGTTGGCTAGGGCAAAAATTGGCAAGATCACATAGGCAACCGGTGCATGAAGGGCGTGCTCTAGGCGATAGGACGGCGGTTGAATCGCGGTCGACGCATGGTGAATGGAATGCAGCGCGCCATCGAGCACCCGCTGCTCCACCCGCTCGCCCAACCCGACCCGCCGGTAGTGCGCGAGCGCCCCCCCCACCTCATCAATAAAACGGCGCCGATCGATTCTCGGTGACGCGGGCACCGACAGCCCCATGAGCACACCGGCGATCGTCGCGTGGATACCCGACTCGTGCATCGCGACCCACATCACCGCGCCGCCAGCCATATACAACGTCGCCGATCGCACATCGCGCAGGTTCATCACCAGCACAAATGCCCAAGCACCGAACGCCACCATCAGCGGGCCAGTGTGAATTTGCGGGGTGTAAAAAGCGGCGATCACCAGCACGCTCATCAGGTCATCGACAATCGCCAGCGCGGTCAGAAACACCACCATCCACAGGGGCACCCGGCCGCCCAGCAGGGCCAGCACGCCGAGCGCAAAAGCGATGTCGGTGGCCATGGGAATGCCCCAGCCGCCCGCAGTTGGCGTCCCGGCGTTGACCAAAGCGTAGATGCCAGCTGGCACAAGCACGCCGCCGATGGCAGCCGCGATGGGCAGCGCTGCCTGCCGGGGAGAAGACAGCTCACCCGACAGCACTTCGCGTTTGATCTCCAGGCCGACCACAAAGAAGAACAGCGCCATCAGCGCGTCGTTGATCCAATGGCTGAGGTGGAGATTGAGGGCATGGCCACCCACCGAGAGGGCCAGCTCCGTGTGCAGCAGGTGCTCGTACACGTCACCAGCCGGCGAATTCGCCCAGACCAGGGCCACGAGCGCGGACAAGACGAGGATGAGGCCGCCGCGAGCCTGGGTCTGAAAGACCGCCCGAATCGGCTCGACCACCTTGCGCACAATCTTCACGGCGGCGGGGTCTGTTGGGTGGGCTGGCATGGCGATCCTCGGGTGCGCTCGTTGGCGAGCGGGCGTGAGCATGCCAAAGCGCGGCGCACACGTCATGGCGGCGCGAACAACCGCCATCACTGCCGGGCTCTGTGGCGCTCACCAAAGGGGCGCTCACCGTCGCACTGCGATGAATGGGTGGCGGCCGCCGGGCCTGCCAACCCTAGCGCGCTTTGCAAATGGGCCCACGCGCAGTATTGATTCCGACCCTGAATCAGAGCCGACGGAGCCGCCCGATGACCTTCGACAACCTCTTCACGCTGGCCATGCTGATCTTTTTGCAGGCAGTGCTGGGCTTCGACAACCTGCTCTACATCACGCTGGAGTCGAAGCGGGTCGAAGCCGAAAGCCGACAAAAAGTCCGTAAAATCGGCATCGCGCTCGCGATTGGGCTACGAATCGTGCTGCTGTTCGCAGTGCTGCATGCCATCGATAGTTTCCAGCAGCCCTTCGGTAGCGTGCACTTCCGGGGCCTGATTGACGGCGACTTCACGGTGCACGCCGTCATCGTGCTGCTCGGCGGCGTGTTCATCGTCTACACGGGCTTCAAGGAGATTGCCCACCTGCTGACCGTGCACGACATCGACGGGGACACAGCCGACGGGCCCAAGCGCTCTCCGGCGGTCGCCATCGCTTGGATTGTGGTGATGAACCTCGTGTTTTCCTTTGACTCCATCCTCAGCGCCATCGCATTGACCGATGTGCTGTGGGTGATGATGGCGGCGATTGTGGTCTCGGGGGTGATGATGATCATGCTCGCCGACAAGGTCGCCACCTTTCTTGAGCGCAACCGCATGTACGAGGTGCTCGGCCTGTTTATCCTGCTGATCGTGGGCGTGATGTTGCTGTCGGAGGGCGGCCATCTGGCGCACCTGAAGTTTGGCGGCTATCCCATCGAGCCCATGAGCAAGGCTACGTTCTACTTTTCCGTGGTCGTCATGACCCTCGTCGACATGGCGCAGTCCCGCTACCAGAAGAAGCTGGACGCCGAGCGTGCCGAGTAGCAGCGGGTGCGACGGGTTGAGGGTGCGACGGGTTGATGGGGCTACGGGTTGGTCGTGCGCCGGACCTGCCAACGAAGCTGCTCGCCTGCCGCAAAGGGCCGCACTTCTTGGTCGCCAAAGGCCAAGCGCTCGGGCACCTGCCACGGCTGCTCAACGAGCGTGAGGGTCTCCGTGTTGCGCTTCATCCCATAAAAATCAGGACCGAAGAAGCTGGCAAAGCCCTCGAGTTGGTCCAGCTTGCCGACGCTATCGAACGCCTCCGCATAGACCGCCAACGCAGCGTGGGCGGTGTAGGAGCCAGCACAACCGCACACGCTCTCTTTGGCGGCGATGGCGTGGGGCGCAGAGTCGGTACCCAGGAAGAACCGTGGATCGCCCGATGTGGCCGCCTGCAACAGCGCTTGGCGATCGCTTTCACGCTTGAGAATCGGCAGGCAGTACAGGTGCGGCCGGATACCGCCGGCGAGCATGGCGTTGCGGTTATTGCGGAGGTGATGGGCCGTGATCGTCGCGGCAATTCGGGCCGGTTGTGCCAAAATGAACTGCACTGCAGCGGCGGTGGTGATGTGCTCCAACACCACCTTCAGGGTCGGGTGACGGGCGAGCAGCGGCGCCAACACCCGGTCCAGATAGACGGTCTCCCGCTCGAAGATGTCGACGTCCTTGTCCGTCACTTCGCCGTGCAGGAGCAGCAGCAGTCCAGCCTCAGCCATGGCGTCAAAGACCGGACCCATGGCGGCGATGTCGGTCACGCCCGCATCCGAGTTGGTGGTCGCCCCGGCAGGATAAAGCTTGCAGGCATAGATGTGCGGCGACGCGCCGGCGAGGGCTATCTCTTCTGGCGTCGTGCGGTCTGTGAGGTACAGCGTCATCAGGGGGTTGAAGGGCGTACCCTCGGGCACCGCCGCGCAGATGCGTTCGCGATAGCTGTGGGCCATCTCCGTGTTGACCACCGGCGGCTTGAGGTTCGGCATCACGATGGCCCGACCAAATTGGTGGGCGGTATCCGGCGTCACAGCTGTCATCGCAGCGCCATCGCGCAAGTGCAGATGCCAGTCATCGGGCAGGGTGAGGGTCAGTTGGCGCATGGGGGCAACTCCAATGGGCGCGGGTACGCGCTGCGCTGAATTGTAGGACGCTAGCCTGCGAGCTTGGCCAGCACCTGACCGAAGCCAATCGCCGCCTTGATATCGCCTTTGACCTTGAGTTTTCCGGACATAAACGCGCCAGGACCGTCGAGTTTACCCGCCGCCAACTTGAGAAAGTCGTGGTCGCCCATCCGCATGGAGCAGATGGCATCGTCCGTATCCTCGGCCAGCAGCGAGCGCGTCTCCTCTAGGCGGAACGTCCACACCTGCGCCTGCTGACCGGTCACTTCGAAGCGATAGACGCCGGTCGCTGGCAGCTCCAGGTCGGGCTGCGCATCCAACTTGGCCTTGGCCGCATCAAATACGGCTTTGACCGCGCCGGCCTCGATCTCCGGGCCGTTTTCACTGAGCCCAAGGGCGTTGATCGCCGCTTCAAGTTCGTTGGCGGACTCCCACAGCATCCGGTTGAAGTCGTCCAGATCGGGCATGACCGCCGGCGACGACGTCGGGCTGATGGCCAACACGCCGTTGTAGCTCGTCACCACGAGCATCAGGCCCATGCCGTCGAGAATCGGCGCGGAGCCCATCTGCGCGAGCAGCTGCGAACCGTTGAGATAGAGCGGTACCTGCGGCCCCGGCACGTTGGTGATGACGCAGTTGAAGATCGGTCGGTGGTGCTGCGCCAGCTGCGAGCGCGAGTAGGCCCGCGCCGCTTGGCCAGCGAGACCAAAGGGCACGAACTCTGTTGCCTTGACCAGGTTCTTCGCTCCCACAGCACCTTGATAGGTCTTGCCCACGGAGGCGTTCGTGTGAATCCGCCGCAGCCGCTCCACCGGGTCTTTGATGTTGGTAGCGAGCTGAATGAACATCGCGGAGACTTGGTTGCCCATGGTGTTCTTCTCGGCTTTCGAGCGCGTCGACACGGGCACCATGGTCACCAGCGGCTCGTTGGGCAGCTGGCCCTTACTCTCCAAGTAGTTTCGCAGCGCGCCGGCACAGATCGCGAGCACCACATCGTTGACGGTGCACCCCATCAGGCGCTTGAGACGCTTGACCCGGTGCAGCTCAAGCAAGGCCACATTCCAAAGCCGGTTTGACGAAATCGGCCGATTCAATGGGGTAGGCGGGGCCTGAAACGGCAGCGTTGGCGGGGCTTCTGGAGCGGCCTTGGCCAGGGCCGTCGCACGCCCAAAAGCCTTGGCAGCATCGGCGAAAAGCCTCGGCAGCTTCTTCGGCCTGGACACCAGCGCTTTGGCGGTGTGGGCGAGTACTTCCATGTCCGTCGGCGCTTGGGCATGGACCTTGGCCTTGGGCGGCTCGATGACCCGAGGCTCGCGCGTCACGTCGAAGAGCATGCCGACGATGTCGGCGCCGCTCATGCCGTCGATACAGGCGTGGTGGATCTTGTTGATCACGGCCACCGAGCCGGGCGGGATCTGCGGGATGCTGTCGAGCCCTTCAACCAGCACCATCTCCCACAGGGGTCTGGAGCGATCGAGCGGCTGCGAAAAGATCCGCGAGCACAGGCTGCGCAGCTGGCCCCAATCGCCCGGCGCGGGCAGGGCGCTGTGGTGCACATGCCAGTCGAGGTTGAAGTCGGGATCATCGATCCAATAGGGCTTGTCGAGCCCCATGGGCACGTCCACCAGTCGCCGGGTCAGCACCGGGACCAGGTGCAATCGATCGGTCAGCAGCTGCCGAAACCGGTCGAACGTCAGCGTGCCCTCCATGATGCTCAGCCCACTGACATGCATCGGCGTGCTGGGTGTCTCGAGGTAAAGAAAAGCGGCGTCGAGGCCGCTCATCTCTTGCAGGGAGGGGTGTTCGGCGAGTAGGTCGATCATGGCAGACTCTTCAAGCGCGGCGCCCGGCTAGGTGGCACGAGGGCACCGGAGCGGGGCGAGTTGGCGCCAGGTGGCGCTAGGCGGCGCCGGGGCGGAAAACAACAGCGGCTGGTGTATATCATGGCGCGTGTCTGGCGATCGCCACAACTGCTGTTTGCAAGCAACACGGCACGGCATTAGCCCTATGATGACAGTCCTGGAGGCGCCCATGTCCGACCCCGCGATCGCAGCATGTAGGGACCAGGTGGCCACTTTGCTCAGCGAAGCACGTGCGCTCGCCGAGCACTACGCGCCGCAGCTACATGCGATCGCCGCGCCCTATCGTCCGGGGGCCGCAAACCTCGTGCACTACCTCGCGATCCGTCGCCATGACATCCGGCATCTGCAGATGCGGCTCGCTGCCATGGGCTTGAGCTCGCTTGGGCGCATGGAGGCCGACGTCGAGGGGACGCTCATCGCCGTGCTGGGGGCCCTAGATAGCTTGGCCGGCGCACCTTCAAAGACGCAGCTACGGGCAGCCGAAAGTACGCAATCGGTCGACAATCTCGGGCTTTCCGCGCAGGCAGCGCTTGTGTTTGGGCCTCCGGCGGCGCATCGACGGACTAGCATCATGGTCACTCTGCCTTCTCAGGCGGCGACCGATCCCGCGTGGGCGAAAGACTTTGTGGCCTCGGGCGCTCAGGTCGCCCGCATCAACTGCGCGCACGATGGCCCCAAGCAGTGGATCGCCATGGCCGCACACATTCGCGCCGCCGCGGCCGAAGCGGGGGCGCACTGCAAAATTTTGATGGATCTCTGTGGCCCCAAGATTCGCACGGCTGCCCTGTCGCCTGGCCCCCGAACGCTGCGCATCAAGGTCAAGCGGGGCAGTGGTCCCATGCGCCGGCCGGTCATCGCCGCATTGTTCGCCCCAGGGAGCCGCGCCAACGCCGAACGTCGTGCGCCCCACGCGATTCCCGTGGACCAGCTGGGACGCCTCGCCGCCGGGCAAATTCTGCAGCTGACCGACCTACGCGGCAAGGAGCGCACCCTTGTGGTTCGTGAGGTGCGGAAGAGCGTCGTCCTCGTTGAGATTCCACGCACGGTGGTCCTGATCGCGGGGCTCACGCTCATCCCGAGCGAGGGTGCCGGGCCGCCGCTCGTAGTCGGTGAGTTGCCGCAGACGCGGGCGACCTTGTTGTTGGCCGCAGGTGATGTGCTGCGCCTCGCTGGTCCCGACTGTTTGGGGCAGCCAGCCCAGGTCGACGCCCAGCCGCCGACCCCTGCGAGCGTGGGCTGTACCCTGCCCGAGGTGCTACCCGCATTACAGCTCGGGCAGCGGGTGCTATTCGATGACGGCAAGGTGCACGCCCGCGTCGAACGGGCCATGGGAGACAGCGGCGACGTGCTCCTACGCATCACACGCGGCGGCAAGATTCGCCAAAACAAGGGCATCAACACCCCTGAGACCCAGCTGGACATCCCAGCGCTAGCACCTGCCGACCTGCGAGCCCTCGATGTGGTGGTCGAGCACGCTGATATTGTGGGGCTATCTTTTGCGCGCGACCCAGCCGACGTGGCGCAGTTGCATCGCGAACTCGCTGCTCGTACTCGCAGAGAGATGGGCACAATCTTGAAGATCGAGACCGCCCGCGGCTTCGCGCAGCTCCCCGACCTGCTCCTCGCCGGGCTGCAGCGCCCGCCACTTGGGGTCATGGTCGCGCGCGGCGACCTCGCCGTAGAGGTCGGATTTGATCGCATGGCCGAAGTCCAGGAGGAGATCTTGTGGTTGTGCGAGGCGGCTCGCGTTCCCGTCATTTGGGCGACAGAAGTGCTGCAGCAGTTGACCAAGACCGGCATTCCCACACGCGCAGAGGTCACCGACGCGGCAATGAGCGGTCAGGCCGAGTGCGTCATGCTCAATAAGGGGCCGTTTGTATTCGACAGTGTGCGCTTTTTGGACAACGTGCTGCGCCGCATGGAAGACCATCACCACAAGAAGACGCCCATGCTGCGACGGCTCAAAGTGTCCGAGGGACAGTGGCGCGGTTGACCTTCATTGCCAGCGGTTTTTGAGCTTCGCGCCCGTCTTTTCGGCGCCTTGGACCAGAAATTAGCGGCGATTGCGGGTGGTCACTGGCGCCGCTTTGTAGCTACGAGTCATCGAGGTTTCGGCTAGAATATTCGTATTGTCAGGCCTGATATGTCAGCTTTGAGCGGCGTAATTTCCTCTGACTAGGTAGCCTCGATGACGCCATTTCGACCCAAGAGCCCCGGCTCGCGACACCCACGCATGGACGCCCCCCGCGCTTTGCGAATTGTAGCCTTGCTGTTCGGCGCTGCATCCCTGATGTGGGCGTGTTCGCAAGACGATGCCGATCCAAAGCCCGACGCCACCGCTGACGCTGCGGCCCTCGATGCGGCTGGTGAGGTCGGCGCTGCGGATGGTGGCCTGGTGCTGCCGCCTGGAAAGCACGTCGGAGCGGATCTCAGCGATCATCTACCCAACACCACAGCCACAGGTGCCTACGTTCGGCCCTTTGAGTCCGGCGATGGGTTCAAGGGCAGCGCCGCTCAGGCAAAGAAGGGCGACTGGATCATTGGCAATCCCCTCGTGCGCTACGCCATTCAGGGCGACGATCGGCACATCGGCGTTTGCCCATGGGGCGGCACCCTGCTCGATGGATCAGCGAAGCGGGCAGACGGCTCGTGGTCCGACGACGAGATGGGTGAGCACTGCATCCTCTTCAACCTGGGGCGCACGCTCAAACCCGACCATTTTGAGGTCTTGGCCGACGGCAAGGCAGGCGGCCCGGTGGTGTTCGCGGTGACCGGCACCGACACGCTCCTCGACTTCATCAACCTGCCCTCGATGTTGGCGAATTTTCCGCTGTTCGGGGACGATCTCGAAATCCCGATGGACCCGGACGCTGACCTCGATGTCACCATCACGCGCTACTACATCTTGGCCCCTGATGATGCGGCGTTGCGGATCGTCACGGCCTATCGCAATGACGGTGACAAGGAATTTGTCATCGGCACCGGCGAGCTCATCGATAGCGGCGGCGAGGTCGAGTTCTTCAACCCGGCGAGCTCCAGCAACGGCTTCGGTTCGGGCGGCGGATTTGGCGCTCAGAAGTTGGATTACTTGGCTTTTCGCTCGCCTCGGGGCAGTCACGCATACGCCCCGCCGCTGGCCAAAGGCGGGCCCGGCGCAGGCTATTTGGCGGTTGGCGGCGCTGGCGGCGTGCTGATGGGGACCGATTCGGTCCTTCCGCTGTTGCTCGGCGGCAAGACCAAGTTTGAGGCCTCCGTTGCGGCGCTGCACGTTAAACCGGGCCAGACGGTGACCCGTCACCACCTCGCGGTCGCGGGCACCGGCGACCTCAACAGCATCAGCGCACCGATTTGGCGGGGTCGTGGCATGAAATTGGCCGCGGTCACTGGCACCGCAGTGGATGCGAAGGGCAAGCCGATCCAGGGCGCGCGGGTGTCTCTGTTGTACAAGTCGGCGGCACAGACCCAAACCGTCAGTGGTGCAGATGGCGGCTTCTCAGTCGACGCGCCAGCGGGTGCCCGAGACGGCGGTTGGCAGCTGCAGGCCTGGCATCCAGCTTTCGGGGTCTCCGATCTAGTCGATCTATCGAGCAAAGCGCCCAAACTGACCTTTGGTGAGACCGGCAAGCTACGCATTTTCGTTGTGGACGGCGCCGGCAAGAAAAGGCCAGCAAAAGTAACCATTTACTGCCCTGGCGAATGCGAGCGCGCGCCAACGACCCTGTACGATAGCGGCGCCGACCGACCAGGCGACGACGCCTACGACGCCCATTTTATCGGGGTAGACGGCGAAATTGCGATCGACCTCCCCACCGGGAAATATAAGGTCATCGTCAGCGGCGGGCCGACTCACAGCCTGTGGCCAACGGATGCGCACACGACAGGCGGCCACGCCCTCGAAGTGACGTCAGGCTCGAATACCAAGCTGGACGCCAAACTGTACAAAGCGGTCGATACAACCGGCTGGTTATCGGGTGATTTCCATGTACACGCTGTCAATTCGCCTGACTCGCCGGTCGAAAACCGCCGCCGGGTGCGCAGTTTCTTGGCCGAGGGCGTGGATGTGCTGGTGCAGACCGACCACGATTTTATCAGTGACTTGTCGCCCGAGGTGAAGGCGGAAAAGGCGGAGAGCCGCTTGGTCTTCATGTCAGGAGTGGAGGTGACCCCCTTCGACTATGGCCACTTCAACGCGTTCCCACTCAAGCACGACCCGAACGACCTCGCAGGGGGCGCACCAGATTGGGGGGGAGGCGCAGGCAAGGGGCTCGATCCGCCGACCATTCGCGCGCAGCTGTCGAAGATGGGCCCCGGGTTTACGCCCGTCGTGCAGCTCAATCACCCGACCAGCTATCTGCGCGCGGTGAAGGCGGACGTTCTCGGCGGCATCAGCCTCGCCCCGCGCGCGCCGTTCCGTGTCTCCGACAAAGCCACGGATGACAAGACCGGCGATACAGGCATGTTCACCGACAAATTCGACGCGATGGAGTTGCTGACCGGACATCGCAGCACCGGCGCCCCAAGCTCGAGCGGTTTTGGCGGCGACAACTTCGGCCAGATCGTCAATTGGTGGTTCACCTTGCTTTCGCGCGGCGTGCGGTGGACTGGTACGGCGGTCTCCGATGCCCACAGCGCGCTGCGTAGCCAAGCCGGCGGCGCGCGCACCTATGTCTACGTGGGTGACAAAACCGACACACCGCAGACGTTTGACATGAAGGGCTTCACCCAGGCGATGCACGACGGCAAGGCGATGGGTTCGGATGGCCTGTTCATGCGCATGTGGATCACCGAAGGCGACAAGAAGGCGGCACTGGGCGAGACTATCGCGCTGCCGCTCGGCACCATGGCGACGGTGACGGTGGAGGTTCAGGCGGCTTATTGGGCAGACATCGACCGAGTCGAGCTCTACCACACGCCGACACAGACCTTCGCCTTGGCCGGTGAGTTCGTTGACGATTTGCCCAAGCCATTTGCAGTCCACAGCTTTGAAAAATCAGCTCAAAAGCTCACGGCCGGCTTCGACAAGCAAACGCAGCGTTATGTGTTGACGGCGAAATTCGAGCTCACAGGTACCGGCAAGGACGGCTACATCGTCGCCCTGGCGCACGGCAAGAAACCGCTGCCATCTCCAATTGTTGGCGGGAGAAAGGTGCTGCCCCTGGCATTTGTAAATCCGATATTTATCGACGGCGACGGCTCGGGATACGACCATCCTCCTCTCAGCAAGAAGGTCCAACCGAAACCACCACCGCCGCCAAAACGCACGGGACCGCCGACTTCGAAGCAATGGCGGTCGCTGCTAAGGGAGCTTGAACATCGATAAGAACAAGTCCTCGCGCAGCGCGGGGCCTGAGATTACGGCCACGGAGATCGATTATCGGCGATCGGAGGAGCTCCCTCCCCCTCCGCCGAGTGGTCGCGGTGTGCCTGATGTCAGACTCCCTCCGCGCCTGCGTCACAGACGTGGCGCCTCGGACGAAAATCGCCTCCAGTGGGAGGTCGATCGCTCCGATGAGCCGCCGAGGGGGGACGAGGTGGAACTGTCGAGGCGCGATGCGCTGACCCGAACAGAGCGGCGACCGGAATTGGAGGGGGTGGACGCGAAGAGCTTGCCGGTGCAGCTCGCGGGACCGCGCCACCACGCGACGATGACCGGCGGCGTCGATCGCAGTCGGTTGGTCCTGACCGCACCTGTCGTCAATCTGCCGAAGATTCGCGCGCCTGAGATGGCCAACTCAAGACCGGTGACCGCCGTCGCCGTTCGGCAGACGGGCGGCGGCTGGAAGGTCAGCGAGACCGACGAGCTGAAACTCGAGGCGGCGGCGCTTCCTTCACGCGTTCAGCTGCTAGGCGATGTGGATGCGCTCGCACCGGACATGGAGAAGGAGTTCCGGGCGCGTATCGGTGCCTGCGAACTGGTCGAGAGCGACCCTGATGTGGTTGTGGCGATTGGACCACCGTCGGATTGGGCGAGCCTACCGACTACGGAAGGCGAGCGAGAGCACATCGTATGGTTTGAGTGTCTGCAAGATCAGCAGGTGTACGATGTCGCCCGCGAAATACTGAGTGACGCCCATTTCTTGCACGGCGCGGCTGGCCTTGATGCGCTGGCACATTTTCTCAATGAGCGCGGCGCCCTACCCGCTGCGCTTCGGCAAGACACGTCGGCAGCAGACGCATTGCATCGCCTGCGGGCGCGGTGGTTACGGACCATCGGCGGTGAGCTGCACCGCTTCTTAGAGCAACTCGACCGCGAGCCCAGTCGTCGTATTTCGGCGTGGCGCATGTATCTGCAGAAGCTCATCGGTGGTGCTGGTAGCTACGGGATGGATCTGGTCGCCTCGAGCGCGCGCAACTGTCTCAATCTCATGCCAGCCCATCCGCCGCTGTTGGTGTGGGAGGGGGAGAGCCTCGCTGCGCTGCAAGAAGCCATCGGCAAGGAGCAAGCCCGCCAGGACAACATCGTGTCTGGTGCCGGCACGGCGATTGAGCTGTCCGTCCGCAGTCGCGTATTGGTCTTGGCCGACGATGCGCTATTGGCTCGCCAATTGGACTTTGCGCTGACCGCCCGCCACCTCGAAGTGGTCGTCGAAAAGAGCGTGCCCAGCGTGCTCAAGCGGGTCGCTCGCGTGCAGCCAGACGCGATTGTTGTTCAGGCCAAACTACGCGATTTTGATGGGTTGGATGTCGCGAGCCAGCTGCGTTCCGTGCGTGCGTGCGAGGCCATTCCGATCCTGGCGGTGGTCGACGGCATCGACGCTGCGACCTGCCAGCGCGCAGCCCGTTGTCGGCTAGACACCTGGATTGTCCGGCCTTTTTCCGCTGAAACGGCTGTACTGACAGTGCTAGCGGCATTGCGTCGTACGGAGACGATCCGCGACTTAGGCGGCCGTGACCCAGTGACTGGGTTGTATAGCCATCGCACGACGATG